>NZ_WWHX01000001.1 GCF_009862125.1 Streptomyces sp. SID5910
TTGGTCCTGTTCACGCTCTTCATCGTCGGCGTCGTGGTGCTGCTGCGCCGCCGGGGCGGGAGGAAGACCGCATGAGTGCCACCGTCACCCCTACACCCGTCACCTCCGCCCCCGTTCCGGCACATGTGCGCCGGCGCACCGCCCGGTCGTGGCTGCGCGGCATCGCCATCACCGTCGTGACGCTCGTCTTCGCGCTGCCCCTGGTGTGGATGTTCGCCGCCGCGTTCAAGACCAACGTCCAGGTGACGGACCCGTCCGTGGGCCTGTGGTTCAGCCCCACGCTGGAGAACTTCCGGAGCATCGTCGAGGCCGGGCAGCTCCTGCGGTCGATGGGCAACTCCCTGCTGGTCGGCGTCGTCTCCACCGTGCTCTCCGCGGTCATCGCGGTGCCCGCGGCCTGGGCGGTCGGGCGCTTCGCCATGCACCGCACGGGGTCGCTGATCCTGGTCGCACGCATCGTGCCGGCGATCTCGCTGCTCGTGCCTTGGTACTACCTGTTCGCGCAGATGGGGCTCGTCGGCTCCTACACCGTGCTGATCCTCAGCCAGATGTTCGTCTCCGTCCCGCTCATCATGTGGATCATGATCAGCTTCTTCGCCGGTCTGCCGGTCGAGCTGGAGGAGGCCGCGCGCACCGACGGGCTGAGCGCGTTCGGGGCGTTCTGGCGCATCTCCCTGCCGCTCGCGGCGCCCGGCACGGCCACCGCCTCCCTGCTGGCCTTCGTCTTCAGCTGGAACAACTTCATGTTCGCGCTGGTCTTCGCCGACGACCGCACCCAGACGGTGCCGGTGACCCTCTTCAACTTCATCTCGTACGCGAGCACCGACTGGGGCGGTCTGATGGCCGCCGCGACGCTCATCACCGTCCCCGTCGTCCTGGCCGCCGTCCTCGGACAGAAGTACCTGGTGGCCGGCCTGACCTCGGGCGCCTCCAAGGGCTGAACGGCCTCACCACCGCATCAAGGAAGAAAGACCCCATGAAAATTGTGGAC
Organism: Streptomyces sp. SID5910; assembly: GCF_009862125.1. Taxonomy (GTDB): domain Bacteria; phylum Actinomycetota; class Actinomycetes; order Streptomycetales; family Streptomycetaceae; genus Streptomyces. Next base: position 992 of record NZ_WWHX01000001.1, read on the forward strand.
GCGAAGGTCCTCGTCACCAGCCCCGGCCGCAACTTCGTCACCCTCAGGCTGACCACGGACGACGGACTCGTCGGCCTCGGCGACGCCACGCTCAACGGCCGCGAACTGGCCGTGGTCAGCTATCTGGAGGACCACGTCGTCCCCCTCCTCGTCGGCCTCGACCCGCACCGCGTCGAGGACACCTGGCAGTCGCTCTACCGGGGCGCCTACTGGCGGCGCGGGCCGGTCACGATGGCCGCGATCGCCGCCGTCGACGTGGCGCTGTGGGACATCAAGGCGAAGGCCGCGGGCCTGCCCCTCTACCAGCTTCTCGGCGGCGCGAGCCGGGACCGCGTCGCGACCTACGGCCACGCCAACGGCCGGGACATCCCCGAACTCCTCGACTCGGTCCGCGCTCGCCTCACCGAGGGCTACCCCGCCGTGCGCGTGCAGTCCGGCATCCCCGGACTCAAGGCGGTCTACGGCGTGTCCAGCACGGACGACAGCGGCTCCCCCGTGCTGCACCAGCAGGCCCGGCCGCTGGTCGAGGACTGGGACACCGACGCCTATCTGCGCCACATGCCGACCGTACTGGAGGCGGTGCGCGCCGAGTTCGGCCCCGAACTGCCGCTGCTGCACGACGCCCACCACCGGCTCACCCCGGCCCAGGCCGCCCGCCTGGGCAAGGACCTGGAGCCGTACCACCTGTTCTGGCTGGAGGACTGCACGCCCGCGGAGAACCAGGAGGCGCTGCGCCTGGTCCGCCGCCACACCACGACGCCGCTGGCCATCGGCGAGGTCTTCAACACGGTCCACGACTACCAGACCCTGATCACCGAGCAGTTGATCGACTACGTGCGGTCCGCGGTCACGCACTTCGGTGGAGTCACCCCGCTGCGCAAGCTCTTCGACTTCGCCGCGCAGTACCAGATCAAGAGCGCGATCCACGGGCCGGAGGACATCTCCCCGGTCGGCATGGCGGCCGCCGTCCACCTCGACCTCGCCGTGCACAACTTCGGCATCCAGGAGTACTCGGGGCACACCGCGCTCACCGAGGAGGTGTTCCCCCACGCGTACACCTTCGAGAACGGCCACCTGCACCCGGGCGAGGCACCGGGCCTCGGGGTGGACCTGAACGAGCAACTGGCCGCCGCACACCCCTACGAGGCGGCCTACCTCCCGGTGAACCGCCTCCACGACGGCACGGTCCACGACTGGTGACCCCCGGGCTGCGGGCCGGCCCGACGCCGAGCGTCAGGAGACGGGGAACCAGTTCGACAAACGCTTGGCAATGGCCGGTACGTCGATGTGGTCCTGCGCGACTTCCTCGACGAACGGGCCGGCCACGGAGACGGGCGGCGGGGCGGTCCCGGCTTCGACGCCGTTGAAGCGCAGGAAGACACGCATGGCGAGCCAGGCGGTGCGCTTGTTGCCGTCTATCAGCGCATGATGTCGGGCGACGGAGTGCAGCAGTGCCGCCGCCTTCTCGTGCAGCGTGGGATACAGCTCGGCCCCGAACACATTGGTCCGGGGCCGCTCGATCGCCGAGACCAGAAGCCCCATGTCCCGCACACTGTGCTCGGTACCGTTGACCGCGCGGGCGATGGCCAGGATCTCGTCGAGCTGGACGTAGCGCACTGCGGTCACTTCAGGTAGTCCAGGATCTCCGCGTCGCTGTCCATCAGCTCGGCGAGGACGTCGTCGACCTTCAGCTCGGCCCGGTCCTGAGCGTCACGGATGGCCTCGATGGCGAGTTCCTGCTTGCTGCGGCCCTCTCGGCGCGCACGCTCGGTGAGCTTCGCGTCGAGGTCTTCGGGGAGTCGGAGTGTCATCGCCATATAGGCATGATACCGGGCTGGTATCTAACCTGCCTCCGCCAGGCGCCCGGGACCGGCCCCCCGATCTCCCTCCGCCACCCCCTTGACCATGGTCTCCGCACTCCATATGGTCCTCGCACCTCACGAGGTACATCGATTAACCAATCGTTAACCGCTTGGTTGGAGACCACCCCTGTGCGCTCATCGCTGACCCGGCGCGAACTGCTCGCCACCGGTTCCGGTCTGGCCGCGGCCGCTGCCCTGCCCGCTCTGTCCGGCTGCTCGTCGCTGGCGTCGGCGGACTCCGACCCGGACACCCTCGTCGTCCACACCGAGCTCGGCACCACCGCGCCGGGCTCCCCCACGTATCTCGCGGCCGTGGACCGCTTCCGCGAGGAGAACCCGGGGGTCGAGGTCAAGAACCTCGTCAACGGCGACGACCTCGCGCAGGTCTACGAGACCTCGCGGCTGGCCCGCAAGGAGGCCGACGTCGTGATGGTCAACCTGTACGACAAGACGCTGGCCTGGACGGACGTCGGCGCGACCGTCGATGTCAAGCCCTACCTGGACGACTGGGGACTGCGCGGCCGCGTCCTGCCCGCCGCGCTGGCCGACTGGACCGACGACAAGGGCCGGGTCCGGGCCTTCCCCTACTTCGCCACGAACTGGCCCGTGGCCTACAACCGCGCCCTGCTGGACCGGGCCGGGGTCGACGCGATCCCCGCCACGGGGGACCAGCTGATCGCCGCGGCCCGCAAGCTGCGCGCCAAGGGCATCGCCCCGGTGACCGTGGGCGGCAACGACTGGACCGGCCAGAAGCTGCTGGCCCAGATCATCCAGACCTTCCTCTCCCAGGAGGAGGCCCGGCACGTCTACTCCACGGGGGACTTCTCCGGTCGCGGCGCACGCCTGGGCATCGAGTACTTCACGCACCTGCGCGACGCCGGTGTCTTCGCGGACAAGGCCCAGGGCCTCACGTCCGACTCGATGACCACGCAGTTCAACACCGAGGAGGCGGCCGTCCAGTCGGCGATGTCCTCCGCCCTGGCCAAGGTGCCCGAGAAGGTGGCCCGGCACACGGAGGTCGGCGGCTGGCCGCTGGCCGACGGGGCGCCGCACGACCGTCCCACCGTCATCCGCGCCTACACCCTCATCGGCTTCTGGATCAGCCCCAACGGTGTCCGCAAGATCGAGCACGTCGAGAAGTTCCTGCGGTTCATGTACCGGGAGGACGTCGTCGCGCGGTTCGTGACAGAGAGCGGCCGGGACATGGCCCTGCGCACGGACGCCGTCAGCACCGGCTTCCCGCTGGTCGGGGCGGCCCAGCGGCTCGGCTCGGGGGTGAGCCAGGTGCTCCTGCCCGACGTGTACGTGCCGCCGGCCGCCGCGCAGCCGCTGATCACCGCGACCAGCACGTCGTTCACCCGGGGCACCAGCCCGGCCCGCGTGCGCGCCGCCCTCGAGTCCGCGTACCGGTCCGCATGAGCCGCTCGGACACCCCCGGCTCCGCCGCCCGGTTCCCCTCCGTCCCCCTCACCCGTTCCCCCCGCTCTCCGGGAGTCACCGCATGACGACGCTCACGACGACGCGCGGGAGCGCGGCCCCGAGGTCCGCCCCGCCCGCCTCCCCCGCCCCGGGCGGGCGCCGGCCCCGGCAGGGCGGCACCGTCCTCGCGGTGCCCGCGCTGGTGTGGTACCTGGTCTTCATGGTCGGGCCGCTGCTCGCGATCTTCGTGATCGCGGCCCTGCACTGGCCCGGCATGCTCCAGCCGGTCTCGTTCGCCGGGCTCGACAACGTCCGGACGGTGCTGGACGACCCGGTGTTCTGGGACGCGGTCCGCAACACCGCGATACAGCTGGCCGTCGCGCTCCCGGTGATGATCGTCTGCGCGTTCATGCTGGGGTACTACGTGGCCCAGCGGCCACCCGGACACCGGGTCATCCGCTACCTCCTCTTCATCCCGGGACTGATCTCGACGCCCGCGAAGGCGATGGTCTTCTACGCGGCCCTCTCCCCGGACGGCCTGCTCAACGGCGGTCTGGAGAGCATCGGCCTCGGCTCCCTCGCCGACGCCTGGCTGGCCTCGCCGTCGACGGCCCTGGCCTGCCTGATCGCCCTGGACATCTGGGCCGGCATCGGCTTCACCGCCGTCCTGTTCGCCGCGAGGCTGGGCAGCGTGCCGGACGAGCTGGGCGAGGCCGCGCAGCTCGACGGGGCGGGGCACTGGCGGACCATGTGGTCGGTCCACTTCCCCGTCATCCGTGACTACGTCGGCGTGGTGACGATGCTCCAGTTCCTGTGGACGCTGTTCGGCTCCGCCCAGCACGTGCTGCTGCTCACCCAGGGCGGTCCGGGCACCTCGTCCACCACGCTGTCGTTCCTCGTCTACCAGAAGGCGTTCATCGCCGCCGACCTCGGCTACAGCCAGACCGTCGGCGTCCTCCTCTTCTTCGCCGGACTCGTCGGGCTGCTGACGATCCGCCGCGTCTTCGGCCAGAACTACTGATCGGAGCAGCACTCATGAAGCTCGGCAAGCGCTGGCTCCCGGCCCACATCCTGGTGTGGACGTACGCGGTGCTGCTCGTCGTCCCGCTGTACTACTTCCTCGCCTCGGCGTTCAAGTCGAACGACGAGATCTTCGCGCGCCCCTTCGCCCCGCCGTCCTCGCTCGGGTTCGGCAACTTCCGGACCGCGTTCGGGAGCGCCGACCTCGGGCTCGCGGTCGTCAACTCCGCGCTGGTGACCCTGTTCTCGCTGGCGCTCACGCTGCTGCTGGCGATCCCGGCCGCGTTCGCGCTGGCGCGTTCGACGGGGCGCCTGGCGGGCGTGGTCGAGAAGGTCTTCTCGCTGGGCTTCCTGATCCCGACGTTCGCGGCGCTCTTCCCCACCTTCCTCCTCGCGGCGGCCACCGGGCTGTTCCACACCCGGACCTTCATGGTGCTGTTCCTCCCGGCCACCGCGCTGCCGCTGTCGGTGGTGATCCTGGTGCAGTTCATGCGCACCATCCCGCCGGAGATGGAGGAGGCCGCCCGGCTGGACGGGGCGTCCACCTTCGCGGTGCTGCGGCACGTCTACACACCTATGTGCCTGCCGGGCATCGCGACCGTGCTGCTGCTGAACTTCCTGACCTTCTGGAACGAGTACCTGTACTCGCTGGTCATCATCGGCCCCGACCCGGCACAGCGCACGGTCCAGGTGGCGCTGCCCACCCTGAAGTCGATCACCGGCACGGACTACGGCGTCCTCACGGCGGGCACGGTGCTGACGCTGGTGCCGGTGTGGGCCGTCTACACCCTCCTCCAGAAGCGCATGCAGCAGGCCCTGGTCAGCGGGGCGGTGAAGATGTGAGCGTTTCCGCCGAACGGGCCGGACGCCGGCCCACCATCAAGGCGGTCGCGGCGGCGGCCGGGGTGTCGACGGCCGCCGTGTCCCAGGCCTTCAACAACAAGGGCCGGCTCTCCGAGGCGACGCGCCGCCGCATCCTCGACGCCGCGCTGGAACTGGGCTGGTCGCCCAGCGCCTCCGCCGCGGCGCTGCGCAACGCCCGTACCCGCAGCCTCGCCCTCGTGGTGCGGCGCCCCACGGACGTCCTCGGCTCCGACCCGCACTTCAGTGAGCTGATCACCGGCATAGAGGGCGAGCTGGCGCCGCGCGGCTACGGTCTGCTGCTCCACCTGGTCAGCGGTCACCGTGAGGAGAACGCGCTGTACGAGCGGCTCGCGGCCGAGGGCCGGGTGGACGGCGCCCTGCTCACCGACGCCCGCGACGACGACGCCCGGCCCGCGCTGCTCGCCCGCCTCGGGCTGCCGGCGGTGCTGCTCGGTTCGCCCGACGACACGGCCGTCGTCCCGCGCGTCGGACTGCGTGATCAGGGAGCGGGCATCACCGAGGCCGTCGCGCACCTGCTGGACCTCGGCCACCGGCGCGTCGCCTACGTCAGCGGACCGCCCGAGCTCCAGCACACCCGCGTACGCCGGGCGGCCTTCGAGGACGCCCTGCGCGCGGCGGGGCTGCGCCCGTTCGCGGTCCTGCCCACCGACTTCAGCGAACGGCGCGCCGTCGGCGCCACCGAGGCACTCCTCGACTCCGCCGACCGGCCCAGCGCGATCGTGTACGCCAACGACTCGATGGCGGTCTGCGGCATCGGCACCGCGCAGCGCGCCGGACTGACCGTGCCCCGGGACGTGTCCGTCGTCGGCTACGACAACCTGCCGCTCGGCAGCTGGCTCCACCCCCGGCTGACCACGGTCGACCAGCAGGTGCAGCGAGTCGGCGCGGCCGCCGCGCGCATGCTGCTCGCCCTGTGCGGCGAGGAGGTCGAGGACACCGCCCTCGCCGAACGGCCCCGCCTGGTCGTCCGCGAGTCCACGGGGCCCGCACCCGCCTGACCACCACCCGGCCGCGACAGCCTGCGGCCACGCACCCTCCGCACCCCCACCACCCGAGAACACGCACCAACCGCACCCCCACCACCCGAGAAGGACCATGCGACGCCACAGCGCCCAGCTCACCCACCAGCCCGACGTCCTGCCCTGGCTCGGCGCCAACTTCTGGTCCCGCACCGGCGGTCCGCTGATGTGGCGGAACTACGCCCCGAAGACCGTCCGCGACGAACTGCGCGTGCTCGCCGACCACGGCCTCAACACCACCCGGTCCTTCTTCTACTGGCCGGACTTCCACCCCGAGCCCGACCGTATCGACGACGAACTGTGCGCGCGCTTCGAGGACTTCCTCGACGCCCACACGGAGACGGGCATGGGGACCATACCGACCTTCATCGTCGGCCACATGTCCGGCGAGAACTGGGACCCGGCCTGGCGCGGCGGCCGCGACCTGTACGAGGACGTGTGGATGGTGGGCCGCCAGGCGTGGTTCGTCTCCCGCATGGCACGCCGCTTCAAGGACCACCCGGCGGTCACGGGCTGGCTGATCACCAACGAGATGCCCGGGTACGGGCGGATCTACCAGGTCGACCCGCCGTCCTCGGACGTGGTGACCGCCTGGGCCCAGTCCATGTGCAACGCGGTGCGGGCGACGGGCGCGACGCAGCCGGTGTCCCTGGGCGACGGGGCGTGGGGCATCGAGGTCACCGGCCGCGACAACGGCTTCTCGCTGCGGGAGACGGCCGAGTACGTCGACTTCGTGGGCCCGCACGTGTACCGCTCGGACACCGACCGGCCGCGCCAGCACTACCGCGCCGCCTTCGAGTGCGAGCTGGCCTCGGTGACCGGACAGCCCGTCGTGCTGGAGGAGTTCGGGCTCTCCACCGACACCGTCTCGGCCGCCAACGCGGGCGTCTACTACCGGCAGACGCTGCACAACTCGCTGCTGGGCGGCGCCACCGGCTGGCTCGCCTGGAACAACACCGACTACGACGACCTGTGGGACCAGTCCCCCTACGACCACCACCCCTTCGAGATGCACTTCGGCATCACCGACTCGACCGGCGCGCCCAAGGAGCCGCTGCGCGAACTGGGCGCTTTCGGCGAGGTGTTGGAGGCCGTGGACTTCCCGCACTGCTCCCGCACGGACGCCGACGCCGCCCTGGTCGTCCCCGCCTTCCTCGAACGGGGCTACCCGTACAGCCGTCCCGCCGACCGTCCGCTCATCTTCACGTCCCTGCACCAGGGTTACGTCACCGCGCGCGCCGCCGACCTGCCGGTGGCCCTCACCCGCGAGGCCGACGGACTGCCGGGCGAGGCGTCGCTCTACCTGCTGCCGGCCACCCGCCAGCTCACGACCCGCACCCGCAGGGAACTGGCCCGCCGGGCAGCCGAGGGCGCCACCGTCTACCTGTCGTTCTGCTCCGGCGAGCATCCGGCGACCCGCGGCCCCTGGTTCGACGATCTGGACGGCCTGTTCGGCGTCGAGTTGCAGTTGTCGTACGGCGTCGCCGAGCCGATCGAGGGCGACGTGCTGGAGATGACGTTCACCGAGGACTTCGGCGGCCTGCGCGCCGGCGAGGTGCTGCGTTTCCCTGTCGCGGGGAACGAGGACAGCCGCGCCTACCTGCCCGTCGTACCGCGCACGGGCCGGGTGGTGGCCGTGGACGCCCACGGCCGGCCCGCCCTGGTCGTCAACGAGACGGGGACGGGCCGCACGGTGCTGGCCACCTACCCGCTGGAGCACATGGCGGCCCGCACCGCACGCGTCAACCCCGAGGTCACGCACCGCCTGTACGCGGCCCTCGCACAGGTGGCGGGCGCGCGGCGGCCCGTCACGGTCGCCGACCCGCACGTCTCGGCGGACGTCCTCGTCCACGCCGACGGCCGCCGCTTCGTGTGGCTGGTCAGCCAGAGCCCCGACCCGCTCGTGGTCCGCCCGGTCGCCGAGGGCAAGCTGCACACCCTGGCCGACGGCACGCCGGTCGAGGACGTGCCGCTCGACGCGTACGGCGTCGCGGTGCTGGAGCTGCGATGACCGTCCCGCGTTACCGCGATCCGGCCGCACCGGTGCCGGATCGCGTCCGTGACCTGCTGGGCCGCATGACCCCGACGGAGAAGGTCGGCCAGCTCAACCAGCGCATGTACGGCTGGGACGCGTACGAGCGCGCCAGGGACGGCCGTCACCGCCTCACGGACGCCTTCCGCGCCGAGGTCGCCGCCTTCGACGGCATGGGCGCGCTGTACGGACTCCAGCGGGCCGACGCCTGGTCCGGCGTGGGCTTCGCGGACGGCCTCGACGCGCGGGACGGGGCGCGGACGGCGGCGGCCGTGCAGCGGTACCTCGTGGACCACACCCGGCTGGGCATACCCGCCCTGCTGGTGGAGGAGATGCCGCACGGCCACCAGGCCCTGGACGGCACGGTGCTCCCGGTGAACCTCGCCGTCGGCGCCACCTGGGACCCGGCGCTGTACGCCGACGCGGTGGCCGGGGCGGCGGCCGAACTCCGGGCGCGCGGCGCGCACATCGCGCTGGTCTCGGCCCTCGACCTGGTGCGCGATCCGCGCTGGGGCCGCAGCGAGGAGTGCTTCGCCGAGGACCCGTACCTCGCCGCGCGGATGACCGAGGCGCTGGTCGAGGGTGCGCGGCGGGCGGGGTTGGCCGTGGTCCTCAAGCACTTCGCCGGGCAGGGCGCCACGGTCGGCGGCCGCAACAGCGCGGCGACGGAGCTGGGGGCCCGCGAACTCCACGAGGTGCATCTCGCGGCGGCCCGGGCCGGGGTGGCCGCGGGCGCGGCCGGGGTGATGGCCGCCTACAACGAGTTCGACGGCCTGCCCTGCGTCGCCAACCGGTACCTGCTGACCGACCTGCTGCGTACGGAGTGGGGCTTCGAGGGCGTCGTCATGGCGGACGGCACGGCGGTGGACCGGCTGGTGCGGCTGACCGGCGACCCGGTGTCGGCCGGGGCGCTGGCCCTGAACGCCGGGTGCGACCTGAGCCTGTGGGACGCCTCCTTCGCCCGGCTGGGCGAGGCGGTGGAACGCGGCCTGGTCTCCGAGTCGGCGCTGGACGCCGCGGTGGCCCGGGTCCTCACGCTGAAGTTCCGCCTGGGCCTGTTCGAAGAGCCCCTGCCCCCGGCCGGCCCGGCGACCGATGACCTCCCCGACCCGGCCGAGCTGGGCGAACGCATCGCCCGTGCCTCGGTGACGCTGCTCTCCCACGAGGGCGAGGTGCTGCCGCTGTCCCGTGGGCTGCGGCGGATCGCGGTCCTCGGTCCGAACGCCGACTCCCTGGCGCAGCAGATCGGCGACTACACGGCGCCGCAACGGCAGGGCGACGGCATCACCGTCCTGGAGGGCATCCGCGCGGCGGCCGCGTCCGGCACCGAGGTGGTGCACGCCCGGGGCTGCGGCCTGGTGGGCGACGACGTCTCGGACGTCCCGGCGGCCGTGGCGCTGGCGGCCGGCTCCGACGTGGCCGTGCTGGTGCTGGGCGGCTCCAGCGCCCGCTCCCCGGACACGGTCTTCGACCCGAACGGTGCGGCCGTCACGGGTTCCGGAGCACCCACCGGGATGACCTGCGGAGAGGGCGTCGACCTGGCGGACCTGGCACTGCCGCCCGCGCAACGGGCCCTGCTGGCAGCGGTGTCGGCGACCGGAACGCCGGTCGTGGTGGTGCTGATCCAGGGCCGCCCGCACGCCCTGCCCGAGCCGGACGCGTCCGTGGCGGCGGTGCTGAGCGCCTGGTACCCGGGCCCCCGGGGCGGGCGCGCCGTGGCCGAGGTCCTCTTCGGCGACGCCGAGCCACGCGGCCGACTGCCGGTCTCCGTGCCCCGTTCAGCCACCCAACTGCCCGTCTACTACAACGGCAAGGACCACGGCTACCGCGGATACGTCGACCAGAGCGCGGGCCCGCGCCATGCCTTCGGGCACGGTCTGTCGTACACGAGCGTCGTGTACGGGGCGCCGAGGCTGTCGCACTCGCGTGTCGGCGTGCGAGCCCCGCGCCTGACGTGCCGGGTCACGGTCCGGAACACGGGGTCCCGGCGGGCCGAGGAGACGGTGCAGCTCTATGTGCGCCGCCTGTCCGGGGGCGCGTCCTGGCCGCGCGTGCGCGAGCTGCGCGGCTTCGTCCGCCTGAGCCTCGCGCCCGGCGCCGAGGCCGACGCGGTCTTCGAGGTGGGCCCGGACACGCTGGCGTCCGTGGGGCGCGACCTGCGCCTCACCGTGGAGCCGGGGGTGGTCGAGCTGGAGACGGGCCCGGCCTCGGACCGGACCCGGGGCGCCCGCCTGGAGATCACGGACCCGACACCGAACCCGACATAGGCCCCGGCGCCGCGCCGGTCAGGAGTCGGCCGGCCGGCCCAGGACGTACGGCGCGAGGATGTCGGCCACCGTGCGGTTGCGCGGCGCGGCGACGCCCAATCGCTCCGCAAGGTCTGCCACTCCCCCGCTGAGCCAGGGCAGTTCGAGGCGGTTGCCGTGCTCCAGGTCGTTGTGCATGGAGGAGGTCATGCCGGCGGGAAGCGTGTCGCAGAAAGCGAGCCGGTCCTCGGCGAAGCCGCTGTCCAGCCGCACGCCCGACGCCTGCGCCACGGCCACCGTCTCGGCCATCACGTCGTACAGAAGGCGTCGGCTCCGTTCGTTGGCGCGGACCACGCCGATGGGCCGGCGGACGGCCGCCGTGGTCGCCGACAGACCCACGAGAAACACGAACTTCTCCCAGATCACCCTCTCGATGTCGTCGCTCGCCTCCGCGTCGACCCCCGCGCCCCGGAAGGCGGCGAGCACGGCCCGGCCGGCCTCAGCCGGGCCGGAGCCGTAGGAGCCGACCACGACCTTCTGAAGGGTGCCGTTGTGCCTGACGACTCCCGGTTCCTCGATGAAGGCGGAGATGAAGCACACGCCGCCCAGGACCTGTTCGTCCGTCAGCGAACCGCGCAGGACGGCGTCCTTGTGCACCCCGTTCTGCAAGGACAGCACCGGCGCCTTGTGCGCCGCCGAGGCCCGGAGCTGCTCGGCGACGTCCTCGGTGTCCCACAACTTGACGGCGACGAGCACCAGATCGGTCGGCCCGAGCTCGGCGATACTCGCCACGACCGACTCGGGCGAGGTCCGCAAGTCACCCAGCGGACTGCGCACGACCAGCCCGGCCCGCCGAATGGCCTCAAGATGCCGCCCCCGGGCCACAAAGGTGACGTCGTTCCCCGCAGCAGCCAACCGTGCCCCGAAGTACCCCCCGACACCCCCGGCCCCGATCACCGCGATACGCATGACCCCGCCCCCACTCCCCCGCCAACGGCCCGAACCGTGGTCATGAAACCACGAACACCGGACAGGCGCGTCGAGGTGGGCGTCGCCGATGGCCGCGCGGTCGGCGCACGGAGGTAGGACTCCGGTTCGGTTAGTGTCGGGCTGTGGAGACACCCCGCCTGTTCGACGGCCGCCTCAAGCTGCGTCACCTGCTTCTCGTGGACGCGCTCTCCCGGCAGGGTTCGGTGGTGGGCGCGGCGGCCGAGCTGCACGTGACCCAGCCCGCCGCGACCCGGAGCCTGCACGAGGTGGAGGAGATCCTCGGCGTGCGGCTCTTCGAGCGTGGTCCCCGGGGAGTCAGCGCCACGGTCTTCGGTGAGGCGTTCACCCGGCACGCCCGGGCCGTCCTCGCACAGCTCACACAGGCGGGCCGGCACGTCGTCGAGCTGGCGGCGGCCGACCGGGGCACCGTCGTCGTCGGCACCCACCTGGCCGGCTCGAACATCCTGCTGCCGCGTGCGGTGGCCGCACTGAAGCGGGACCATCCCTTCCTCACGGTGGTGGTGCACGAGGCGTCTCCCGAGGAGTTGCTGCTGGGTCTGGAGGCGGGCCGGATCGACCTGGTCGTGGGCCGGCTGACCGCTCCGTCGGGCGAGGGCCTGGTCCGGCGCCCGCTGTACGACGAGTTCGTCGGGCTGGTGGTGCGGGCCGGGCATCCGCTGACCGGACAGCCGGACGCCGGGCTCCACGACACGCTCGGCTTCCCGTGGATCCTTCCCGGACCGCAGACCGCGCTCCGCCGCGAGGTGGAGGAGCTCTTCACCCGCCGCGGACTCGCACTGCCGCGCAACCGGGTCGAGGCGACGTCCTTCCTGACCGTGCGCCAACTCCTGCTGGAAACCGACGTGGTGGCCGTACTGCCCGGCTCGATCGTGCGGGACGACGGCCGTCTGGCGCGGCTGCCCGTGCCGCTGGAGCAGGTCGGCCACCGGGTCGGTCTGACCCTGCCCGCGGAGCGCACCCTCAGCCCGTCGGCCCGGGCGCTGATCCAGAGCCTGGAGGAGACCGCCGACGCGATGCGGGAGAGCCCGAGCGACGACGACGGCGACGGCGGCGACGGCGGCCAGGGAGACGGTGGTGTCCTCCGCGGCGCCGTCGACACCGGCTGAGCGCACCGGCCCCCGCACCCGCGTGGAGCGGGCCGGGGACGCGGCAAGGATCAGAGGCCCAGATAGCGTTCCGCGTTGCCACGGGTGATCTTGTGCCGGGCCTGCTCGGTGAGGAAGCCGCTCTTGCGCACGACCTCGCCGACCGGTCGCTCCCCCAGCGGGTAGGGGTAGTCGCTGCCCACCATGACGCTGTCCTCCCCCAGGGTGTCCACGAGCAGCCGCAGCGCACGGTCGTCGAAGACCACCGAGTCCACGGAGAAGCGGCCCACGTAGTGCGAGGGCGGATACTCGGAGGTGCCGACGACGTCGTTGCGGCCGTGCCAGGCGTTCTCCATGCGGCCCAGCCAGAAGGCGAACGAACCGCCACCGTGGGCGAAGCAGATCCTCAGCCGCTCGTCGATCCGGTCGAAGACACCGCCGAGGACCAGCGCCAGGATCGACAGGTGCGTCTCGGCCGGCATGGCCGTCAGCCACCGTGCCATCCACCGGTCAAGGCGGGGCGAGCTGTCCATGTCCCACGGGTGGACGAAGACCGGTACGTCGAGGGCGGCGCAGTGCTGGAGGAAGGTCACGACGCCTTCGCTGTCCAGGTCCTGGTCGCCGACGTGGTTGCCGATCTCGACGCCCCGGTGGCCGGCGGCGACCGCCCGTTCCAGTTCGCGGCAGGCGGCGTCCGGATCCTGGAGCGGTACCTGGCAGAACGGGATCAGCCGGCCGGCCGCGGGGGCGGTGATCTCCAGGGCCAGGTCGTTGAAGATCCGGGCGATCCTCGCGGCCTCGGCGCCGCTGCGGCCGTAGTGGAAGAAGGCCGGTGTCGGGGAGACCACCTGGGCACGCACACCGTCCGCGTCCATGTCGCGCAGCCGGACCTCCGCGTCCCAGCAGTCGGACCGGATCCGCCGGAACTCGGCGGACCCCGTCATGATGACGGCCTCCTTCTCCGTCTCGACCCTCAGCCAGGGGGCGTCGGGCCCGCCGAGGTCCGTCAGGTCGGGCCAGCCCCTCGGCACGTAGTGGGTGTGGACGTCGATCAGCTCTGCCACCGGTCAGCCCTTTCCGGGGTGGAGGGTCCCGCAGGCGGAGCAGGTGCGGGCCTTCTCGTCGCCGTAGAACCGCTCGAAGACCGGCGGCAGGTCGGCCACTATGTCGGTGACCTGGAGCTCCACCTCGTACACGCGCGCGGAGCAGGACGGGCAGAACCAGAGGAACTTCTCCAGCGTGCCCTCCTCGCGGACCCGCTCGATGACCAGGCCGATGGAGTCCGGGTCGGGGCGCTGCGGGGAGTGCGGCACGTTGCCGGGCAGCAGCCACGCCTCACCCTGCCTGATGTGTACGGTCCGGGGGCCGTCCTCGGTCATGAGGTCGACGTGCATGTCCCCCTTGACCTGGTAGAACCACTCCTCGTACGGGTCGAGGTGGAAGTCGGTGCGCTGGTTGGGGCCGCCGACGATCTGCACGATGAAGTCGTTGCCGAGCGACATGGTCCGGTTGTTCACCGGGGGCTTCAGCAGGTGTGCGTGGTCGTCGATCCAGCCCTGGAAGTCGATGACCTCGGGGATGTCGGTCATGGTGTCTCCTCCGCGGTGTCGCCGGCCGTACGGGCCACCGGCAGGTGGGCCACGGCCTGGATCTCGATGAGCAGGTGCGGGTGGGGCAGCTGGTGCACGGCCACGGTGGTCCTGGCCGGCCCCGTCTCGTCGAAGTACTGGCCGTAGACCTCGTTGTAGCCGCCGAAGTCGTTCATGTTGACGAGGTACGCGGTCACCTGGACGACGTCGGCGAGCGACCCGCCGGCGTCGGCGAGGATGTCACCGATGTTGTCGAGGACCGCGCGGGTCTGCGCCCGGATGTCGAGGTCGGTCGTGCCCATCTCGTCGGTCTCGACGCCCACGAAGGAGTTGTCGGGGCGGCGGGAGCTGGTGCCGGAGACGAAGACGAGGTCACCGGCGCGGCGGAAGTGCGGGAAGCGCCCGCGCGGCTTCGCCTTCCCGGGGACGACACGTGCTGTGTCCATCACACGCTCCTCACGCTGACGCGGCCGAGTCCGGCGACCTCGCAGGTCGTGACGCCGGGGGTCAGTGCGACGGCTGCGGTCGCCGCGCCCGCGAGCACGGTGTCGCCCGCGCGCAGCGGGACGTCGCGGCGGCGGGCCATGTCGAGCAGCGCGCGCAGCGCGTTGACCGGCGCCCCGAGGATGGCCGCGGTGGTGCCCTCGGCCCGGCTCCCGCCGTGGGTGAGGTGCACGGCGAGGTCGGAGACGTCCCGCACGGGGAGCCAGGGGCCGACCGCGTAGCCGGCCGCGGAGGTGTTGTCCGCGACCACGTCCTCGTAGGTGAAGCGGAAGTCCCGGTAGCGGGAGTCGATGATCTCCAGGGCGGGGGCCACGGCGTCCACGCAGTCGGCGAGGTCGGCGTCGGGGTCGTGCGGGTCGACGTCCCGGCCGAGCCGGAAGGCGACCTCCGGCTCCACCTTCGGGTGGATGAACCGGGCCAGCTCCACCTCCGCGCCGTCGACCACGCGCATGGCGTCGGTCAGCCTGCCGACGATGATCTCCGAGACGCCCATCTGGGCCATCTTCGCCTCGCTGGTGAAGCCCAGCTTGACGCCGGTGGGGCGTTCGCCGCGGGCGGTGCGCCGGGCGAGGAGCGCGGCCTGGACCGCGTAGGCGTCGTCGACGGTCAGGGTGTGGGTGTCGGCGAGGCTCGGCGTGTCGGACACCGACGTCTGGGCGTCGTCGAGGACGGCGGCCAGGGCTCCGGCCGTCTCCTGGGTGATCATCGATCGTCTCCTTCGGCTTCGGGGTGGGGTCACGGTGTCCGTCACAACTGCACGCACACGTTGGTCGGTTCGGTGTAGAAGTGCAGCGACGAGGCGCCTCCCTCGCGGCCGAGGCCGGAGAGGCCGACGCCGCCGAAGGGCGAGCGCAGGTCCCGCAGGAACCAGGTGTTGACCCAGGCCATCCCCACGTTCATCGCCTGCGCCACCCGGTGGCCGCGCCTGAGGTCCCGGGTCCACACCGAGGCGGCGAGGCCGTACTCCGTGTCGTTGGCCAGGGCGACGGCCTCCTCCTCCGTGTCGAAGGGGATCAGCGCGGCGACCGGGCCGAAGACCTCCTCGCGCACCGGACGGTCGGCGTTGGTCAGGCCGGTCCACAGGGTCGGCTCGATCCAGGAGCCGCCGTCGAGTTCCGCGCCGAGGTGGGGAGTGCCCCCACCGGTGAGGACCTTGGCGCCCGCCTCCTCGGCGAGCCGCAGGTAGCCGCGCACCTTCTCGCGGTGGCCCTGGGAGATGAGCGGGCCCGTGGTGGTCGCGCCGTCCCGCGGGTCGCCCAGGCGCAGGGAGCGGGCCCGCTCCACGAGTCCGTCGGCGATGTCGGCGAAGACCTCCCGCTGGACGTAGACCCGCTCGGTGCACAGGCACACCTGGCCGGTGTTGGCGAACACCGACCGGGTCAGCCCGTCCAGGGTCTCGTCGAGGTCCGCGTCGGCGAAGACGAGCGCGGCGTTCTTGCCGCCCAGTTCGAAGGAGACGGGGCGCACCCGCGGCGCGACCGTCTTCATGACGTGCGCTCCGGTGGCCGACGAACCGGTGAAGGTGACGCCGTCGATCCCCGGGTGCGAGGTGACGTACTCACCGGCCGAGCCCCCGCCGAAACCGTGCACGACGTTGTAGGCACCGGCCGGCAGTCCCGCCTCGGCGAGCACCTCGGCCAGCAGGGTGGCGGTGCCCGGGGTCTCCTCGCTCGGCTTGACGACGACGGTGTTGCCGCAGGCCAGCGCCGGAGCGATCTTCCAGGTGAGCAGCAGCAGCGGCAGGTTCCAGGGGACGATGACCGCGACCACGCCGAGCGGCTTGCGCACCGCGTAGTTGAGGGCCTGGCGGCCGCCGGGCAGGTCGGTCAGGAAGGACTCCTGGCCGGCGGCGGCGACCACGTCGGCGAAGGTGCGGAAGTTGGCCACGGCCCGGGCCACGTCGAGGTCGCGGGCGAGCGCGAGGGGCTTGCCGGTGTCGGCGGACTCGGCGGCGACGAACTCCTCGAACCGGGCCTCGATCAGGTCCGCCGCCCGGCGCAGCACGTCGGTGCGCTCCCGGACGGGCGTCGCCGACCAGGGGGCCAGCGCCGTGCGGGCCGCCGAGACCGCCCGGTCCACGAGGGGGGCGTCGGCCTCGTGGACCCGGCCGTGCACCTGGCCGGTGGCCGGGTCGACCGCGTCGAAGCATCGGTCGGTGGGGTCGACGAAACGCCCGTCGACGAAGTTGCGGATCCACTGCGGAGTCTGTGCCGTCATGGCCCCACACTGGGACGCGCGGGCCATGCCTGACAAATGAAGAATTCGCCGCGCCCCATCACAGGATGGGTATAACCCGGAAGCTATACCGGTATCGCAATACCGGCAGGCCAAAACGGCATTTGTGACCTCTGCGGGGAGGACACAGGATCCCTCGACAACGGGCGTCCATCCGTCCCTCCCCCAGCGAACGAGGTATCCCATGAGCGACGACGCGAGGCGTCGGGGCGCGAGCAGGACAGCGCTGGCCACCCTTCTGGGCACCACCCTGGAGTGGTACGACTTCTTCCTCTACGGCACGGCAGCCGCTCTCGTCTTCGACAAGCAGTTCTTCCCGTCCCTGAGCCCCGCCGCGGGGACGCTCGCCGCCTTCGGCACCCTCGCCGTGGGTTTCGTGGCCCGGCCACTGGGCGGGCTAGTCTTCGGCCACTTCGGCGACCGCCTCGGCCGCCGCTCGACCCTGGTGGTGTCCCTGCTCCTGATGGGGGTGGGCTCCACCCTCATCGGGCTCGTGCCCAGCTACGACACCATCGGCCTGTGGGCCCCGGTGCTCCTGGTCCTGCTGCGCGTGGTCCAGGGAATCGGGCTCGGCGGCGAGGGCGCCGGTGCGACCCTGATGTCGATGGAGCACGCCCCCGAGGGACGTCGCAATCTCTACGCGGGCTTTCCCCAGATGGGCACTCCGGCCGGCCTGGTGCTGGCGAACATGGTCTTCCTGGCCACCCAGTCCCTGGCCGGAGACGGCACGTTCACCGACTGGGCGTGGCGCGTACCGTTCCTGCTGAGCATCGTCCTGGTCGGGGTCGGTCTCGTGGTCCGGCTGAGGGTCACCGAGTCGCCGTCCTTCGAACAGACGAAGGAGCAGCACGAGGTCGTCCGCTTCCCGCTGGCCGCCGCGCTGCGGACCGGCCGGGTCCGCCTGCTCGTCACCCTGCTGGCCGTGCTCGCGAACTCGGCGGTCGCCTACGTCTTCATGGTCTTCACCCTGTCCTACGGCACCGACCACCTCGGTTACGACCAGCGGTTCCTGATCCTCGGGGTCAGCGGGGCGGCC
Source organism: Streptomyces sp. SID5910 (assembly GCF_009862125.1). Taxonomy (GTDB): domain Bacteria; phylum Actinomycetota; class Actinomycetes; order Streptomycetales; family Streptomycetaceae; genus Streptomyces. Next base: position 18,935 of record NZ_WWHX01000001.1, read on the forward strand.
GTGCTGTGGGGCGTGTCCATCCCCGTGTGGACCCGGGTCGCCGACCGCAGCGGCCGGCGCACACTCTTCATCGGCGGCTCCGTGGCCGTCCTCGTCTGGTGCGCGGTGTTCTTCCCGCTGCTGGACACCGGTGACACCGCCCTGGCGCTGCTGGCGCTCGCCGGGATGGGCCTGATCATCGCGCCCACCCACTGCGTGCAGGGCGCCATCATCGCCGACACCTTCCCGGTGCGGGTGCGGTACTCCGGCACGTCGCTCATCCTCCAGGCCGGTGCCGTGCTCGGCGGTGGCCTGGCGCCCATGATCTCCAGCGCACTCCTCGATTCGGTCGGCTCCTCGACGGGCGTGACGTGGTACCTGGTGGGTGTCTGCGCCCTGAGCCTGGCCGGCGCGGTGGCGCTCTTCCGCGCCGCTCCCGAAGCGCCGGCCGAGCCGTCACCGTCGCCCTCCGAACTGGCAGGTAAGGCATGACCGACCGCCCCGTCCTCCGCAGCGGCCCCCTGCGGTACGCCACCGCCGAGCGCTTCGCCCGGCCCCGCCCCTCGGTTTCCGGGTCCCCGGCCGGGCCGGTCGGCGCCGTCTGCCCGCAGCCTCCGTCCCGTCTGGACGCGGTGATGGGCCCGCCCCTCGACCGGCGGCCGCAGAGCGAGGACTGCCTTCAGCTGGCGGTCACCGCTCCGCGGGGCGGCCCGGCACCCGGCTCGCCGGGCCTGCCGGTGCTCGTCTGGTTCCACGGCGGCGGCTTCAGCAGCGGCGCCGGCATCCGCGACTGGTACGACGGTGGCGCCCTCGCGGCGGAGCAGGACGTGGTCGTCGTCAGCGCCGGCTACCGGCTGGGCGCCCTCGGTTACCTCCTCCTCGACGGCGTCAGCGAGGGCAACCTCGGGCTGTGGGACCAACTGGAGGCGCTGCGCTGGGTGCGTGAGCACATCGCCCGCTTCGGCGGTGACCCGGGGAACATCACTCTCTTCGGCCAGTCGGCCGGTGCCCTGTCCATCCGGCTGCTGATGGACGTGCCCGAGGCGAGGGGCCTGTTCCGCCGGGCGATCCTCCAGAGCGCCCCACTGGCCATCGCCACCCGGCCGGCGGACGAGGCACGGGACCTCGGCCGCTTCTTCGCCGCCCGCCTCGGCACCGACCCACGGACCGCCGCCCCCGAGCGGCTGCTGGCCGCACAGGCCCTGACCGCCGCCGAGCAGCAGCGCCGTACGGGGAACTCCCTGGCTCCCGCCTTCGGCCCGGTCAGCGGCATCGGACCGCTGCCCGCCGAGGCCGGGCCGCTCGACTCCCGCAACGGCGCCGTGGACGTCCTGTACGGATGGAACGCCGACGACATGTCCGCCTTCCCCGAAGGCCCGGACGACTCCGGGAGCGTCGCCGAACGCACCCGGCGCGTGTTCGAGACGCCGCTCACGGCGCTGCGCGGCGAACTGGAGCGGGCCGGTGCCCGCGCGTACGGCTACCGTCTGGACTGGCGCCCGCCCGGCTCGCCCTTCGGCGCCACCCACTGCGTCGAGCTCCCCCTGCTCCTCGGCTCGCCCGGCGCCTGGCGAGGCGCGCCGATGCTGGGCGACGCCGACTGGGCGGAGGTGGACGCGATCGGCCGCCGGATGCGTACCACCTGGGCCGCCTTCGCCCGCGACGGAACCCCAGACCCGATGCCGGCACCGCTGACCGCTCTCGCCGACTGAGACCCCGACGTCACCCGGTCCCCGAGACCGCGGCCCGCCCGGCCGGCGACGTCTCCTGCGCCCTGAACCGCCCCACGGGACACCGTCCTGCGACGCCCGCCCGACGCACGGACAAAACCGCAGGTCAGGAGCCCTTCGCGGCGGGTTCGAGGATGGCGACGCACTCCACATGATGCGTCATCGGAAACAGATCGAACACCCGCAGCGTCCGCACCCGGTACCCCCCGTCCCGGAAGTACCCCAGGTCCCTGGCCAGCGCGGCGGGGTCGCAGGCGACGTACGCGATCCTGCGTGCGCCCAGTGAAGCCAGGTGGGCGACCGTCTTGCGGCCCGCGCCCGCGCGTGGCGGGTCCAGGACGATCAGGTCGACCTCCGTGATCCCCGTGCGCGGCAGGACCGCCTCGACCTTGCCCTGTTCGATGCGGACCCGGTCGAAGCCGGCGAGGTTGTGCCGGGCGTCCTCGACCGCGCGCTTGCCGGACTCGATGCCGAGGACCGCGCCCTCGTCGCCGAGGCGGTCGGCGAGGGCGCCCGCGAAGAGGCCGACGCCGCAGTACAGGTCGAGGGCCGTCTCGCCCTTGCGGGGCAGCAGGCCCTGCATGACCGCCGTGACCAGCGTGTCCGCGGCCTTCGGGTGGACCTGCCAGAAGCCGCCGCTGCCGACGCGGTAGGTCCGGCCGTCCGCGCGCTCGCGGACGAAGGGGCGGCCGTGGACGCGGTGGACGCCGCCGTCCTTCTCTCCGACGCGCATGACGGAGACCGGGCGGTCCAGTTCGACGATGGGCAGGCGGGCGCCGGGCCTCGGGGTGAGGATCACCTGCCGGTCCTGCGAACCCGTCGCCGCGATCGCCTCGACGGACTCCATGCCCGCCCAGTCGCGCTGCTCGATGCCCAGCTCGCTGACGCCCTCCGCGGCGATCATGCAGTGGTCGATCGGCTGCACTTCGTGCGAGCGGTGCTTGCGCAGGCCCGCCCGGCCCTCGTCGTCCACGGCGTACTGCACGCGCGTGCGCCACGACGGGACCTGCCCGGCGGGGACCTTGTCGCCCTCGGCCGGCATCACCGTGCCGTCCCAGCCGGCCTCCTCGGGCGTGAGGCCCGCGAGGCGCTCCAGCTGCTCGGCGACGACCTCGCCCTTCAGCCGGCGCTGGGCACCCGGCTTGGCGTGCTGCCAGTCGCAGCCGCCGCAGCGGCCGGGCCCGGCGAAGGGGCAGGGCGCCTCGATGCGGTCCTTGGACGCGTCCAGGATCTCGACGGCGTCCGCGCGCAGGAAGCGTGCGCCCTCCTCGCCCTCGGTCACCCGGGCCACGACCCGCTCACCGGGCAGCGCGTGCCGGACGAACAGCACCTGTCCCTCGGAGGTACGGGCGATGCAGTGGCCGCCGTGGGCGACGGGGCCGATCTCGACCTCGTACTCCTCCCCCACCAGCGAGACCGCCGGGGACTCCGCCTGCGACTTCTTCGGTTCTGCCTGCATGGCGGGGTGACTCCAGAGAACGGGACGACGGACAAACGGACGACGTCGAAGGACAACAGCCGTCCAGTCTACGTGGACGGCGAGGACTCCCTCGACCCTAGGAGGACTGCGAGGACTGCGAGGACTGCGAGGACTCCTTCGACCGGTCGTGGTGCGCCGGACCGCGACGGACCGCGCCGGGCGCGCTCCAGTCCTGCCGCCTGCGGGCGCGCCGCTTGGCCGCCTCGGAGGACTCCAGCTGGTACGGGACGGAGGTGACCATGACACCGGGGGTGAACAGCAGCCGGCCCTTGAGGCGCAGGGCGCTCTGGTTGTGCAGCAGGTGCTCGTACCAGTGGCCGACGACGTACTCGGGGATGATCACGGAGACCGCGTCGCGCGGCGACTCCTTGCGCAGGCCCTTGACGTACTCGATGACCGGCCGGGTGATCTCGCGGTACGGCGAGTCCAGCACCTTCAGCGGTACGTCGATGCCGCGCCGCTCCCACTCGTCGCGCAGGGCCTTCGTCTCCGCCGGGTCGACGTTGACGCTGAGGGCCTCCAGGGAGTCCGAGCGCAGCAGCTTGGCGTAGGCGAGGGCGCGCAGGGTGGGGCGGTGGATCTTGGAGATCAGGACGACGGAGTGGACGCGGGAGGGCCGCACCAGGTCGTCGCTCGGGGGCTCCTCGGGGTCCTCCGGGGCCGCGATCTCCTCGGCGACGCGGTCGTAGTGCTTGCGGATCGCCGTCATCGTCGCGAAGAAGATGCACATGCCGAGCAGGGCGACCCACGCGCCGTGCGTGAACTTCGTGGCGAGGACGACGACCAGCACCAGCCCGGTGAAGAAGGCGCCGAAGGCGTTGATGGCCCGCGAGCGGATCATGTGGCGCCGCTTGGCCTGGTCCCGCTCCGCGGCCAGGTGCCGGTTCCAGTGCCGGACCATGCCGATCTGGCTGAGCGTGAAGGAGACGAACACGCCGACGATGTAGAGCTGGATCAGGCGGGTCGAGTCGGCGCCGTAGATGACGACGAGGAGCACGGCCGCGCCGGCCAGGAGCAGGATGCCGTTGGAGAAGGCGAGCCGGTCGCCGCGGGTGTGCAGCTGGCGCGGCAGGTAGCGGTCCTGGGCGAGGATCGAGCCGAGCAGCGGGAAGCCGTTGTACGCGGTGTTCGCGGCGAGGAAGAGGACCAGCGCGGTGGCGGCGGCCAGGACGATGAACAGGAAGCTGCCCTCGCCGAACACGGCCTCGGCGACCTGCGAGATCACCGGGTGCTGGACGTAGTCCGCGCCGACGGCGACGCCGTTGTGGAAGAGGTCGGTGGCCGGGTTCTCCGACATCCGGACCTTGGTGGTGGCGGCCAGCGCGATGATGCCGCAGAACATGGTGACGGCGAGCAGGCCCATCATCGCGAGCGTCGTGGCCGCGTTCTTCGACTTCGGCTTGCGGAAGGCGGGGACGCCGTTGGAGATGGCCTCGACGCCGGTGAGCGCGGCACAGCCGGAGGAGAAGGCCCGCAGCAGCAGGAAGACCAGCGCGAAGCCGGCCAGGCCCTGATGCTCCGGTTTGATCTCGTAGTCCGCCGTGGGTGCCCGCATGCTGTCGCCGAGCACCAGGCCCCGGAAGGCACCCCACGCGATCATGATGAAGACGCCGCCGACGAAGACGTACGTCGGGATCGCGAAGAGCTTGCCCGACTCCTTGACGCCGCGCAGGTTCATCAGGGTCAGCAGCACGATCACCGCGACCGCGCAGATGACCTTGTGCTCGACGACGAACGGGATCGCGGAGCCGAGGTTCTCGATGCCGGAGGAGATGGACACGGCGACGGTCAGGACGTAGTCGACCAGCAGCGCGCTCGCCACCGTCAGGCCGGCCTTCGGCCCGAGGTTGGTGGTCGCCACCTCGTAGTCGCCGCCGCCGCTCGGGTAGGCGTGCACGTTCTGCCGGTAGGACGCGACCACCGTGAACATGAGCACGACGACCGCGACGGCGATCCAGGGGCTGAAGTGGTACGCCGACACGCCCGCGATGGACAGGACCAGCAGCACCTCGCCGGGGGCGTAGGCCACGGAGGACAGCGGGTCGGAGGCGAAGACGGGAAGGGCGATGCGCTTCGGCAGGAGCGTTTCCCCCAGCCGGTCACTGCGCAGTGCGCGCCCGATCAGAATCCGCTTGGGCACGTCGGTCAGTTTGGACACAACAGAGGATCGTAAGCGTTCGAACGGGCGCCCGCCCACCCGCCACCCCCGTTCCGTCCGCCGTCTGCTCTACGGGTGAATTCGGGGGGTGCCGCCGCTGCGGATTCCGCAGCTTGCGGACCCGGCGTGCCTATATGACAAACACCGCGCGATTCCCGGCCGTTGTCCTCCCTGGAGGTTCCATGCATCTGACCGCAGAGCTCGTCGGCGGCGCCGTCACGCTCGTCGGCCTCGGAATCCTGACTCTTGCCAGCATCCGCAGCATCGGCCGCCGGGGGTCGTCCGCCGAGGGATGAGACGGCTCGTGCGGACCGCGCGGGCTTGCCGATACGTTGGGCAGGGGGCGGGGGGACCGCGGCTCCACGGGCCCCTGGGGGCTCACCGCCGCCGGCCACCGGCATGATGTTCCCCTGCGGCCCGCACACTGGCCGCGACATGTCGCCAGGCGAGCCGAAAGAGAGACATGAGCACGACATCCACTAAGGTGGCAGTGCCCGTAGGAAGCGCGGTGTGACGCGATGCATATTGTCATCATGGGCTGCGGGCGTGTGGGCTCCGCTCTCGCCCAGACCCTGGAGCAGCAGGGGCACACGGTCGCCGTGATCGACCAGGACCCCACCGCCTTCCGCCGCCTGGGCTCCTCGTTCGGCGGCCGCCGGGTCACCGGTGTCGGCTTCGACCAGGACACCCTGCGCGAGGCGGGCATCGAGGAGGCCGGCGCCTTCGCCGCCGTCTCCAGCGGTGACAACTCGAACATCATCGCCGCCCGCGTGGCCCGCGAGATGTTCGGCGTGGAGAACGTCGCCGCCCGCATCTACGACCCCCGCCGCGCCGAGGTCTACCAGCGCCTCGGCATCCCCACCGTCGCCACCGTCCGCTGGACGGCCGACCAGATGCTGCGCCGGCTGCTGCCCTCGGGTGCCGAGCCGCTGTGGCGCGACCCCACCGGCGGCGTCCAGCTCGCCGAGGTGCACACCTCCGCGTCCTGGGTCGGTCACAAGATCAGCCGGCTCCAGGAGGAGACCGGCGTGCGGGTGGCGTTCGTCACCCGGCTCGGCGAGGCGATCCTGCCGTCCTCGCAGACCGTGCTCCAGGAGGGCGACCTCGTGCACGTGATGATGCGCACCGACGAGATCGACAAGGTCGAGGCGGCGTTCGCCAAGGGTCCCGAAGAGGAGGGCGGTCACTGATGAGGGTCGCCATTGCCGGAGCCGGCGCGGTCGGCCGTTCGATCGCGGGCGAGCTGCTGGAGAACGGTCACGAGATCCTGCTCATCGACAAGGCGCCGACCGCCATCTCGGTCGAGCGCGTCCCGATGGCGGAGTGGCTGCTGGCCGACGCGTGCGAGATCACGTCCCTGGACGAGGCGGCGCTCCAGCGCTGCAACGTCGTCATCGCCGCGACGGGCGACGACAAGGTCAACCTGGTCGTGTCCCTGCTGGCCAAGACGGAGTACGGCGTTCCGCGCGTCGTCGCCCGGGTGAACAACCCGAAGAACGAGTGGCTCTTCAACGAGTCCTGGGGCGTGGACGTCGCCGTCTCCACCCCGCGTCTGATGTCCGCCCTGGTCGAGGAGGCGGTGAGCGTCGGCGATCTGGTCCGGCTGCTGCGCTTCAGCCACGGCGACGCCAACCTCGTGGAGCTGACGCTGCCCGAGGAGTCGGCGCTGGCCGGCACGCAGGTCGGTGACGTCGAGTGGCCGGAGGACACCTCCCTGGTCACGATCATCCGGGGCACCCGGGTGCTGACCCCGTCCCAGGACGACTCGCTGGAGGCGGGCGACGAGCTGCTGTTCGTGGCCGCGCAGGCCCGCGAGGAGCAGTTGGAGGACCTGCTGTCGGCCCGGCGCGGCAGCACCGCCGGCTGACGGCCGGCTTCCCCGGTACGACGAGGGGGCGCCCGGAGATTCTCCGGGCGCCCCCTCGTACGTCGGGCCGCTAGGCCTTGCGGTGCCTGCCGCCGGAGGGGTCCACGGTGTCGCCCTGCTCGGCCTGCGCCCGCTCCGCCTGCTCCTTCTCGGCCTTCTCCGCCGCCTCCATCTCCGCGAACACGTCGATGGGGGCCGGCGCCTTCGCCAGGAAGACCCAGGTCAGCCAGACGGCGAGGAGGAAGGGCGGGATCTTCAGGGTGACCAGGACCCAGCCCAGCTGCTCGGTGTCCGCCCACCAGTACAGCGGGAAGAGGATCGCGCACTTGGCGAGCAGGATCAGGCCCCAGGCGTAGCTGGCCTTCGCGTACGCCTTCTTGCGGCCCGGGTTGCGGGTGCGCCAGGAGAGGTTCTCCTTGAACACCGGGCCGAGGATCAGGCCGATCAGGGGCACTCCGGCCAGTGTCGTGACGATGTACGCCAGCGCCAGGCCCAGCGTGTAGAGCATGCCGGGCAGATAGAAGTTCTTGGCGTTGTCGGTCATCATCGCGAAGACCACGCCGAAGGCGACCCCGAAGACGCCGCTGAAGGCGTGCTTGACGGTGTCCTTCATCGCGAGGCGCACCACGACCAGCACCAGCGACACGGCCAGCGCCGCGATCGCCGAGAGGTGCAGGTCGTTGTTGATCGTGAAGATGGTGACGAAGAGCAGCCCCGGCAGCACCGTCTCGACCATGCCCCGCACGCCGCCGAACGCCTCGAACAGCGCGGCCTCCGTCACCGCCCGGGCGTCGTCCGCTTCCGTGTCTTCCGTCGGCTTGTCGAGCGACGTCACCGGCTACTCCCGTCCGAGGGGTCTCAGTTCGTATTTCGGGTTGAAGAGCACCCGGCGGCCCCGGCTCATGGAGACCCGGCCCGATGCGATGAGCTTGCGCCCCGGCTCTATGCCCACGATGGAGCGTCTGCCCAGCCACACGACGTCCAAGGCGGCGGAGCCGTCGAAGAGCTCGGCCTCCAGGGCGGGGACGCCCGCGCGTGGGCGCAGGGTGACCGTGCGCAAGGTACCAGTAACCGTCACGATCTGCCGGTCCTGGCAGTCGCCGATGCGTGTGCAGCCGGCGGTTTCGGTGTCCTCCCGGAGCTCCTCCGACTCCAGGTCCTCCTGCGAGGAGGAGAGCCGGTCGAACATGCGCCGGAACCGGCCCACCGGCTTGTCGGAACGAGGAGCAGCACTCATACCTGAAAGCGTACCGGGGCACGCCGACAGCCATGCACCGCCTCGGACCCCGCCCTGGAACAGGCCCCTCCGGCCCGCTTTCCGTAGCGCACGGATGTTCCCGGGGTCGGCGCCGGCGATCCGGTTGACCGGCGGCGGTGACGAGCTGGTTCAGGGCCGCCCCGCCGCCTCGGGCGTCACTGCTCGACGATCTCCCCGTCCCGCAGCTCCAGCACCCGGTCGGCGAGGTCGAGCAGCGTGGCGTCGTGCGTGGCGACCAGCGCCGTGACCTGCTCGCTGCGGACGACCGCCCGGAGCAGCTCCATCACGGCGTGGCCGGTCTCGGCGTCCAGCTGGCCGGTGGGCTCGTCGGCGATCAGCAGCGCGGGGTTGTTGGCGAGGGCGCGGGCGATGGCGACCCGCTGCTGCTGTCCGCCGGACAGCTCGCCGGGCCGCTGGGCGGCGTGGTCGGCGAGGCCGACCAGGGAGAGCAGCAGCGCCACCCGCTCGTCGCGTTCGCGCGGCGCGGTCCGGCGCAGCCGCATCGGCACGCCCACGTTCTCGGCGGCGGTCAGGATCGGGATGAGCCCGAAGGACTGGAAGACGAAGCCGACCCGGTCCCGGCGCAGCGCCAGCAGCCCGTTCTCGTTCAGCTCCGCGAGATCGCGGCCGTCGACCGCGACGCGTCCGGCGTCCGGGGTGTCGAGGCCGCCGACGATGTTGAGCAGCGTGGTCTTGCCGGAGCCGGACCGCCCCTTGAGGGCGACCAGCTCGCCGCGCGGCACCTCGAAGGAGACGCCGCGCAGGGCGTGGACGGCGGCGGTGCCGTGGCCGTACGACTTGTGCACGTCCTCGACGCGCACCATGGTCTCGGTGGCCACCAGGTTCATTCGTCCTCCCCCGCCGTAAACAGGGCGCCAGTATCGCCAGCGGACGCCTCGGCAGACAACCGTCCGGCCGCACGGACCCCGGACACGGTGAAGGGCCGCGTCCCGTGCGGGGCGCGGCCCTCGTCGTGCAAGCACGGAAACCGTGACGTACGTCTACGGAAAACCGTACGGAGTCTTTACCGGACCTCGGTGATCTCCGGGCCGCGCTGGAGCTGGCCCATGCCGCCGGAGAAGCGGGAGCCCTCCTCCTGCTGGACGCCCTCGGGGACCATCTGCGCGTCGTCCGGCAGCTTGAGGACGATCGGGTCGCGGGGGGCCATCGGGCCGTCGCCGCGGACCACGACCGTGTCCCGGAAGATCTGCTCCAGCAGACCGGCGGCCTGCGGCTGCACCGCGCCCTGGCCGGAGATCACACCGCGCAGGAACCAGCGGGGGCCGTCCACGCCGACGAACCGCACGACCTGGAAGCCGCCCGTGCCGTCCGGCAGCTGCACCGGCACCTGGGCCCGCAGCTCCCAGCCCAGCGGACCCTCGACCTCGTCGATGATGCCGCCCTGCTGGGTGATGCCGGAGCCGATCTCCTCGCGCACCTCGCCCCAGATGCCCTCGCGCTTGGGCGCGGCGAAGCCCTGGAGCTGGATGGCGCTGTCGCGCAGCACGACCGTCGCGGCGACGATCGCGTCGCCCGCGACCTCCACGCGCAGTTCCATGCCGTCGACGCCGGGTACGAACAGGCCGCCCAGGTCCACGCGGCCCTCGCCCGGGTCGCTCACCTCGGTGCTGTCCCAGGGCCCGTCGGGCCGCGGTTCGGGTTCGAGCCGCACGCGCTCGCGCCCTTCGTCCGCCTCGGTGTCGACGCTGTCGACGACCTGCTCGGCCTCGCCGGCCGCGCCCTCGGCGGCATCCCTCTTCTTGCGACGTCCGAACACGTCACTGTCCTTCCCGGTCGGATACGACCGAAGCGTATCGATTCCCACCCGTCGGGCCGCCCTCGGCGACCTGACCGCTTGTGCCGCTTTCCCGGTCCGTTCCGGCGTGGCCGCCGGTGGATCCGAAGCCCCCTTCGGCCCGCGCCGAGCCGGGAAGCTCCGCGACCGGACGGAAGCGGACCCTCTCGACCTGCTGGACGACCAGTTGGGCGATCCGGTCGAAGCGCTCGAACCGCACACTCTCGCGAGGGTCGAGATTCACCACGATCACCTTGATCTCCCCACGGTACCCGGCATCAATCGTCCCCGGGGCATTCACGAGGGCGACACCGAAGCGGGCTGCCAGGCCTGAACGCGGGTGCACGAAGGCCGCGTACCCCTCGGGGAGCGCCACAGACACTCCCGTGGGCAGAACGGCCCGTTCTCCGGGCGCCAGTTCGCAGTCGACGGTGGTGCGCAGGTCGGCTCCGGCGTCGCCGGGCTGCGCGTACGCCGGGACCGGCAGGTCCGGGTCGACGAGGCGGATCAGGACGTCCAGGGGCTCGCGGCTCACGGGTTCACCTCGAAGGCGCGGGCGCGGCGGACCTGGTCCGGGTCGTCCATGGCGGCGCGGATCTCCTGCTCGCGGCCGTGGTCGACGAAGTGGTCGATCTTGACCTCGATGAACAGGGCGTCGGCGCGGACGGCGACGGGCCCTTCGGGGCCGCCGATCCGGCCGGTGGCGGTGGAGTAGATCTTCCGGCCGGCCACCGCGGTCACCTCGGCCTCCAGGTGCAGCACCGTGTCCACGGGCACCGGCCGCAGGAAGTCGGTCTCCAGGCGGCCGGTCACCGCGATGGTGCGCAGCAGCCAGTTCAGCGAGCCGATGGCCTCGTCCAGGGCGGCGGTCAGCACGCCTCCGTGGGCCAGGCCGGGGGCGCCCTGGTGGGCGGGCTGCACGGTGAACTCGGCGGTGATCGCCACGCCTTCACCGGCCCGCGCCTGGAGGTGCAGTCCGTGGGGCTGGTCGCCGCCGCAGCCGAAGCACTGGCCGTAGTGCGCGCCGAGCAGTTCGCCGGGGGCGGGCGCGTCGGGGTGCCGTACGGGTTTCACGGCGTCGGCGGGGGGCTGAAGAGCCGGGGAAGTACCACTCACAGGCGCAGACCTTACCCGCGCGTCGGCCGATCACCGATACCGTGCCAAGCTTGCTTCATGCAGCTCTCCGCCACCTCGTACGAAGAACGTCTCACCGCGCCCCGCTCCTGGTGGCTGATCTCCTTCCTGGTGGGCCTCTCGTTCGCCCTGATCCTGCTGCCCTTCGGCACGCTGCCGATGCTGGGCGGTCTGGCGGGCGGTACGGCCGCGGCGGCGGTCGTGGCGAGTTCGTACGGCGCCGTGCGGATCCGGGTCGTGGGCGACTCGTTGATCGCGGGCGAGGCCAAGGTGCCGCTGGCGGTCCTGGGCGAGGCGGAGATCCTGGACGCGGAGGAGGCCCGCGCCTGGCGGACGTACAAGGCCGACACCCGCGCCTTCCTGCTGCTGCGCGCCTACATCCCGACGGCCGTGCGCGTCGAGGTCACGGACCCGGAGGACCCGACTCCGTACCTGTACCTGTCGACCCGTGAGCCGGAGCGGCTGGTCGAGACGCTGCGGGCGGCGAAGACGGCGGCCTAGCGCACGCCGGGGGTCAGTGGCGGTCCTTCCCGGGCCGGCGCCCGGGCTCTCTGCCGAGGGTGCCCATGTCGAGGGCGTCCTCGGGGGTCTCCAGGGCGGGAAGCGCCTCCAGGGCGTCCCACGGCACCTGGCGTCTGCGCAGGTCCGCACGGATGCGGTCGGCGAGCTTCCTGGTGTCGCGCCGGTTCATGACGGCGCCCACGGCCGCGCCCACCATGAACGGCATCAGGTTGGGCAGGTCGCGCACCAGGCGCTTCATGATCTGCTGGCGCAGCTGGCGCTTCATGTGGCTGTTCATCGCCGTGCCGAGGGTGGCCGGCTTGGTCATCTCGACGCCGCGCTCGTCCGACCAGGAGTTCAGATACGCGGTGCTGCGCTGCGTCAGGGTGCCGGGCGGGCGTACGCCGTAGACCTCGTGGAGTTCGGCGATCAGCTTCAGCTCGATCGCGGCCACGCCGGTGATCTCGGCGGCCAGTTCGGTGGGCATCGCGGGCGGTACGGGGAGCATCGCCGCGGCGCCGACTCCCGCGCCGACGGTCGCGGTGCCCCGGGTGGCGCCGATCACCAGCCGGTCGGCGAGCTCCTCGGGTCCGAGCCCGGGGAACTGCCCGCGCAGCGTCGCGAGGTCCCGTACGGGGACGCGCGGGGCGAGTTCGATGACGCGGTCGGCGAGGTGCGCCAGGGCCGCCCTGGCACGGTCGCCGCCCTTGCGGACGCCCTGCCCGGCCCGGTCCCGGAACGCCGCTGCCCGGCGCCGGGCAGCGGGCGCCGGTGTCCGGACGGTCGCCGGGAGGTCACCCCGGTCGTTCCCCGGTTCGAGCGAGGCCGTCCCCGTATCGGTCGGGCCCCGCTCGTCGTCACGCGCGCGCTGCGGACCGTCGAACGGTCCTTGGTCCGCTTCCCGCCTGGAGAAGCGGCGCTTCCAGGGAGGGGTCGAGCCGGTCACGGCCGACCCCGCCTCAGTCGCAGTCGCGGCAGATCGGCTGGCCGTTCTTCTCCCGGGCCAGCTGGCTGCGGTGGTGCACCAGGAAGCAGCTCATGCAGGTGAACTCGTCCTGCTGCTTCGGCAGTACACGGACGGCCAGTTCCTCGTTGGAAAGGTCGGCACCGGGGAGTTCGAGGCCTTCTGCGGCTTCGAACTCGTCGACGTCGACGGCCGAGGCGGACTTGTCGTTCCGCCGGGCCTTCAGTTCTTCAAGGCTGTCCGAGTCGACGTCGTCGTCGGTCTTGCGTGGAGTGTCGTAATCCGTTGCCATGGTCGCTCTCCCCCTCTGGGTGTCTGCGGGTGTCTCCAGCGCACGTAACGCGTGAGAGGCCGGACTTGTGCCCGACCTGAGGCGGAGATTTTGCCTCACATCAAGGTCTGTTACTCAATCGACACCCAACCGGACTCCTCAAGAGTGATCGGCTTGGATGGCGATGGGGACCGTACACGGTCCGAATGCCGCACTTCAAAGGCGCCTCACCGTGTACTTCCCGTGTTCAGGGACCCTGGAAACCGGGATTTTCCCGGCTTTCCGACAGGGTGCATGATCACGGAGAGTGGAGGGCGGGAATGTCGCCGCTGTGATCGATCACACACGCGAAACCGTGGACGGTGACCTGGAAATTCCGCTCAAAGCGAACATCCCCGGACCCCGGTGAGATGTCGGGGGTCATGATCTCAGACGGGGAGCGTGACACGCATCACGAGCCCCCCGCCCTCGCGCGGCTGCGCGTAGATGTGCCCGCCGTGCGCCCGGGCCACCGACCGCGCGATGGACAGGCCGAGCCCGACGCCCTTGTCGCTGCCCGTCCGCTCGGTGCGCAGCCGCCGGAACGGCTCGAAAAGGTTGTCGATCTCGTACGCCGGCACGACCGGGCCCGTGTTGGTGACCACCAGGACCGCCTGGCCGTTCTCCACGGCGGTGGTGACCTCCACCCAGCCCTGTTCGGCCACGTTGTAGCGCACGGCGTTCTGCACCAGGTTCAGGGCGATCCGCTCCAGCAGCACGCCGTTGCCCTGGACCACCGCCGGCTCGCGGTCGCCCTGGATCCGCACGCCCTTGGCCTCCGCCTCGGCGTGCACCTGGTCGATGGCCTGCCCGGCGACCTCGGCGAGGTCCACGGGCTTGCGCTCGACGATCTGGTTGTCGCTGCGGGCGAGCAGCAGCAGGCCCTCGACCAGCTGCTCGCTGCGTTCGTTGGTGGCCAGCAGCGTCTTGCCGAGCTGCTGGAGCTCCACCGGCGCGTTCGGATCGGACAGGTGCACTTCCAGCAGGGTGCGGTTGATCGCGAGCGGGGTGCGCAGCTCGTGCGAGGCGTTGCCGACGAAGCGCTGCTGGGCCGTGAAGGCCCGTTGCAATCGCTCCAGCATGTCGTCGAAGGTGTCCGCGAGCTCCTTGAGCTCGTCGTCCGGGCCGTCCAGCTCGATGCGCCGGGACAGGTCGGAACCGGCCACCGCGCGCGCGGTGCGGGTGATCCGGCCCAGCGGCGACAGGACGCGGCCGGCCATGGCGTAGCCGAAGGCGAAGGCGATCACGGCGAGGCCGAGGAGGGCCAGCAGCGAGCGGCTGAGCAGGTTGTCCAGGGCGACCTGGCGCTGGTGATCGATGCACTCGCTGATCGCCGCGTTGAACGTGGACAGCGAGAGGTTGTTCGCGTTGTTGACGACCGGGCACTTGTCGCTGGAGACCTTGATGTCGGTGCCGCCGACGATCTTGAACAGGGGTTCGTTGCCCGTGTTCAGTGCCTGGGCCGCCAGCAGGTAGATGATCGACAGCAGCAGGATGCCGGCGATCAGGAACATGCCGCCGTAGAGCAGCGTGAGCCTTATGCGGATGGTGGGGCGCAGCCATGGCAGGGGGGTCGCCGGGCGCGGGTCCCAGGTGGGCTTCGGAGGCGCCCCGGGGGGCGCGGGTGTCGTCGCCACGGTCGATCAGATCCGGTAGCCGGAGCCGGGCACGGTGACGATGACGGGGGGCTCGCCCAGCTTGCGGCGCAGGGTCATCACGGTCACGCGCACCACGTTGGTGAACGGGTCGGTGTTCTCGTCCCAGGCCTTCTCCAGCAGCTGCTCCGCGGGGACGACGGCGCCCTCGCTGCGCATGAGCACCTCCAGCACGGCGAACTCCTTGGGGGCGAGCTGGACCTCCTTGCCGTCGCGGAAGACCTCGCGGCGGTTGGGGTCGAGCTTGATCCCGGCGCGCTCCAGCACGGGCGGCAGCGGCACGCTGGTGCGCCGGCCCAGGGCGCGCACGCGCGCGATGAGCTCGCTGAAGGCGAAGGGCTTGGGCAGATAGTCGTCGGCGCCGATCTCCAGGCCCTCGACCCGGTCGCTGACGTCGCCGGAGGCCGTGAGCATCAGCACGCGGGTGGGCATGCCGAGTTCGACGATCTTGCGGCAGACGTCGTCGCCGTGCACGAGGGGGAGGTCGCGGTCGAGGACGACCACGTCGTAGTCGTTGACGCCGATGCGCTCCAGGGCGGCCGCACCGTCGTACACGACGTCGACGGCCATGGCCTCCCGGCGCAGTCCGGTGGCCACCGCATCGGCGAGCAGCTGCTCGTCCTCGACGACGAGTACGCGCACGTCGCTTGTCCTTCCTGTGTCCACCCGCGTAGCGCCGCTCGGGCGCACGAGGGCAGGGGGGCTCGTGGGTGTGTTGACCTCCATCCTGCCCTTTTCGGTCATAAGTCGGCGGTAAGGCAGCTGAGGGACCGGTGAGGGTCGGCGGGGGCTGCCGGGTGAGTGGGGCGGAGGGTGGGCTTTTGTTGGTGCGAGCGGGAATGCGGGATTTTCTCGGGCGGTTCAGGTTTCCGCGGGAGGGAGCTGGGGGAGGACGGCTTTACACCCCGCGATCACGCTCTGCCTGTACCGCACGCCACGCGGTGCGCCGCGGTCCGCTTCCGCAGAGCGGGCGTGGGTGTCCGGCACCGTCGCCGCCCGGCCGGGCAGCGCTGGGCACTCCACCGGAGACGTGATCGCCCCTTCCGAATCGGCACACCCCCGTGCCACCGACCCACGACCCAGGACGAGGGGGCGCAGCATGGACGCTTTCACCGCAGGACTTCTGCAGCGCATACAGACGACCGAGTCCGACCTGTCCCGGGCCCGCGACGAGGGTGACGAGTTCCTCGTCGAGGTCGAGCTGGGTGAGCTCGACGATCTGCGCCGCCTCGCCGCCGAACACGGTGTGGAGGTCGGAGTGACCGGCGTCTGATCGGCCCGTGAGAGCGACGGGGCCCCGGCGGGATCCAGCGCCGGGGCCCCGTCGCGTCGGGCCGTCGGGAGGCGTCGCGCGACGCCGGTCCGGTCAGGCGCCGAAGTCCACCAGGAGCCGCTGGAGGGGCTGGAAGACGTCCGGGGTGGCAGCGATCGTCAGATCGCGTGACGGGCGTTCCCCGGGGCGCCCACCGGTCACGGCGCCCGCCTCCCGGGCGATGAGGTCGCCCGCCGCGAGGTCCCAGGGGTGCAGCCCGCGTTCGTAGTAGCCGTCGAGGCGGCCCGCGGCCACGTCGCACAGGTCGATCGCGGCCGAACCGCCGCGCCGGATGTCCCGCACGAGCGGGATCAGCCGCCGCGCGATCTCGGCCTGCTCGGCGCGGACCTCGGCGACGTAGTTGAAGCCCGTGGAGACCAGCGCCTGGTCCAGCGGCGCCGCCGGCCGGCACTCCAGCCGCCGTTCACCGGCCCAGGCGCCCGTCGCCCAGGCCCCGCCGCCCCGCACGGCCCAGTACGTCTCGCCCCGCATCGGGGCCACGACCACCCCGGCGACCCGCTCGCCGTCCTGCTCGGCGGCGATGGAGACCGCCCAGGTGGGCAGCCCGTACAGGTAGTTGACGGTGCCGTCGAGCGGGTA
>NZ_WWHX01000010.1 GCF_009862125.1 Streptomyces sp. SID5910
TACCATCAGGAAGATCAGCAGCGTGGCCCCGATGAAGACCGGGATCATCTGGAGCAGCCGCCGGACGACGTACCGTCCCATGGCGCCTCCTCAGCTGACCTTGATCTCGTTGTAGACGGGGACGCTGAACGGGTTGAGCTTGACGTTGGACAGCCGCTGCGAGAAGCCGGCGCTGCCGTTCTGGTACCAGAGCGGGATGGCGGCCATGTTGTCCCGCACGACCTCCTCGGCCTGCTGGAAGGTCTGGACGGCCTTGGCGGTGTCGGACTCGCCGTTCGCCTGGTCGACGAGGCCGTCGAACTTCTTGTCGGACCACTTGCCGTCGTTGGAGGAGGCGTTGGTGTAGTAGAGCGGCTGGAGGAAGTTCTGGATGAGCGGGTAGTCCATCTGCCAGCCGGCGCGGAAGGGGCCGCTCATCTTCTTGCCGGTGATCTGGTTGCGGAAGTCGGCGAAGGTGCCGACCGGGTTGCCGACGCAGGCGCGGTCGTTGTCCAGGGCGTTGTTGATGGAGTTGCAGACGGCGTCGACCCACTGGCCGTGGGAGCCGGTGTCGGCGTTGTAGGTGATCTTGACCTGGCCGCCGGGCAGTCCGCCGCCCTCCTTGATCAGCTTCTTGGCCTGGTCGGGGTTGTACTCGCAGGCGTCCCCGCACAGCCCGGCCTTGTAGCCGCCGTCCTCGCCGAGGACGGGCGAGGTCCAGTCGGTGGCCGGGGTGCGGGTCTGCTGGAAGATCGTGTCGGTGATCTGCTTGCGGTCGATCGCCATGGAAAGCCCGGTGCGGACCTTGTCGGAGCCGGACTTGTTCCAGTCGTCGTCGTAGAACGGGAAGGCGAGGGTCTGGATGATGCCGGCCGGGGTGTTGATGTACCGGTCGCCGAGGTCGTTCTTGACGTTCTTGAGCTGGGCGGCGGGGACGTCGTCGACGAGGTCGAGGTTGCCGGCCATCAGGTCCGTGTAGGCGGTGTTGTTGTCGGTGTAGACCTTCAGGTCGACGCCGCCGTTGTCGGCCTTG
Organism: Streptomyces sp. SID5910; assembly: GCF_009862125.1. GTDB lineage: Bacteria > Actinomycetota > Actinomycetes > Streptomycetales > Streptomycetaceae > Streptomyces. Next base: position 1,013 of record NZ_WWHX01000010.1, read on the forward strand.
TCGGGGCCGGGGTACTTGTCCCAGGTGCGCAGGGACATCTGGGAGCCGCGGGCGTAGTTGTCGACCTGGTACGGCCCGTTGCCGACGGGCTTCTTCAGCCAGGCGTCGTGGTCGTCGAAGAACGCCCTGGGCAGCGGGGCGAAGGCGGCGTAGCCGAGGGTGTCGGGGAAGCTGGAGAACTTCTGGCCGAGCTTGACCGTGAAGGTGCGCGGGCCGGTGACCTTGAGCCCGGAGAGCGTGTCGGCGGTCTGCTTGCTGCCGTCCTCCGGGTGGACCTTGTCGTAGCCGTCGATGTAGGCGAAGAAGTACGCGTTGCGCTGGTTGTTCTTCAGGCTCGCGCCGTAGTTCCAGGCGTCCACGAAGGACTGGGCGGTCACCTTCTCGCCGTTGCTGAAGGTCCAGCCGTCCTTGACGGTGACGGTGAAGTTCTGCGAGTCGGAGGTGTCGATCTTCTCGGCGAGCATATCCTTCGCCTCGCCGGTCTCCGGGTCGTACTTCTTCAGCCCCCGGAAGATCATGTCGAGGACCTTGCCGCCCTGCACCTCGTTGGTGTTGGCCGGCTCCAGCGGGTTCTGCGGGTCGCCCCAGGAGGAGCTGAGCACGGCCCCGCTGTCCGAGCCGCTGTCACCGCCCCCGCCTCCGCAGGCCGTCACCGCGAGGGCTGTCGCCGCCGCGCAAGCGGCCCATTTGGCGTGCGTGGCTCCGCGCATGGAGTGCCTCCCAGTGCCTGACTCGTCCGCTGGTCCGTTCTCGGCCAGCATCGGGGGGCACACCCTGCGGCGCACATTCGTCCGGTCCGTACGGGTTCGGGGGTCCTCCGGACGGACGTACGACGAAAACGGACGTACGACGAACGGGGCAGGGGTCCGGCGGCACGCGAAGGACCGGGGGCGGGAGGAATGTCCTCCCGCCCCCGGTCCATGGGCCGTCAGGTCGCCGGCCGCCGGGGCCGGGCCCGCCGGGTCAGCTCTTCGAGACTCCCGCCGCCCCGTCGGTGCCTTCCTCCATGGCCGCGAGAGCCGGGTCCAGGACGATGTCCTCGGCGCGGGCCTCGATGGTCGGCTCCTCCGGGAAGTGGCAGGCCGTCAGGTGACCGGCCTTGCTGCCCTCGATCCGCACGAGCGGCGGCTCCTCCGTCGCGCACTTGTCCTGGGCCTTCCAGCACCGCGTGCGGAACCGGCAGCCGGACGGCGGCGCGATCGGCGAGGGCACGTCGCCCTGGAGGCGGATGCGCTCCCGCCTGTCCGCGTCGAGGTCCGCCTCGGGCACGGCCGACAGCAGGGCGTGCGTGTACGGGTGACGGGGCCGGTTGTAGAGGGAGTCGCGGTCCGCGATCTCCACGATCTTGCCCAGGTACATCACCGCGACGCGCTGCGAGAAGTGCCGCACGATCGACAGGTCGTGGGCGATGAAGACGAACGCGATGCCCATCTCCCGCTGCACTTCCTGGAGCAGGTTCACCACCTGGGCCTGGATCGACACGTCGAGGGCCGAGACCGGCTCGTCGGCGACGATCAGCTTCGGCTCCAGCGCGACGGCACGCGCGACACCGATGCGCTGGCGCTGGCCGCCGGAGAACTCGTGCGGGAAGCGGTTGAAGTGCTCCGGGTTGAGACCGACGATCTCCAGGAGCTCGCGGACCCGCTTCTCCCGGCCGCCGGGCGGGTTGATCCCGTTGATCTCCATCGGGCCCGAGATGATCGTGCCCACGGTCTGCCGCGGGTTCAGCGACGCGTACGGGTCCTGGAAGATCATCTGGATCTCGGACCTGATCGGCGCCAGCTGCGACCGGTTCGCCTTGCTGATGTCCTGCCCGTTGTACTCGATGGTGCCCTCGGTGGGCTCGTACAGACGGGTGATCAGCCGGCCGGTCGTCGACTTGCCGCAGCCGGACTCGCCGACGAGGCCGAGGCTCTCCCCCGGGAAGACCTCGAAGTCGACGCCGTCGACGGCCTTGACCGCGCCGACGGTGCGCCGGATCGGGAAGCCGCCCTTGATCGGGAAGTGCTTCTTCAGGCCCTTGACCCGCATGAGGGGTGCGCTGCCGCCGTCCCGCTGCTGCGGGATCGATTCGGCGACCGCCGTGTTCGTCTTGCTGTTGTCGCTCATGGTGATGCCCCAGTCGCCGGTTTCCGCTCAGCCCAGCCGGGGCTGAATCGTCTCGATGAACACCTGCTGCCGCTGTTCCGCCGTCAGGTGGCAGGCGGCCGCGCGGCCCGGGGCGAGCGTCGGACGCTCGCCCGAGCAACGGCCGCCGGGCACCTTGTCGGTGAATTCGCACCGCGGGTGGAACGCGCACCCCGTGGGCGGGTTCAGCAGCGAGGGCGGCGATCCCGGGATCGGCATCAGCGGCTCGTCGACGTCCGAGGAGAGCCTCGGCATCGAACTCAGCAGACCCCAGGTGTAGGGGTGCTGGGGCGTCTTGAGCACCTCGCGCACCGTGCCCCGCTCGACGGCACGGCCGGCGTACATCACCAGGATGTCGTCGGCCATGTTGGCGACCACGCCCAGGTCGTGGGTGATCATGATGATCGCGGAGCCGAACTCCTGCTGGAGGTCCTTGAGCAGGTCCAGGATCTGCGCCTGCACCGTCACGTCGAGCGCCGTGGTCGGCTCGTCCGCGATCAGCAGGTCCGGGTCGCAGGCCAGCGCCATGGCGATCATGGCGCGCTGCCGCATACCGCCGGAGAACTGGTGCGGGTAGTCGTCGACCCGCTGCTGCGGGTGGGGGATGCCCACCTTCTCCAGCAGGTCGATGGCGCGCACCCGGGCGTCCTTCTTGGAGGCGCCGGTGTGCTTCATGAACGGCTCGCCGATCTGACGGCCGATCGTGTAGTACGGCGACAGAGCGGTCAGCGCGTCCTGGAAGATCATCGCCATCTTCTTGCCGCGCAGCTTTTCCATCTGCTTCTCGCTGGCGTCGGTCAGCTCCTGACCGTCCAGCGTGATCGACCCGTCGATGGCGGTCTTCTTGCGGTTGTGCAGGCCGAGGACGGCCAGGTTGGTCACCGACTTGCCGGAGCCGGACTCGCCCACGATGCCGAGCGTCCTGCCGCGCTCCAGATCGAAGGAGAGCCCGTCCACCGCCTTGACGATGCCGCCCTCGGTGGAGAAGTGGACCTTGAGGTCGCGCACCGACAGGAAGGCGTCCCCCGCGGCGGCGGCCGCGGCCTCTTCGGGCTTGGTCTGAGTGGTCACGGTGGTTCTCCTAGGACAGGCGCACGCGCGGGTCGATGACGGCGTACAGGGCGTCCACGATCAGGTTGAAGACGATGATGAGCGCGGCGCTGACCAGCATGACGCCCATCAGCATCGGCAGGTCCTTGTTGGTGACGGACTCGAGCGCGAGCCGGCCGAGACCGGCCAGGCCGAACGTCAGCTCGGTCACCATGCCGCCCGACAGCAGCGAGGAAAGGTCGATGCCGAGGATGGTGACGATGGGGATGAGGGAGCCGCGCCAGGCGTAGCGGAAGAACGTGTAGTTGCTCGACATGCCCTTGGCGCGGGCCGCCCTCACGTGTTCTTCCTGGAGTTGCTCGATCATCGACGAGCGGCTCATACGGGTGTAGTTGGCGGTGAAGATCGTCGCCATCACGAGCCAGGGGATCAGCAGGCCCATGAACCAGCCGCCGAGGTCCTCGGAGAACGGCACGTACTTCGGCTTGTCCAGCCAGCCGGTGTTGTAGACGAGGAACAGCAGGACCAGCGGGCCGAGGAAGTAGATCTGCAGGGAGCTGATGACCAGAGAGCCGGAGCTGAACGTCTTGTCCAGCCAGGTACCGCGGTTCTTCGCGGCCAGCATGCCGGCGCCGAGACCGACGACGAGGAAGACCAGGAGGCTGCCGACGGTCAGCGAGAGCGTCAGCGGGAACCGGTCCATGATCGTGTCCCAGACGTTCTGGTTGTTCGCGAACGAGACACCGAAGCAGGGGGCGGCGCAGTGACCGACGGCGAAGTCCCGGCCGGCGAAGACGCCGACGAGGAAGTTCCAGTACTGGACCGGGACCGGCGAGTCGAGGCCGAGGTTCTTGTGGATGATGGCCAGCGCGTCCGGCGTGCAGTTCTTGCCACAGGCCAGCATGGCCGGGTCCTGCGGGATCGCGAAGAACATGAAGAACGTGAACGCACTGATCAACAGCAGAATCAGCGCCGCGCCGAACGTCCGGCGAATGAGGAATTGAAGCATGGCAGGCAGCTGCTCTCAGGACGGCGGCAATCGGTTGGGGAGGTCTGGAAGGGGATCCGGGCCCCGGTGGTGGGCGCTCCGCCGCGCACCCACCACCGGTTTCCCGACAGGGCGGTTACTTCTTGAGGAAGACCCGCGTGACGTCCACGTAGCTCGAGTCCGAGCTGTAGCGGATGCCGCCGATGTTGGAACCGAAGATCTGGAAGACCTTGGTGTAGTAGATCGGCGCGGCCGGGTTGACCTTCTCGGTGATGTACTCGTTCAGCTCCGCCCACGCCTTGGTGGCCTCGGCGGTGTCCGTGATCTTCTGGATGCGGGCGATCTCGGAGTTCACGTGCGGGTCGTTGATGTGCGAGTAGTTCGACGCGCCGTCCTGGATCTGCGTGCCGTCGTACACCGGCGGAATGACCGTGGAGGCCGACGGCCAGTCCTGGCCCCAGCCGGTCATGTACAGGTCGTAGCCGTTCTTGACCTTGCCGACCTGCTCGTACCAGGTGGCGGAGTCGATCTCCTTCTTCTGGATGTCGAGACCGATCTTGCCCAGGGCGTCGGCGATCAGGACGGCCTGCTGCTGACGGGTCGGCGTGTTGCCGTAGGCGTAGACGAGCTTCTTGCCCTCGAAGCCGCCTTCCTTGATCAGCTTCTTGGCGGCCTCGATGTCACCGTTCGGCTTCTTGGCGCGGCTGAACGGGTCGTAGGTCTCGTCGTAGCCCGGAGTGGTGGGCGACATCAGCGAGTTGGCGACCTCACCGCCGTAGGCGCCGCCGTCGGCCTTGAAGACCGAGGTGGCCGGCAGGGCCAGGCTGATCGCGTCGCGGAGCTTCTTGTCCTTGACGCGGTCCAGGTTGAAGTTGAGCTGCCACACGTAGGGCGCGTAGCCCTGGATCGTGCGGTTGGTCATCGCGTTCTTGTCGCTGACGACCTTCTGGAGCTGCGTGGTGGCGACCTGGCCGGTGAACATCATCGCGTTCTTGGCCTCGCCCTGGTCGGCGAGCAGGGTCTTGGTCTGGTCTTCGTCATCGTGGTTCATGCTGATGTTGAAGCCGTCCACGTACTGGTGGCGCACCGAGTCGGACTTGGGGTCCCACTGGGGGTTCTTGACCAGCGACATCGACTTGCCCGGCTTGAAGTCCGCGATCTTGTACGGACCGGTGGCGACCGGGTCGGTGTCGTACTTCTCCTTGGTGTCCGTCTCCTCCGGGACGACGCTGTAACCGGGCATGGTCAGCATCTGCGGGAGGTCGGGCTGCGCCTCCTTGAAGTGGAAGACGACCGTCTTGTCGTCCGGCGTCTCCAGGACGTTGTCGGGCAGGTGCTTGCCCTTGTCCGGACCCTCGTACGCCTTGCGGTAGGTGGTGCCGGCACCGGACAGCCACTGCTGGAGGTAGACCGGACCGTCGGTGATGTAGGACGCGTAGAGGCGCTCGACCGTGTGGCGGATGTCCGCCGAGTTGATCGGGTTGCCGTTCTCGTCCTTCAGGTTGTCCTTGAGCGTGTACGTCCAGGTCTTGCCGCCGTCGGACGCCTTGCCCGCGTCGGTGGCGAGGTCGCCCACGACGGTCAGGTTGCCCTTGTCGTCCTCGTTGTACTGGGTCAGGCCGCGGTAGATGAGGCGGCTGAGCAGCTTGCCGTCCGAGACGTAGATCTGGCCCGGGTCCAGGTGGGAGAAGTCGGCCTCCTGGTACACGGTGGCTATGCCGCCGGGCTTGGCGCCGGGCACCTCGGCCGCGGGGCCGGTCGACGCCGCGGCGTCGCCGATCTGCACGGGCTTGGACTGCGACGCGGCGTCCTTCTTGTTCTTGCTGTTGTCCTTGGACGAGTTGCCGCTGTCGCCGCCGCCGCAGGCGGTGAGGGTCAGGGCGCCCGCCGCCACCGCGACGAGCGCGGCCGTAGCGGTGCGGTTTCGGAAGATGCTCATGGAGTCGAATCCACCTGCCTGTGAGTAGTGAGCACTGCTGTTACGCGGCCGGAGACGGGCTGTGTGGCACCGGGCCCGACCTGGGGGCAGAGCGAGGAGTCCCCGTGGGGGCTCAGCGGCCCGTCTTGGGATCGAAGGCGTCCCGTACGGAGTCGCCGAGGAGGTTGAAGGCCACGACGAAGATCACCATGGCGATGCCGGGGAAGAGCATGTAGTACGGGTCCTGCTCCACGATGTTCGCGCCGATGGCGAACATCCGGCCCCAGTCCGGCGTGGGTTCGACGTATCCCACACCCACGAAGGAGAGGAAGGCGATGCTGAGGATGGTGCTCGGCAGCGTGAGGGTCGCCTGCACGAGTGTCGGGGTGACGATGTTGGGCAGGAGTTCCTTGCGGATGATCCGCCAGGAGGACGCCCCGGAGATGCGCGCCGCCTCGACGAACTCCCGGTCCCGCAGGGACAGCGTGGCGGCACGGACGATGCGCGCCATGCTCATCCAGCCGAGGAAGGACATCACGATGATGATCGCGCAGGTGCGCACGTAGGTGGGCGTCTCCTCGTCGGGGGCGACGAACACCGTGGTGATCACCGGCATCGCCGCGACGAAGAACAGCTGGCTGGGCAGGGCCATGAAGAAGTCGGTGACCCGGCCGAGCCAGTAGTCGATCTTGCCGCCGAAGTAGCCGCCGGCCAGGCCGATCAGCACACCCATGACCGTCATGATGATGGTCGCGGCCAGGGCCGTGGCGATCGAGGTCCGCATCCCGTACAGCAGCTGCGTGAAGACGTCGCGGCCGAGACCGGGCTCGATGCCGAACCAGAAGTCACCGTCGATGCCGCCGGCGGGCTTCGCCGGCATGGTGAACATGTCCAGGAGGTCGGGGTTGTCCTGGCCA
>NZ_WWHX01000091.1 GCF_009862125.1 Streptomyces sp. SID5910
TTGGAGGAGCGCGGAGTGCCCTTCGTCGTCGCCGTCAACTCCTTCCCGGACGCGCCCCGTTACCCCGTCGCCGAGCTGCGCACCGCGCTCGACCTGCCCGAGGAGATCCCCATCCTCGACTGCGACGTACGGCGCCGGGCCTCCAGCCGGGACGTCCTGATGACGCTGATGCGCTTCCTGCACTCCCTCGCCCTGAAGGGCGCGCTCACCTGACGCGCCCCCGACACCCTGCTGACCCTCACCTCTGTTGCGGAGCGACACTGTGACGCCTGAACGCCACGCCCCGACCGGAACGGGCGACCCCCTGCTCGCACCACCCCCCGGCTGCCCCGCGCACGGCCTCGGACCGGGCGGACTGCACCGGCTGAACGAGACGGACGACCTGGAGGGGCTCTACGAGCGGCTGCGCGGCCGGTACGGGCCCGTGGCGCCCGTGCTGCTCCACGACGACGTGCCGATGTGGGTGGTCCTCGGACACGCCGAGAACCTGCACATGGTGAGCACCCCGGCCCAGTTCTCCCGCGACAGCCGCATCTGGACCCCGCTCAACGAGGGCATGGTCAAGCCGGACCACCCGCTCATGCCGCACATCGCCTGGCAGCCGATCTGCTCGCACGCCGAGGGCGACGAGCACAAGCGGCTGCGCGGCGCGGTCACCGGGGCCATGTCCACGATCGACTACCGGGGACTGCGCCGGCACATCACCCGGCACACCCAGCGCCTCGTCAACCGGTTCTGCGAGGAGGGCCGCGCCGACCTCGTCGGCGATTTCGCCGAGCACCTGCCGATGGGCGTGATGTGCGAGGTCCTCGGCATGCCGGACGAGTACAACGACCGGATGGTGGAGGCCACCCGCGACACCCTCAAGGGCACCGAGACGGCCATCGCCAGCCACGCCTATGTCATGGACGCCCTGGGACGGCTCAGCGCGGCCCGCAGGGCGAAGCCCGAGAACGACATCGCCAGTCACCTCGTCACCCACCCGGCCGGGCTCACCGACGACGAGGTCACGGAGCACCTGCGGCTGGTCCTGCTCGCCGCCTACGAGGCGACCGTCAACCTCATCGGCAACGTGCTGCGCGTGGTCTTCACCGACCCGGGATTCCGCGCCCAGCTCAGCGGCGGCCAGATGACGGTGCCCGAGGCGGTCGAGCAGTCCCTGTGGGACGAGCCGCCGTTCAGCACGGTCCTGGCCTACTTCGCCAAGCAGGACACGGAACTGGGCGGCCAGCGCATCCGCGCGGGCGACGGGCTGCTGTTCGGCATCGCGCCGGGCAACGTCGATCCGCGCATCCGCCCCGACCTGGACGCGAGCATGCAGGGCAACCGCTCCCACCTCGCCTTCGGCGGCGGCCCGCACGAGTGCCCCGGCCAGGACATCGGGCGTGCCATCGCGGACGCCGGCATCGACGCGCTGCTGATGCGGCTGCCGGACGTGCGGCTGGCCTGCGACGAGGACGAGCTGACCTGGCGGTCGTCGATCGCCTCGCGCCATCTGGTGGAACTGCCGGTGCTGTTCGAGCCGCGGCCGCAGCAGGACGTGACACAGCGGCCGAGCCACACCGACGTCCCGCAGCCGCGCATCGCCTGGCACGTCGGGACCCTGCCGCCGCCATCGACGCCGTCGCCGTCACCGGAGCCCGTGCACGTCGCGCCCACCCCGCCCGTCGCGTCCCCCGCTCCCACGGTGACGGCCGCGCCGCCGGAGCCGGCTCGCCCCAAGGGGGCCTGGCAGCGCTTCCTCCTCTGGTGGCGCGGTTACTGACCGCCGGCCCACTCCCCGTACGCCGCCCACGCCCCGAGGGACCGCCCGCTCAGGAACCGGTGCTCGCGTCCCGTGACCGGATCGGTGAACGCCAGCTCCCGCGCCAGCAGTTGCAGCGGGCGCCGGAAGTCGCCGGCCGGCACGGGCGCGGCCACCTCGGGGTAGAGGGGATCACCGAGGATCGGCACGCCGAGGGCGCTCATGTGCACGCGCAGCTGGTGGGTCTGCCCCGTGGCGGGCACCAGCCGGTACCGCCCCAGCGCCGGTGCGTCCGCGGGGCCCGGAGGGCGGTGCCCTGTCAGCTCGACGCGGCTCACGGCGTTCGGCTCGCCCTCGACCTGACGGGCGGCCAGCACGCCGCGTTCCTTCACGATCCGGCTGCGTACGGTCCGGGGCAGGGCCAGGGCGGCGTCGTACGGCGCGATCGCCTCGTACTCCTTGCGCACCAGGCGGTCGCGGAACAGGGACTGGTAGGCGCCGCGTTCCTCGGGGCGGACCGTGAACAGCACCAGTCCGGCGGTGAGCCGGTCCAGGCGGTGCGCGGCGCCGAGCGCGGGGATGCCCAGCTCGCGGCGGAGCCGGGCGAGCACGGTCTCGGTGACATGGCCGCCGCGCGGGGTGGTGGCCAGGAAGTGCGGCTTGTCGGCGACGACGATGTGCTCGTCGCGGTACACGACCTCCAGCGGGAACGGCACCGGCACCTCCGGCGGCAGATCGCGGTGGAACCAGACGTACATCCCGGGCTCGTACGGCGCGTCCGCAGCCACCGCCCGTCCGTCGGCCCCGACGATCCGGCCCGCGGCGAACATGCCCTCGACCGTGCCGCCGCCCGCGCCGGACAGCCGTTCCACCAGGTGTTCGCGGACCGTGGCCCACGGCCCGGCGGCCGGCAGCCGCACCCGCACCGGGTCCACCCCGTGGCGCTGGGGGAGGGGCGAGGGCGGGGGAGGCGTACGGCGTCTCATCGGGTGCCAGCGTACGAGGCGGGGGAGGGCCGCGGAAAACGGGTGGTCCGCGCACCGGCGTCGTGGGAAGGATGCCGGTCATGCCCTATCTGACGAGCCCCGTTCTCCCGCCCGGCACCCTCTCCTGCGTCCCGCAGCCCGTGATCCCCACCGGTGACGGCCTGGCGCTGCGCCCGTGGCGCACCGAGGACGCGCCCGCCGTGCACGCGGCCTTCCAGGACCCGGCGATCCACCAGTGGCACCTCCGTGCCGCCGGCTCCGAGGACGAGGTGCGCGGCTGGATCACCGAGTGGCAGCGGGCCTGGGAGCAGGAGCGCACACCGCAGTGGGCGGTCGCCGAGGAGGCGACCGACCGGCTGCTGGGCCGGGTGGCGCTGCGGGAGGTGGTACTCGACGACGGGGTGGCCGAGGTCGCCTACTGGACCACGGCGGCGGCCCGCGGCCGGGGCGTCGCCCCGCGTGCCACGACCGCGCTGGCCCGCTGGGCGCTGGACGAGATCGGCTTCCAGCGGCTGGAGCTGATGCACTCCGTGGCCAACGAGGCGTCGTGCCGCGTCGCGGAGAAGACCGGCTTCGCCCTGGAGGGCGTCAAGCGACGGGCCCTCAGGCACGCCGACGGCTGGCACGACATGCACCTGCACGCGCGCGTGCACGGCGACGACTGAGCAGGGGCCGTCTCTCGGCCGGCGGCCGGCGCGGGGCGGCGGGTGCGCCGCCCGTGCGAGGCGGTTGCGCGGGGTCGGCGGTGCGTCCGGAGCGACGCCCCGCGTGACGTACCGGAGCGCGCCGCGTCGGACAGCGCCGCGTCGGACCGGGTCGGACGGTGCCGCGTCGGACCGCGTCGGTCGGTGGCGTACCGCCCGGCCGCCGGACGGGCGCCCGGTGGTGTCGGCGGTTACGCGGCCGGCGCGCCCTCCTGCTCCGCCTCGACGCGCTCGTTCCACTCCCGCTTGGACGCCTGCCAGCCGTCCTCGTTGTGGCCGAGCCGCCAGTACCCGGAGATGGACAGGTCCTCGCGGGGGATCTCGCGCTCCACCCGCAGCAGCTTGCGCAGCTCCTTCACGCAGCCCGCCTCGCCGTGCACGAACGCGTGCACCCGGCCCTCGGGGAAGTCCAGGCCGCGCACGGCCTCGACCAGCGCCCGGCCCACCGGACGGTCGCCGCGGTGCAGCCAGACGATCTCCACGTCGGAGTCGATCTTCTGCTCCTCCTCGGGCCCCTCGACCTCGATGAAGGCGAACGCGCGGGCGCCGTCGGGCAGCGCCTCAAGGGACCGGGCGATCGCGGGCAGCGCGCTCTCGTCGCCCGCCAGCAGGTGCCAGTCGGCGGCCGGGTCGGGCGCGTAGGCGCCGCCGGGGCCCATGAAACGGACGGTCTCGCCCGGCTTGACGCGCTTCGCCCAGGGCCCGGCCAGCCCCTCGTCGCCGTGGATCACGAAGTCCAGGGTCAGCTCGCGCAGCTCGGCGTCCCACTGGCGCACCGTGTACGTCCGGGTCACCGGCCACTGCTCGCGCGGGAACTCCTCGCGGATCCGCTCCATGTCGAAGGGCTCCGGGTAGGTCACGCCGTCGGCGGGGAACAGCAGCTTCACATAGTGGTCGGTGCAGGTGTCCGCCGGCAGCCCGGCGAGTTCCTCGCCGCCGAGCACCACGCGCTGCATGTGCGGGGTGATCCGTTCGGTGCGCACGACCTGCGCGGTGTGCGGCTTGCGCGGCCTGCGGCCCGGACGCTCTGCCATGACGGCCTCCCAGTCCCTGAGTTAGGTTTACCTAAGTTAGCATCCCTGTCCCCATCCGACCGTACGGCTCACGTGGTGAGCGTGGTGAGCAGCCGCTCCAGGGATCCGCCCAGACCCCAGCGGGCCGCGAGGGCGTCCAGCGCGGCCTTGTCGCGCGGGGCGTGCGGCAGCGCGGTGTCGACGTCCGGCAGCGGGACGTCACCGGCGACCCGGACGACCTTGGGGGCGACCGCGAGATACGGTCCGGCCTCGGTCAGCCGCTTGCGCTGCGAGGGCGTGAGCTTCGCCGCCGGGTCGCCGACCGCCGCGAGGATCCCGGCGAGGTCGCCGAACTCGGCGAGCAGCTTGGCGGCCGTCTTCTCCCCGATGCCGGCCACGCCCGGCAGGCCGTCGCTCGGGTCGCCGCGCAGCAGCGCCAGATCGGCGTACCCGAGGCCGTCGACGCCGTACTTCTCGCGCAGGACCGCCTCGTCGGTGAGCTGGAGCGTGCCGACGCCCTTGAGCGGGTAGAGCACGCGCACCCCGCGCGCGTCGTCCACCAGCTGGTAGAGGTCGCGGTCGCCGGTGACGATGTCCACCGGCCCCTTCGCGCGGGCGGTGTAGGTGCCGATCACGTCGTCCGCCTCGTACTCGGGCACCCCGACGCGGGCGATGCCGAGCGCGTCGAGGACGGCCTCGATCACCGGGACCTGCGGGGACAGCGTGTCGGGCACCTCCTCCGTGTCCGGGCCCGCCGGGCGCTCCTCGGCGACGCGGTGCGCCTTGTAGGAGGGGATCAGCTCCACCCGCCAGTGCGGGCGCCAGTCGGCGTCCATGCAGGCGACCAGGTGCTGGGGGCGGTGGTCCTTCACCAGGCGGTCGATGAAGTCGAGGAGTCCGCGCACGGCGTTCACGGGCGTGCCGTCGGGGGCCTTCACGGAGTCCGGCACGCCGAAGTAGGCGCGGAAGTAGAGGGAGGCGGTGTCGAGAAGCATCAGTCGTCCGGTCACGCCTCGCATCATGCCGCAGGTCGTGCGGGCGAACGGTGGAGGTCGTGTGAGCCGGGTCACTCATGTGTTTGGGCCGGGGTGATCGGGGCAGGCGCGCAGCCGGGCCGGAGCTGGTTGATTCATTCAACTGTTAGTCAGGCTTCGGATCCCTGTCCCTGCCCCCGAGCCAAGAGGTAAGCGTGTCAGCGAGGCTAGAGGCCGAGCACCTGTACAAGGTGTTCGGCAGAAAACCGGATCAGGCGGTCGAACGACTGCGCAAGTCGGCCGACCGCGAGGAACTGCGCGCCGACGGCACCACGGCCGCCGTCATCGACGCGTCCTTCACCGTGGAGCCCGGCGAGATCTTCGTGGTCATGGGGCTCTCCGGGTCCGGCAAGTCCACGCTGCTGCGCATGCTCAACGGTCTGCTGGAGCCGACCGCGGGTCATGTCCGCTTCGGCGGCGAGGACCTCACCGAGATCAGCGAGCGCCAGCTGCGCGAGGTCCGCTCCAAGAAGATCAGCATGGTCTTCCAGCACTTCGCGCTCTTCCCCCACCGCAGCGTCCGTGACAACGCTGCCTACGGTCTTGAAGTGCAGGGCGTGCCCCGCGCCGAGCGCGAACGCCGCGCCGACGAGGCGCTCGCCCTGTGCGGCCTGGCCGGCTGGGAGAAGTCGTGGCCGGACGAGCTGTCCGGCGGCATGCAGCAGCGCGTCGGCCTGGCCCGCGCGCTCGCCACCGACGCCGACCTGCTGCTGATGGACGAGTCCTTCAGCGCCCTCGACCCGCTGATCCGCCGCGACATGCAGGACCAGCTGATCGAGCTCCAGAAGACCCTGAAGAAGACCATCGTCTTCATCACCCACGACCTGAACGAGGCCATGCGCCTGGGCGACCGCATCGCCGTCATGCGGGACGGCCGGATCGTGCAGATAGGCACCGCGCAGGACATCCTCATACGTCCCGCCAACGACTACGTCGCCTCCTTCACCCAGGACGTCGACCGCTCCCGCGTCCTGACCGCCCGCGCGGTCATGGAGACCGAGCTGCGCGGCGACGAGGCCGACTGCGACTGCGAGACGGCCGCGCCGGACACGTCGTTCACCGAGCTGTGCGCGATCAGCGCGCGCGTCCCGCACGCCGTCGCGGTCGTCGACGGCGACCGCGGACTGGTCGGCGTGGTCCCGGACCGCCGCCTGATCGGCTTCCTCGGCGACGAGGACGCCGAGGCCGGCACCTGCGACTCGCGGCGCGGCAAGGGCCCGGAGAAGGTGATGGCCCGTGCCTAGGATCCCGCTCGGCACCTGGGTCAACGACGCGGTCGACTGGCTGCTCGCCCACGTCTCGTGGCTCTTCGACTTCCTCAAGACCGTCTTCACCGGGACCTACGACGGCATCAACGCCGTCCTCCAGGCCCCCGAACCGCTGCTCCTGGTCGGCATCTTCGCGGTCATCGCCTTCTGGCTGCGCGGCACGGTCGCCGGTGTTCTCACCTTCCTCGGATTCGCGTTCATCGTCTCCATGGAGCTGTGGGAGAACGCGATGATCACCCTGGCGCTGGTGCTCGTCGCCACGATCATCGCGCTGGTGATCGCCGTGCCCGTCGGCATCTGGGCGGCACGCTCCGACCGCGTCAGCGGCATCGTCCGGCCCGTGCTGGACTTCATGCAGACGCTGCCCGCGATGATCTACCTCATCCCGGCGATCCTGTTCTTCGGCACCGGCGCCTCCGCGGGCATCGTCGCCACCCTGATCTTCGCGCTCGCCCCGGGCGTGCGCATGACCGAGCTGGGCATCCGGCAGGTCGACAAGGAGCTGGTCGAGGCCGCCGAGGCCTTCGGCACCAGCCCCCGCAACACCCTGCTGCGCGTCCAGCTCCCGCTGGCGCTGCCCACGGTGATGGCGGGCGTCAACCAGGTCATCATGCTCGGCCTGTCCATGGCCGCGATCGCCGGCATGGTCGGCACCGGCGGCCTCGGCGGCGACGTCAACGAGGCCATCGGCCAGCTCAACGTGGGCCTCGGCTCCGAGGCCGGCGTCGCCATCGTCATCCTCGCGATCTACCTGGACCGCATGACCAGCGCCCTGGGCACCCAGGTCTCCCCGCTGGGCCGCCGCGCCGCCGCCAAGGCACGCGCCGCGGGCGGTCTGAAGATCTGGTCCTACCGTCCCCGTCCGCAGGTCGCCGTGATCGGCGTCGTCATCCTCGGCCTGGTCGCCGGCGGCATGGGCATCTTCGGCGGCTCCGGCGACTCGGACAGCGTCGCCGCGGGCAAGAACGTCGGCCAGGGCAAGAAGATCACCCTCGGCTACGTGCCCTGGGACGAGGGTGTCGCCTCCACCTTCCTGTGGAAGGAGATGCTTGAGCAGCGCGGTTACGAGGTCGAGGCCAAGCAGTTCGACGCCGGGCCGCTCTACACCTCCCTCGCGCAGGGCGACATCGACATCGTCACCAACTCCTGGCTGCCGACCACCCACGAGCAGTACTGGAAGAAGTACGGCGACCGGCTCGACGACCTCGGCTCCTGGTACGACAACACCTCCCTGGAGCTGACCGTCCCCGCCTACATGAAGGACGTCGACTCGCTGGCGGACCTCAAGGGCAAGGCCGGACAGTTCGGCGGCAAGATCACCGGCATCGAGTCCAGCGCCGGCGAGATGGCCATGCTCAAGAGCAAGGTCCTCGGCGCGTACGGCCTCGACAAGGAGTACAAGGTCGTCGACAGCTCCACCCCGGCGATGCTCGCCGAGCTGAAGCGGGCGATGAGCAAGAAGGAACCGATCGTCGTCACGCTCTGGTCCCCGCACTGGGCGTACAACGACCTCGACCTGAAGAAGCTGAAGGACCCGAAGGGCGCCTGGGGCCAGGGCGACGGCGTGCACACGCTGTCCCGCAAGGGCTTCGCCGGCGACGACCCGACCGTCGCCCAGTGGATGAAGGACTTCAAGCTCGACGAGAAGCAGCTCACCAGCCTCGAGGCCGAGATCAACAAGGCCGGCAAGGGCAAGCAGCAGGACGCCGTGCGCGCCTGGCTGGACTCCAACCCGGGTCTGGTCGACAAGCTCGCCCCGGTCAAGGGCGGCTCCGGCGCCACCCCGCCCGAGGCGAAGCGTGCCGTGGACGTCGCCTGGTTCCCCTGGGACGAGGACGTCGCCGTCACCTACCTGTGGAAGAACGTCCTGGAGCGTCGCGGCTACAAGCTGAACCTCAAGCAGATGGACGTCGGCCCGGTCTACACCGGCCTGGCCTCCGGCGACATGGACCTCAACTTCGACGCGTGGCTGCCCCACGCCCAGAAGAACTACTGGGACAAGAACAAGGACAATCTCACCGACCTGGGCACCTGGTACCAGCCGACCTCCCTGGAGATCGCCGTTCCCTCGTACGTGAAGGACGTCAAGTCCCTCGCGGACCTCAAGGGGAAGGCCGACACCTTCGACGGGAAGATCATCGGCATCGAGCCCGGCACCGGCGAGATGCAGCTGCTCAAGGACGAGGTCCTGCCGGGCTACGGCCTGGACAAGGAGTACAAGGTCGTCGACGGCTCCACCCCGGCGATGCTCGCCGAGCTGAAGCGGGC
>NZ_WWHX01000898.1 GCF_009862125.1 Streptomyces sp. SID5910
GCAGCCGACGCGGCCACCGGCGTGGAGGGCGAGTTCGACGAAGGCGGTGCCCGGCAGCAGGACGGCCCCCAGCACCGCGTGGTCCGCCAGCCAGGCGTGGGACGCCAGCGACAGACGGCCGGTGAACAGACAGCCGTCGGAATCGGGCAGGGTCACCGCAGCACCGAGCAGAGGATGATCAGCAGCCCCCAGACCCGCCGACGACACATCGCCGGCGGACGAGGCCGCCTCCAGCCAGTACCGCTCCTTCTGGAAGGCGTAGGTGGGCAGCTCCACCAGCCGGGGACGGGACGGGGCGAGGAACGCAGCCCAGTCCACGGAGTGTCCCCGGACGTATGCCTGCGCCAGGGCTTCCACGAGCGAGCCGGCCTCGTCCCGATCCTTGCGCAGGACCGGGGCGAACACCATGTCCGGGACGGACTCCGCACCCATCCCCGAGAGCACACCATCCGGGCCCAGCTCCA
>NZ_WWHX01000899.1 GCF_009862125.1 Streptomyces sp. SID5910
TCGGCGAGCTCATCGCCGAGGCCATGGACAAGGTCGGCAAGGAAGGCGTCATCACCGTCGAGGAGTCCCAGACCTTCGGTCTGGAGCTGGAGCTCACCGAGGGTATGCGCTTCGACAAGGGCTACATCTCGGCGTACTTCGCCACCGACATGGAGCGGATGGAGGCGTCGCTCGACGACCCGTACATCCTCATCGCCAACTCCAAGATCGGCAACGTCAAGGACCTGCTCCCGCTCCTGGAGAAGGTCATGCAGTCGGGCAAGCCGCTGCTGATCATCGCCGAGGACGTCGAGGGCGAGGCCCTGTCGACCCTGGTCGTCAACAAGATCCGCGGCACCTTCAAGTCCGTCGCCGTCAAGGCCCCGGGCTTCGGCGACCGCCGCAAGGCCATGCTCGGCGACATCGCCATCCTCACGGGCGGCGAGGTCATCTCCGAGGAGGTCGGTCTCAAGCTGGAGAACGCCTCCCTCGACCTGCTGGGCAAGGCGCGCAAGGTCGTCATCACCAAGGACGAGACCACGATCGTGGACGGCGCCGGCTCCGCCGACCAGGTCCAGGGCCGGGTCAACCAGATCCGCGCCGAGATCGAGAACAGCGACTCGGACTACGACCGCGAGAAGCTCCAGGAGCGTCTGGCGAAGCTGGCCGGCGGCGTGGCCGTCATCAAGGCCGGTGCCGCCACCGAGGTCGAGCTCAAGGAGCGCAAGCACCGCATCGAGGACGCCGTCCGCAACGCGAAGGCGGCCGTCGAGGAGGGCATCGTCGCCGGTGGTGGCGTGGCCCTGCTCCAGGCCTCCCAGGTCTTCGAGAAGCTGGAGCTGTCGGGTGACGAGGCGACCGGCGCCAACGCCGTGAAGCTCGCCCTGGAGGCCCCGCTGAAGCAGATCGCCGTCAACGGTGGCCTGGAGGGCGGTGTCGTCGTCGAGAAGGTGCGCAACCTGACCGTCGGCCACGGCCTGAACGCCGCGACCGGTGAGTACGTCGACATGATCGCCGAGGGCATCATCGACCCGGCGAAGGTGACCCGTTCCGCGCTGCAGAACGCCGCCTCCATCGCCGCGCTGTTCCTCACCACCGAGGCCGTCATCGCCGACAAGCCGGAGAAGGCCGCCGCGGCCGCTCCGGGCGGCATGCCGGGCGGTGACATGGACTTCTGATCGACCGGTTCCGGTTGATCGACCGTCCTTCACGTACCGAGGGCGGCACTCCTGGCCATGGCCGGGGGTGCCGCCCTCGGGCGCGTTCACGGTCCGCGGGGCGCGCGCGGGTGTGAGCCGGGTCACGGATGGCGGACGGCCGGAATGGCCGTGCCGGGTGCGCCGGTTGCAGGGGTGCAGGCATTCATGCGTATGCACATACTGACCGGTACCTCCTGAGGAGCCCCTGTGACCGTCACCGCCTCCGAAGCCGTCTCGCGCGCCGCGCAGATCCTCGCCCGCCCGGCCGTCATCAACGGCCTGACCGTGCCCAACCGCATCGCGATGGCGCCGATGACCCGCATGTTCTCCCCGGGCGGCGTCCCCGGCGAGGACGTCGTCTCGTACTACGCGCGCCGCGCCGCCGCCGGTGTCGGCCTGATCGTCACCGAGGGCACGTACGTCGGCCACGCATCCGCCGGGCAGAGCGACCGCGTGCCGCGCTTCCACGGCGACGAGCAGCTGGCCGGCTGGGCGAAGGTCGCCGACGCCGTGCACGCGGCCGGCGGCACGATCGTGCCGCAGCTGTGGCACATCGGCATGGTGCGCAAGCAGGGCGACCAGCCCTTCCCCGACGCTCCCGCCGTCGGCCCCTCGGGCCTGCGCATCGGCGAGGACGAGGTCACCGGCAAGGCCATGACCCAGCGCGACCTGGACGACGTCATCGGCGCGTTCGCCGAGGCCGCGGCCGCCGCCGAGCGCATCGGCTTCGACGGCGTGGAGATCCACGGCGCCCACGGCTACCTCGTCGACCAGTTCCTGTGGTCCGGCACCAACCGCCGCACCGACGCCTACGGCGGCGACCCCGTGGCCCGTACGAAGTTCGCCGCGGAGATCGTGGCCGCGGTGCGGGAGAGGGTCTCGGCCGAGTTCCCCGTGCTCTTCCGCTACTCCCAGTGGAAGCAGGAGGCCTACGACGCCCGCCTCGCCGAGACCCCCGAGGAGCTGGAGGCCATCCTCGCGCCGCTGGCCGCGGCCGGCGTCGACGCCTTCCACGCCTCCACCCGCCGCTACTGGCTTCCCGAGTTCGAGGGCTCCGACCTCAACCTCGCCGGCTGGACGAAGAAGCTGACCGGCAGGACCGCCATCTCCGTCGGCTCGGTCGGGCTCGACGGCGAGTTCGTCAAGGCGTTCCAGGGCGCGGGCGCCGGGCTGGGCAGCCTCGACGGCCTCCTGGACCGCATGGAGCGCGACGAGTTCGACCTCGTCGCCGTCGGCCGCGCCCTGCTCCAGGACCCGCAGTGGGCCGAGAAGGTCCTCGCCGGCCGCTTCGAGGAGCTGGCCCCCTTCGACGCGGCGGCGCTGAAGACCCTGAGCTGACACTGGGTCGGCTCCGGACGCGCATCGGGTGCGTACCGCGGCGCGAGGTCCCCGAGCCGGTGGTGCGCACCGCACCGCCGGTGGGGGCCGTCCTGAGGCGCTACGCCCCCGCCTGATCGCGGCCGGCGCGGGGCGAGGGCCGCGCCGCCGTGTGCCCCCGCCCATGAACCAGGGGCAGGAAGACCTCGTCGACGATCTCGGCGAGGACGGCGTCGGGCACGGTGGGGACTCCGAGCATCACGTACTCGTTGCGCAGCAGCGCCAGAGGCGTCTCGGCGACTCGCGGGTGCAGCGCCTCGGGCGCGGCGTCTCCACGGGCCACCGCCCGGCCGAGCACGGTCAGCCAGGCCGCCTCGTGCGCGCTTTCCGCCGCCGGGTCGCGCAGTTCGGCCAGGAGTTCCGGAGTGCTGCCCGCCGCCGCGATCAGGCCGCGCAGGATCTCCCCGTAGGGGGACGACCAGGTGCTGTTCGCGCGCCGCAGCATCTCCAGGGTGTCGCCGCGCAGCGAGCCGGTGTCCGGCGGCGCGGTCTCGGCCGCGGCCAGTCGGCGGTATGCCGCCACACCGAGCGCGACGCGGTTGGGCCAGCGCCGGTACAGCGCGTTCTTGTTCGTCCCGGCCCGCCGGGCCACTTCGTCCATCGTCAGGGCCGGGACGCCGGACTCCTTCAGCACCTCGGCGGCCGCTCGCAGGATGGCCTCCTCCAGCTCGGCCCCGCGTCGCCGGGTCGCCGGGGCCTGCCGCGGTTCCTCCCTGGCCTGTGCCACCGGCCGTCCTCTCTCGTCCCGCGCATCCGCATCCTCGGTACGCATCGTACTTTCCGGCGTCTCACGCATTCCCTCTCCGGCCTGCTAGGGTACGCCAAGTACCTAATACGGTACGTTGCGTACCGTATATCGTGAGGGGAGTATCCGTCGTGCGCACCTTCGGCATCACTTACGACACAGGCTTCACCAACGCGGGAACCACGACCCGCGAACCCTTCGACCCCGCTGTCGTCCGCCGTGAAATGCAGATCATCCGCAACGAGCTGGGCTGTGACGCCGTACGTGTCACCGGCGGGGACCGCGACCGGCTGGAGACGGCCGCGCGACACGCGGCCGATGCTCAACTGGAGGTGTGGTATTCGCCGTTCACCAACGGCCTCACCACCGGAGAACTCCTGGACTTCCTCACCGACAGCGCCGAACGCGCCGAACGGCTGCGACGCGAAGGCGCCGAGGTCGTCTTCCTCACCGGCTCGGAGATCTCCCTCTTCACCGTCGGCATGCTCCCCGGCGACACGTTCGAGGAACGCGCCGCCGTCCTCACCGACCCGCAGCGACTGCGGGCCGCGCTGCCCGGGCTCCCCGCCCGGGTCAACGCCTTCCTCGGCACAGCGGTCGCCGCGGTGCGCGCCAGGTTCGGCGGCCGGATCGGGTACGCCTCACTTCCGTTCGAGGGCGTGGACTGGACGCCGTTCGACATCGTCGCCACCGACGCCGGCTACCGCGACGCGCAGACCGCCGACCGGCTCGCCGACGGCCTGCGGGCACTGACCGCACACGGCAAGCCGGCCGCCGTCACGGAGTTCGGCTGCACCACCTACCGCGGGGCCGCCGACGCCGGCGGTCGGGGCGACGCCGTCATCGTGTGGGACGACCGCGCCCGTCCGGTGCGGTTCACCAGCCCCGTGGCCCGTGACGAACAGGAACAAGCCGTGTACCTGCGTGAACTCATCGACGCCCTCGACCACTCCACCGTCGACGCGGCCTTCGTCAACACCTTCGCCCGCTATGACCTCCCGCACTCGGGCGCCGACGACCGTGACTTCGACAAAGCGTCCTTCGGCGTGGTCAAGGTCCTCGACGGCAGCCGCACGGGAACCGTGTACCCGGGCCTGCCGTGGGAGCCCAAAGCCGCGTTCCGCGCGCTCGCGGAGTACGGCCGCAGCCGGGTCCACGGTCACTTGTGAGCAGGGGATGCCTTGAGGTCGTTGACGAAGACCGACCAGGCGGCGGCCTGGAAGCGGAGGGTTGCCCCTTCGGGGCGCTTGGAGTCGCGGACGGGGATGACGGTGGCGCCCCCGTCGGCGGCGACTTCGAGGCAGTCGCCGCCGCTGCCGCCGCTGTAGCTGGACTTGCGCCAAGTGGCGTCAGAGTTGCTCCTCATGGGCGTAATCCTGCGCCATCGTCTCGATCAGGGCCAGGGACTTCTGAGGTGAGAGGGCGGAGGCGGTAAGGAGTTCGTAGGTGTGGCGCTGGTACCGCACAGCGGCCGGGTCGTCCTCCAGCCGTCCGGTTCCTACGCCCTCGAAATAGAGGAGTGGAGGTGCGTCCTCGAAGTCCATCAACTTGATGGAGCCCTCCATCGACGCGTGGGCGCCGGCGTCGAGAGTGAGGACCTGCACGATGGCACGGTTTCGCCGAACCACATCGGCAAGGTGGCGCAGGGCTTCTGCCATGACCTGACGCCCACCTGTCACTCGACGCAGCGCGGCTTCGTCGATCACCACCCACAACAAGGGCTCTGTTGGGTCATCGAGGAAGCAGGCCCGTTCCATCCGAGCTGCCACCAGCGCGTCGATCTTCTCGTCCGTGCCTGTCGGCCGATAAGCCCGGAACACTGCTCGCGCGTACGCGGGCGTCTGAAGCAACCCGGGGATAAGCAACGGTGAGTACTGTCGGATGGCCGTGGCCTGCGCCTCCGCCTCCGCGGCCTCCGCGAAGTGCTCGGGGTACTTCGACTTCGCCGCGGCCGCGCAGTTCCGCTGGAAGAAATCCTCCGTGCCCAGTACCTCGTCCAACAGCCGCGCATACTCCGGCTGCATTCTCCTCGTGCCGGACTCCAGTTGGCCGATGAAGGAGCCGCTGACGAAGAGGCGGGCGCCGAGTTCCTCCTGGCTCAGGCCCGCCTTCTCGCGGGCGTGGCGAAGCTCGGCGCCGAGGAGGGCGCGGGGGGACGACGAGGGGTCGAGGTCTTTCGGTCCTGGCATGGCGGCGGGACTCCCTGTCGTACAGCGGGGGTTGTTGGGGTGTCTCGTATGGCCAGGTTAGGGCCGCGGCGGCCACGCTGTGTCGTGAATCACGAACTCAGCGTGGAGGTGAGGAAGGGTGCGGTCGACCGAAGAAGTCGTCGAGTCCTTGCGGCAGGCCCTCGTGGGCGCCGGTGTCGTACTGCCGTCGCTGTGCGTCGATCCGGTGACCGGTGCGAGCGACGCGCCGTTCGCCCTGGTGGACCTGGGGCGGTGCAATGTGCGGGTCGCGGAGCGGCTGGCGTCGGTGGTGCGGGGGGAGTGGCCGCCGGTCGGCACGTACGCCGTGGACGAGCGGGACGGGCGAATCGGGGAGGTGAGGGGGCACGTCGGCGGGTGCGTGCAGTTGCGTCCGATGGCGGGCGGGCGCGAGTGGGACTGTCCCAGCGGCGCGGTGGCGGTGGCGCCGTCGCAGGAGGTGATGCGGGCCCGGCTGCGCAGGACCAACGAGGAGAGCACCGGTACGCCCGGCGCGGCTCAGGCGCCGCCCATGCCGCCCATCGGCTCGATGTCGACGCGGACCGGCGTCCCCCACACGCGCAGCACCTCGTAGTCCGTGAACTCGTGCACCAGCCGGTACGCCATGGCCGCGCGCGGGGCGCGTAGCTGGGCGGCGATGTACAGCTCGGCCTCGCGGCGGTCCCGGCGCGGGGTGCCGCACAGCTGCCACGCCTGGCCGTTCCACAGCTCCGGCAGCCAGCGCTGCTGGGGCTGGGGGCGGTCGCCCCGCATCCCGTAGCGGGACGGCGCCCGCTCGGCGGGCCGGGCCGGGAGGGGACCGCCGCCGTACTCGGCGCGGCGGGCGGCGCGGCGGCGGGTCTCGCACAGCAGGCACAGGTCGGGGGCGGCCTCGTCGACCGGCCCGCCCGGGTGCTCGGGGCAGCGGGTGCTGGGGGCCGCCGTGGTGACGCTCTCCTCCAGCCGCTCCAGCGCACGCTTCAGGTCGGCCCGGATCTCGTGCACCTTGGCGTCCGGTGTGTCGGCGGTCAGGGCCTCGCCGTGCTCACCGAGGAGACGCAGGGCGCGGCCCAGGGCGGTCAGCTGGGCGTGGTTCATGCTCCTCAGGGTCGCACACGGCACCGACGGACCCGCCCGTGCCGTCAGCCCTTCGCCGCCGCCAGCGCGGCCCGCAGGTGACCGTCGGAGTCCGCCAGGAGACGGGCGGCCGTCGGGCCGTCGACGTCGGCCAGCAGGGCCAGGATGGCGTGCTTGACCTCGCCGTCGGTGGCGGCCAGGGCCCGCTCGATCTCCTCGTCCCCTGCGCCGGTGGCGAGCGCGACGATACGCCGGGAGCGGGCACGCAGCTTCTCGTTGGACGCGCGGACGTCGACCATCAGGTTCCCGTAGGTCTTGCCGAGCCGGATCATCGTGATCGTCGACAGCATGTTGAGGACCAGCTTCTGCGCCGTGCCGGCCTTCAGCCGCGTGGAGCCGGTGATCAGCTCGGGCCCGGTGACGACCTCGATGCCGTGCTCGGCGGCGGCGGCCAGCGCGCTGCCCGCGTTGCAGGCCAGGCCGACGGTCAGCGCACCGAGCGCCCGGGCGTGCTCGACGGCGCCGATCGCGTACGGGGTGCGGCCGGAGGCGGACACGCCGACCACCGTGTCGTCGGCGGTGAGGCCGAGGGCGTCCAGGTCGGCGCGGGCCAGCCCGGCGGAGTCCTCGGCGCCCTCGACGGAGGTGACCATGGCACTCGGGCCGCCCGCGATCAGGCCGACGACCTGCCCCGGCTCCGTGTTGAAGGTGGGCGGGCACTCGGAGGCGTCCAGCACACCGAGCCGGCCCGCCGTGCCGGCACCGGCGTACACCAGCCGGCCACCCCGGCTCATCCGGGCGGCGACGGCATCGACGGCGGCGGCGATCTCGGGCAACCGCGCAGCAACGGCAGCCGCCACGGTGGCGTCCTCACCGTTCATCAGCCGCGCGATGTCGAGGGTGGCCATCCGATCGATCTCGGCCAACTCGGGCCGAAACGCCTCGGTGGACATCGTCTCCAACTGGGAACGGAGATCGGGGTGATGGGGGGTGGAGGTCATAAAGGATGCGGCCCTTTTCAACGTGCGATGCCTGTACTAACCCAGGGGCGCGGGGAACTGCGCGATCAACCACAACGAACCCGCAGCCACCCACAAAGATCAAGCCCTACGGTCTCCCGCGCGACCCATGCCGATGAGCCAACGCCTCATAGGACGCCGCCAAAGCCGGCGCAGCCGCCTCGTACGTCCGCTGCGCCACCCCCACGAACAGACAGTCCACCACCAGCAGCTGACTGGTCCGCGACGACATCGCCGCCGGCCGCAGCTCGCTCTCCCGCGCCGTGGACGTGGTCAGCACATGGTCGGCGTACTGCGTGACGGGACTGTCCGGGCGGCCGGTGATCGCGACGGTCGTCGCCCCGCGTTCGAAGGCGGCCCGCAGCGGCTCGATGACGTCCCCGGTCGACCCGGAGTGGGTGATGGCGAGGGCGACATCCCCGGCGCGCAGCTGCACCGCGTTGGTGACGGCCAGGTGCGGGTCGCTCGGGGCGTGGGCTATCAGCCCTATGCGCAGCAGTTTCTGGGTGAGATCCTGGGCGACCAGCCCGGAGGCGCCGATGCCGTACACGTCGGTGCGGCGGGCGGCGGCGAGCGCGGCGACGGCCGCGCCGAGCTGGACGGTGTCCAGTCCGGCGGCCGTGTCGGCGAGCGTCTGCTGCTCGTCGTAGGCCAGCTTGGCGACGACGTCCCCGATCGGGTCGTCGACCGCGATGTCCGTGGTGATGGCGGGCGCGCGACCCGACA
>NZ_WWHX01000900.1 GCF_009862125.1 Streptomyces sp. SID5910
CTCCGACTTCGCCGACACCACCCACGGCACCACCACCGGCGTCGCGGCCTGCGTAGAGTCCGCAACCGGCGTCTTCTCGCCCGCCGGAGCCTCCTCCAGCACCACGTGGCAGTTGGTGCCGCCCACCCCGATGGAGCTGACGCCCGCCGTGCGGGGGCCGTCCGTGGCCGGGTCGGCGGGCCAGGGCTGTGCCTCGGTCTGGACGCGCAGGTTGAGCGCGTCCAGCGGGATGTCGGGGTTCGGGGTGCGGTAGTTGAGGCTGGGGAAGAGTTCGCCGTGCTTCAGGCCGAGGGCCGTCTTGATGAAGCCGACGATGCCCGCGGCACCCTCGAGGTGGCCGACGTTGGTCTTGGCGGAGCCGACCCGCAGGGGGGTGCCGGTGTTGCGGCGTGCGCTGCCGAGGACGGTGCCGAGGGCCGCGGCCTCGATCGGGTCGCCGGTCCTCGTGCCGGTGCCGTGGAGCTCGACGTACTGGACGCGGGAGGGGTCCACGCCGGCCTGCTGGTAGGCGCGGCGCAGGACGTCTTCCTGGGCGGGCTGGTGGGGGGTGGTGAGATGCGTGCCGCCGCCGTCGTTGTTGACGGCGCTGCCGCGGATGACGCAGTACACGGGGTCGCGGTCGGCGAGGGCGGCGGCCAGGGGCTTGAGGACGACGGCGCCGCCGCCCTCGCCGCGTACGTAGCCGTTGGCGCGGGCGTCGAAGGTGTAGGTGACGCCGTCGGGGGACAGTCCGCCGAACTTGGCGACGCTGACGCTGCTCTCGGGGGCGAGAATGAGGTTGACGCCGCCGGCGACGGCGACGGTGCTCTCGCCTCGGCGCAGGCTCTCGCAGGCCAGGTGGACGGCGACGAGGGAAGATGCCTGGCCGGCGTCGAGGGTGAGGCTGGGGCCGCGCAGTCCGAGGTGGTAGGAGACGCGGTTGGCGATGAGGCTGCGGTGGAGGCCGGTGAAGCTGTGGCGGTCGATGGCCTCGACGCCGCGTCGGCGTTGCAGCGTGGCGTAGTCGTCGGCGATGACGCCGAGGTAGACGCCGGTGTCGGTGTCGCGGAGCCGGTCGGGGACGATGCCCGCGTCTTCGAGGGCTTCCCAGGTCAGTTCCAGGACGAGGCGTTGTTGCGGGTCCATCGCGGCGGCTTCGCGGGGTGAGATGCCGAAGAAGGCTGCGTCGAAGTGGTCGACGTCGGTCTGGTTCAGGAAGCCGCCGCGTCGGGTGTTGACCGTGCCCGGCCGGTCGGTGTCCTCGTCGTACAGCTCGTCCGCGTTCCAGCGTTCCCGGGGTACGTCCGTGATGGCGTCGGTGCCGCCGCGCAGCAGGTCGAGGAAGGCGGTGGGGCCGGGTGCTCCGGGGAGGCGGCAGGAGACTCCGACGACGGCGATCGGAGTGTCCGCCGGGTGTGCGACGGCGGCCTCAGAACGCTTCATGAGCATGACTCCCTGGACCAGGACGTGGGGTGCCGGGCGCGACGGGTCGTCGCTCCCGGCTCCGGCGGCTGACGGTGGTCGGATGGTGGTCGGGGGCGCCGTGGGCCGTCCGGGATCGTCCGGCGGGGGCGGTCGGCGTCCGTGAGGATGTGGGGGCGGGCACGGCGGTGGCAGCCGCTGCGTCCTGGCGGACGCGGACCGGTGGTGCGCGCCCGGCGCATCCGGCCGGGCCGGCCCGCGCCGGGGCCCGGGCGCACGGCATCGGCACCCGCCCGGGGCGTGCCGGGGTGGGTGCGGCGTGGCCGTGCGCACCCCGGCGTGGGTCTAGTAGATCCCCTCCGGCGCCGAGCGGACGACCTGAAGGGGTCGTACGTTGGCGACGCCGTCGCAGGGCCAGGCGTCGCCGGTGTCGTACCGGACGGCCAGGTCGCGCTCCAGGATGTTGGGCAGGAAGAGGTCGTCGTGCAGGACGG
This sequence comes from Streptomyces sp. SID5910, assembly GCF_009862125.1. Classification (GTDB taxonomy): domain Bacteria; phylum Actinomycetota; class Actinomycetes; order Streptomycetales; family Streptomycetaceae; genus Streptomyces. Next base: position 1,896 of record NZ_WWHX01000900.1, read on the forward strand.
TCAGGCGGACCTGGCCCTGTTCGCCGTAGGGGACGACCGTCGACCAGTCGTCCTTGTCGACGACCGCCATGGTCACCTGCGGGTAGTTCGGCAGGTAGGGCATGAGTGTGCCCTCGTTCTCCACGGGGAGGGCGACGGTGTTGCCGAAGGTGTTGGCGTAGGTGACGACGACGAGTCCGCCGCCGAGCGCTTCGTGGAAGGAGCGGCGCATCGCCGGGGTGGCGTGGGTGCCGCTGAGCCGTACGCCGCTGAGCCGGGCGACCAGTTCGGGGCGGGCCTTGATGAACGCCTGGAGCAGTGCCGGGGTGGTGACGAGGTAGTCGACGGGCTGGCTCTCCAGCACGGCGGCCATCTGGTCGACGATGTGGGCGGTGTACTCCTGGGCGTCCTTGAGTCTGCCGCCGCGCAGCAGCCGCTTGACCCAGCGGGGGTCGAAGTCGATGCCGTACACGCGGCCGTCGTAGAGCTCGGCGAGGTCCACGGCTCCTTGGCCGATGAGGTGCGGGCCGGTGGGGGTGGCCTGGAGCCAGCCGCGGCCGGGCTCGAAGCCCTCGCGTTCGATGACCCAGCGGCGCCAGGCGGCGCGGTGCACGAGCATCGGTTCGGTGTAGAAGACGCGGCAGGGGCTGCCCGTGGTGCCGCCGGAGTCCCAGATGCGTCCGCCCAGGGGGCGGGGGACGGCCTGCGGTACGAGGTCGGCCGGGTCGAGCGTGCGCAGTTCACCGAGCGGCATCGGCCCGAAGGCGGTGAGATCGTCGTACGTCTTGATGTCCGCGGGGTCGACGGCGAGTTCGGCGGCGCGCTTGAGCCAGTACGGGCTGCCCGTGTCGGGGTCGAAGTGGCGGCGGACGACTCGGCGGGTCCAGGCGTCGATGTCCTGGTCCAGCCACTGGTCGACGAGTGCGTTCGTGTCGGTCATCGGGGGCTCCCCATCGTCGCGTCGTCCACGGGGGGCAGTTCGATGCCGAAGTCGTAGACCGCGGTCATCGCCTCGAAGACGTGGTCCGGGGACTCGACGTGGACCACGGGGAACTGGGCGTTCTGGAAGGTGCCGAAGGCCGCGGGGCCGAGGACCAGGCCGAGTTCGGTGCCGGCGTCCTCGAGACCGCCGATCATGTGGGGCACGCTCACCGGGTCGGTCGGGTTGCGGTGGAACAGGTCACGGATCTCCTCGCCCGTGGTGAGCGCCTTGCGCTCCATGCACGAGTGGACGGGGACGCGTGGGTCGCGGAAGGTCATGGCTTCCAGCGTGGGTTCGATGAACTCGGTGACGTGCCGTTGCAGGGGTGAGTGGAAGGCGGCTCCGTGGTCGTCGGAGACGTGCAGGGCGCCGGGCGGCAGGGTCGCGCCGAAGCTTTCGAGCGCGGCCCGGTAGCCGCCCAGCAGCACCATGCGTTCGTTGCCGGTGCCGACACGGCCGAGATCGGCGGAGAGGTGGACGTCGGGAGCGTCCGCCACGAAGGCGGCGGGGTCGTTCTCGAGGGGAATGCGGAGCATGGCGACGGCCTGTCGCCGGGATTCCGACACGGTGGGTGGCGGGACTTCCCGGAAACGCATCAGCAGAATGAACAGATCGCGTCGTTCCACCGATCCGGCGAGGGTTGCGGCGACGAGTGCGCCGAAACTGAGTCCGCATACCGCGGTGGGGGTGATTGCGTATTCTTCTGCGAGCACGTCGGCAATTCCGAGAATGGCCGCCGCCTGTCTGATGGCGCCGACTCCCTGACGATGCTCCTGTCCCGGTTCTCTTTGTTCATGAAAAATTCGCTGAACATCGATACCGGTCCAGTCCGCTATCTGCGCATAGGTCCGCTGCACGCTCGGAAAGAGTTCGTACAGTTCGGTGCCGGCCCCGGGCCGGTCATTCATGCCACCATCGAGGACATACGCAAGCGTCACTCAGAACCCCCGTTCCCACCCTTCCCGGTCAGGGAAGGGCATACCGCGAAGCGGCACTTTGCGGCCGGCTCACGCGAGGGAGCCACCACTGCCTTGCACGCTACAACTACCCGCAGGTCGCTTAGCCGTTCGATAATCTCATCCAACCCCCGCCAGCGATCTCATGTCAAGCAAGGACTGCTCGACGTGATGTGGCTGACAACCGATCAGACACCGCTCGCTCGCGGGGGGTTGGGGAGGGTGATCAGCTACGTTCCGGGGCGGCCGGCAGACGGTCGGCGCCCAGTTCCGTCCACACCTGGTCCAGGGCGTCGACGAAGCCCCTGACCTCGTCAGCCGTGTGCACGGCGCCGGGAGCGACCCGCAGGATCTCCTCGCCGACCCGCACGCTGGGCGCGTTGATGGCCTGGACGTAGATCCCGTGCCGGTCCAGCAGCTGCGTGGACATGCGCTTGCACAGGGCCTCGTCGCGCACCAGGACGGACACGATGTGGGTCTGGTCCGAGATGAACGGGATGCGCCGCTCGTCGAGCAGACGGTGCATCAGCCGGGCGTTCGACCACAGCTGTTCCCGCTCGGCCTCGGAGGAGCGCAGGTGGCGTACGGCGGCCAGGGCACCGGCGGCCACGGCGGGCGGCAGCGCGGTGGTGAAGATGAAGGAGCGGGAGAACATGCGTACCGCTTCGATCACTTCGGAGGGGCCGGCGATGTAGCCGCCGGTGGTGCCGAAGCCCTTGGCCAGGGTGCCCATGACGACGGTGAAGTCGTCGGCGATGCCTTCCCGGGCGGCGATTCCGGCGCCCTGCGGGCCGTACATGCCGACGGCGTGCACCTCGTCGATGTAGGTCATCGCCCCGTAGCGCTTGGCGATGTCGGCGATCTCCGCCAGCGGGGCGATGTCGCCGTTCATCGAGTACACGGACTCGGCGACGATGAGCTTGGGCACGTCCGGGACGGCCGCCGCTATCAGTTCTTCCAGGTGCGCGGTGTCGTTGTGCCGGAAGATCTGCTTCTGGGCGCGGCTGTGGCGCAGGCCGTCGATGACGGAGGCGTGGTTGAGCGCGTCGGAGAACACGACGCAGCCGTCCAGGCGGCCGGCGATGACGGACAGCGCACCGTCGTTGGCGGTGTAGCCGGAGGTGAACAGCAGGGCGTCGTCCTTGCCGTGGAGCGCGGCGAGCTCCTCCTCCAGCTGGACGTGGTAGTGGTTGGTGCCGCCGATGTTGCGTGAACCTCCGGCGCCCGCACCGTACTTGTCGACGGCCTCCTTCATGGCCGCCAGCACCGCGGGGTGCTGGCCCATGCCGAGGTAGTCGTTGCTGCACCAGACGCTGATGCTGTCCGCATCCCCGTCGCTGCGCACACTGGCCGCGGGGAACCTCCCGGCGAGCCGTCCGATCTCCAGGAACTCTCTCTTTCCCCCGTCAGCGCCGTCGATGAGGCGTGAAAAGAGGTCCAGGTATGGGGTCACGTCTACTCGCTTCGTTTTCGGGCCGTCTGAGGCCGCGTGCAACTACAGGCGACTGCGTGGAGCTGGCTGATTCCTCGCGCCTTCGGCGGCTTCTCGGCCCCCGGCACGGACGCTTCACCGGCGGATTCGTGCGGGAAATTGCGGCTGACCGTCCTCAATTCGAGGAGGTGCGCGAGAGTAACTCTTGTATATCATCAGCCCACGGTCGGCGTCCAACCTACCCGTGATAGCGCGGAGTTGAAACGCATACACACGGCAACCCGGACAAGTCGGCAAAGCTGACGGTAACTCACGACCCGTTGCCATACCCCTGCGATCATGCAATCCTGCACCGACCAAAACGGGTCGATGGAGTGGAGTTTCGGTGTCCTCGAACGAGAATTACGCCCGCCGGGTACTTGAGGCGCTGGCGTCGGATCCGGACCGGACAGCCCTGTGGCGGGAAGGCGAGGAGTGGACCGCGGACCAGTTCTCCCGGGCGGTTCTCGCGGCGGCGGAACTCCTGCGCCGGGACTTCTCCGAGAACCCGGGTCCGACGGCGAACGGTGCGGCGCCGATCGTGGCGGTTCTCACTGTCACCAATACTCCGGCGACCGTCATCCTGCGCTATGCGGCCAACCTTGCCGGGGCCACCGTGGTGCATCTGCACTCCACGAACGCCGTGGACCCCTCCGACCAGCTCGCCGCCGCCGCCCGGTCCGAGATCCTCGCCAAGTCCGGGGCGGCGTACCTCGCCGTCGACAAGGAGAATCTCGACGCGGCCCGTGAGCTGGCCGGCCGGCTCTCCGCACCGCCGCGGCTCGCCGCACTCGGTGCCCTCGGTCCCGATGTCCTGGATCTGTCCTCGGGCGACGCGGACGCCTTCGACCTGGAAGCCGTCGAGGCCGACCCCGAGCAGCCGGCCGTGGTGCTCTTCACCAGCGGCACCAGTGGCAGGCCCAAGGGCGTGACCCTGCCGTACCGGGTGCGCAGCCTCTACCTCATGGCGGGCCTCCAGTCCCCCGAACCCATCGTGTACCTGTCGACCCTGCCGGTGAGCCACTCCAACGGCTCCGGCGTCGACCTCGCCCTCGCCTCGGGCGGTACGGTCGTCCTGCACGACGGGTTCGAACCGGGCGCGGTGCTGCGCGCGGTGGAGCGGCACCGTGTCTCCGCGCTGACGCTCACCCCGCCGCAGCTGTACATGCTGGTCGACCACCCGGACATCTCGACCACCGACCGGTCGAGCATCAGGATCATCTCCTACGGCGGCTGCGCCGCCTCCCCGGCCCGGCTGGCCGAGGCGATCGAGGTGTTCGGCCCGGTGCTCCTCCAGTTCTACGGCACCACGGAGACCAGCGGCATCAGCGTGCTGCTGCCCCCGGACCACTTCGACGCCGAGCTCCGCCGGACCGTCGGCAAGCTGACCGCCGAGGTGCGCGTCCTCGACCCCGAAGACCACCGTGACCTCGCGCCCGGCGAGGTCGGCGAGGTGTGTGTGCGCACGCCGTTCAACATGCTCGGCTACTGGGGCGAACCGGAGCTGACCGCCGAGGCCGTCCGTGACGGCTGGGTGCACACCGGCGACCTCGGCTCCGTCGACCAGGGCGGCTATCTGCGGCTGCACGGCCGGCTGGGCGACGTGATGAAGACCAATGGCATCAAGGTCCAGCCCACGGACGTCGAGAACGCGCTGCTGTCCCACCCGGAGGTGAACCAGGCGGCGGTGTACTGCGTGGTCGACGAGGACCGGGTGGAGCACATCCACGCCGCCGTGGTGGTCCGGCCGGGCGGCACCGCCGACTCCTCCGCTCTGGTGGGCCATGTCGCCGCCGAGCTGTCCCCGAAGCACGTCCCCGCCGTGGTCTCCTTCCACGACACCCTGCCGCTGACCGGGGCGGGCAAGCCGGACAAGCAGGCGCTGGCCGCCCGGCACACCGGTGCGGCATGACGCTCTCGGCCGCTTCCGTCCTCGCCGAGTCCGCCGAGCGGCGCCCCGGCCATCCGGCGCTCGTCTTCGGCTCCGAGCGGATCACCTACGCCGACCTGTGGCGCGCCACCCGCCGGTACGCCGCGGTGCTGCGCGACCACGGCGTAGGGCCGGGTGACCGGATCGCCCTGCTGCTGCCCAACACGCCGCACTTCCCGATGGTGTACTACGGCGTGCTGGCGCTCGGTGCCGTGGTGGTCCCGGTGCACGGCCTGCTGCGCGCCGACGAGATCGTCCACGTGCTGCGCGACTCCGAGGCGAAGGCGCTGGTGTGCGCGGGACCGATGCTGACGGAGGGCGCCAAGGCGGCGGAGGTGACCGGCACCGCGCTGCTCACCGTCCTGGCGGAGGACGGCGCGGACGGCGCGGACGGTCCGCCGCGCCTGGACGTCCTCGCCGAACGGGGCGAGCCCCTGGACCACTTGGTGCCGCGGGCGCCCGACGACCTGGCACTGGTGCTGTACACCTCGGGCACCACCGGCCGGCCCAAGGGCGCGATGATCACCCATCTCAATCTGGTGATGAACGTCCACACCACGATGCGCTCCCCGTTCGACCTGACCCCCGACGACGTGCTGCTGGGTTGTCTGCCCCTGTTCCACACCTTCGGGCAGACCTGCGGCATGAGCGCCTGCTTCCTGGCCGGCGGCACCCTGGTCCTGATGAGCCGCTTCGACGGTCCGGGCGCGCTCGACCTCATGGTCACCGAGGGCTGCACGGTGTTCATGGGCGTGCCGACCATGTATCTGGCGCTCCTCGACGCCGCCGCCGGGGATCCCCGCCGTCCCGCCCTCGACCGCGCCTTCTCCGGCGGTTCGGCCTTGCCGGTCAAGATCCTGGAGGACTTCCAGGAGGTCTACGGCTGCCCGATCTACGAGGGGTACGGCCTGACCGAGACGTCACCGGTGGTGGCGTACAACCAGAAGGCGTGGCCGCGCAGGCCCGGCACGGTGGGCCGCACCATCTGGGGTGTCGAGGCGGAGATCGCCGCGGCCGACCGCGAGGACCGCGTCGAGTTGCTGCCGTACGGCGAGGTGGGCGAGATCGTCGTCCGCGGCCACAATGTGATGGCCGGGTACCTCAACCGGCCGGAGGCCACCGCGGCCGTCCTGGTCGACGGCTGGTTCCGCACGGGCGACCTGGGCACCAAGGACGCCGACGGCTATCTCACGCTCGTCGACCGCAAGAAGGACATGGTGCTGCGCGGCGGCTACAACGTCTATCCCCGCGAGGTGGAGGACGTGCTGATGCGCCACCCGGCCATCGCCCAGGTCGCCGTCATCGGGGTCCCCGACGACAAGTACGGCGAAGAGGTGTGCGCCGTGGTGCGGACCCGGCCGGGCAGCGAGCCCGGTCCGGAGCTCGCCGCGGACATCGTGTCCTGGAGCAGGGAACGGGTCGCCGCGCACAAGTACCCGCGGCTGGTGGAGTTCGTGACGGACTTCCCGCTGGGGCCCAGCGGGAAGGTGCTGAAGCGGGAGCTCACCGCCCGGTACTCCGGCGGTAGTTGACCCCGCGGAGGGTGCACGCGCCGTCGCTCACGGCGCGTGCACTCTCTTTTGCGTCCTGACCGGGCGATCAGCCCGCGGCCCGGGTCGGCGTCCCCCTGCGGAAACCGGCCAGATCCTCCCGCAGGGCGGCGATCACCTGCTCGCTCCGCTCGGCGAGGTAGAAGTGCCCGCCGGTGAAGGTCCGGATCCGGAAGTCGGCACGCGTGTGCTCGGCCCAGCCCTTCGCCTCGTCCTCGCGCACCTGCGGGTCGGCGTCGCCGGTGTACACGTACAGCGGGCAGCTCAGCTCGGGCCCCGGCCGGTACACGTACTGCTCCACCGCGGTGTAGTCGGCGCGGAGGGCGGGCAGGATCATCCGCACCACGTCCTCGTCGTCCAGCAGCGCCGCGTCGGTCCCCTGGAGCTTGCGTATCTGGCCGATCAGCCCCGCGTCGTCCATGAGGTGCACCTTGTCGTCGCGCACGCTGCCGGGTGACCGGCGCCCCGAGACGACCAGTCCCAGCAACTGCCCGGGGGACTCGGCCTCCAGGCGCCGCGCGGTCTCGTAGGCGAGCGTGCCGCCCATGCTGTGCCCGAAGAACACCAGGGGCTTGCCGGCATGGTCGCGCAGCGCGTCGGTGATGCCGTCCACCAGCGCGTCGACGCTGGTGAGCCCGGGCTCGGAACGCCGGTCCTGACGCCCCGGGTACTGGAGCGCCAGCACCTCGGCGCGGGGTGCCAGCCGGGCCGACACCGGCAGGAAGTAGCTGGCCGATCCGCCCGCGTGCGGGAAGCAGACCACCGTGACCTCGCTGTCCTGCGAGGGGTGGAACCGCCTGATCCAGCGTTGCCTCAACTCGTGCGAGTCAGCCATGTACTCCGTCCGTTCTGTGTGCCCTGCGAACGCGTTCCGGTGAGGTCGCGTCCGTGGCCCCAGCCTTCCCGACCGGCGTCCCACACTCAAGGCTTACGCTCTGGGAGGAACCGGGGCGCCCCCTTGAACTGCGCTTTTCCGGTTGCCGGCAGCGGGGTCGGCGACGCCCGCGGCCGCCCCCGGCGAGGGAGCCGGGCGGGCTGTGCGCGAGGTCTGGACAGTCGTCAGGTGACGTGTTGTCATTCCGCTGTCAAGGATTTCCAACGTTGGAAGAGCCGCTGTCCGGCACTGCCTGAGCCGGTGCCGCCTGCCGACAGGTTCCGGAACGGGACCCCTGCGCGAGGAAAGGTTCGATGAGACGACGACACACCCGCCCACGAGCGAGAGCGTGGGCTCTGGTCACCGCCGCAGCCCTGACACTGCCCACAACCGGCCTGATGTCCACCGCGTCGGCCGCCGAAAGCCCCGCCGGCGCGTCGGCCCCGTCGTCCGGACAGGCCGACGTCGCCGTACACGGCCTGAAGGGCGAGTACTTCAGCATGTCGGCGCCGGGTGCGCGGGACTTCGCCGAACTCGGCGGCACCCTGCTCGACCCGCAGATCAACTTCTCCGGACTGACCGGCACCTTCCAGGAGCTGACCGGCCGGACGGAGCACACGACCGCCCGCTGGACCGGCCGGATCGAGGCACCGGCCACCGGTGACTACACCTTCTACGCCAGCGGCGACAACGGCTTCCGCCTCTTCATCGACGGCGAACCGGTCATCGACCACTGGGAGGGGGACTGGGACAACGAGCAGACCAGCGCTCCCGTCAGGCTGGCCGCAGGCGAGAAGCACGACTTCCGCCTGGAGATGTTCCAGGACACCGGCGGCGCCAACATGTTCCTGCGCTGGTCCACCCCGAACCTGCCCAAGCAGGTCGTCCCGATGTCGGCGTTCACGCCGCCGGACGGATTCGAGGTCTACCCGGTCGAGCCGTCGGTCGACCGGAACGGCCGGCAGGTGCGGGCCCGCTTCGAGGGCCGGGTCGGCGGCGACGTGAAGGCGCTCGCGAAGCACCTGGAGATCCAGGCCGACACCACCCCCATGCCGATCGGCTCGGTCTCGGTCGCCCCCGGTGACCGCAGCACGCTGCTGATCACCCTCAAGGAGCCGGTCCAGAAGGGCCAGCAGGTCCGGGTGGTCTACGACGGCGAGGGCGGCCTGACCTCCGGCGGCGAGCGCGTGCCGGACATCCACCGCTACGCGCAGAACGACTCCACCCACCGGCTCACCACCAAGTGGGGCGACCGGCTCGACGAGAAGCACCCGCTGCCGGAGTACCCGCGCCCGCAGCAGGTGCGCGCCAAGTGGAAGAACCTCAACGGGCCCTGGCAGTTCGCCGCGGCCGAGGCGGGCGAACAGCCGGTCTTCGGCAAGGATCTCGGCGAGAAGATCACCGTGCCGTTCCCGGTCGAGTCGCAGCTCTCCGGGCTGGAGCGGCACGAGGACCACATGTTCTACCGCAAGCTCGTCGACGTGCCCAAGGACTGGAAGGTCGGCAAGAGCGGCAAGGGCGACCGGCTGAAGCTCAACTTCGGCGCCGTCGACTACCAGGCCCGCGTCTGGGTCAACGGCAGGCAGGTCGCCGAACACACCGGCGGCTACACCGCGTTCAGCGCCGACATCACCGACGCACTCAAGGCCAAGGGGCCGCAGGAGATCGTCGTCGCCGTCACCGACACGGGCGGCGCGAACCAGCCGATGGGCAAGCAGTCCACCAACCCGGGCGGCATCTTCTACACCCAGTCGTCGGGCATCTGGCAGACGGTGTGGATGGAGCCCGTCGCCGACGCCTCCATTGACAACGTAGTCACGACCCCCGACATCGACACCGGCACCCTCGCGGTGACCGTCGACTCCGCGGGCGCCTCACCGAAGGCCCGCGTCGAGGCCGTCGCCCGCGACAAGCGCGGCAAGGTCGTCGGCCGCGTCAGCGGACCGGCCGACAAGGAGCTCCGCCTCCCCGTGGCGAAGCAGCACCTGTGGACGCCGGACGACCCCTACCTCTACGACCTCGACGTCACGCTCACCGACGGCCGGTCGAAGGACAGGGTCGGCAGCTACTTCGGCATGCGCGAGATCGGCGTCGAGAACGTCGGCGGGTACCAGAAGCTGGTGCTCAACGGGAAGCCCGTCTTCTCGCTCGCCACGCTCGACCAGGGCTTCTGGCCCGACGGCCTCTACACGGCCCCCAGCGACGAGGCCCTGGCCTTCGACCTGAAGGCGCACAAGGAGCTGGGCTTCAACTCCGTCCGCAAGCACATCAAGGTGGAGCCGGCCCGCTGGTTCTACCACGCGGACCGGCTCGGCCTGCTGGTCTGGCAGGACTTCGTCTCCGGGAACGTCACCAACACGACCGGACAGAAGGCCTTCGTCGACCAGGGCATGGAGGCGATGCGACAGCACCACAACTCCCCCGCCGTCATAGGCAACATCGTCTTCAACGAGGGCTGGGGCGAGTGGAACCGCGAGGAGACCGGCCGTATCGCGGAGGCCGTCAAGGCCGCCGACCCGTCCCGGGTGGTCAACGCCCACAGCGGTGTGAACTGCTGCAACTCCAAGGGTGACTCGGGCAAGGGCGACATCGTCGACCACCACGACTACAACAACGAGGACCCGCCGTTCCCCGACCACCGGGCCGCCCTGGACGGCGAGCACGGCGGCTTCACCCTGCGCACCCCGGGCCACATGTGGCCGGGCGCCCCGACCGTGATCTACAGCGGCGTCGCCGACAAGGAGGCGCTGACCCGCAAGTACGTCGAGAACACCGAGAAGTTCTACCTGGCCCAGGCCGGCGCCGAACTGTCGGGCTCGGTGTACACGCAGATCACCGACCTGGAGAACGAGCTCAACGGCCTGTACACGTACGACCGCCGGGACATCAAGGTCGACCCGGTCCGGGTGCGTGAGATCAACCGCAAGGTCATCGCGGCCGGTGCCGCCGCGGGCGAGCGGCCGGAGCTGAAGGGCGGCGCCCACTGGGCCCTCGACGAGGGCACGGGCACCGCCGCGAAGGACGACGGCCCGAACGGCAGGAACCTGCGGCTGTCCGAGGGCACCACCTGGACGCCCGGTGTCAGCGGCAGCGCGCTGAAGTTCGACGGCGTGGCGCAGTCCGCCCAGACGGACGGCCCGGTGCTCGACACCGCCGGCAGCTACTCGGTCTCCGCCTGGGTGAGGCTCGACGGGCTCCCGGGCAACTACGCCACCGCCGTGAGCCAGGACGGCCGCTACCAGGCCAGCCCCTTCTATCTCCAGTACGGCCAGGGCGCGTTCGCCTTCAGCACGCCCGGCGAGAAGCGTGCCCGGCTGGCCGTCACGCCGCAGACGGGCCGCTGGTACCACCTCGTCGGGGTGCGCGACGGAGCGAGCAACCAGATCAAGCTCTACGTCGACGGAACGCTGGCGGCGACCGCGGCCGCCGGCCCGAACTACGCGGCCTCCGGCCCCCTCGCCGTCGGCCGCGCCCAGTGGAACGGTCAGGACACCGACTTCTGGAACGGCGCCGTCGACGAGGTCCACGCCTACGACAAGGCGCTCACCGCCGAGGAGGTGAGCGCGCTCCACACGCAGGAGAAGCCGTAGCCCCCGGCTACTGACGACGCGGCGGCCGGTGCCCGGGAAGGGCACCGGCCGCCGCCGTGTCCGAGCTGCCTCACATCAGTTGCCGTCGGCGCCCCAGCCAGGTCTGGGCGATCACGACGAGCGCCAGGAAGGCGCCGCTGACCACGAGTTGGTAGGAGGAGTCCAGCGATCCGATCTGGTTGATGATGTTCTGGATGACCTTCAGGAGCAGGACGCCGACCAGGGAACCGCTGACGTAGCCGAGGCCGCCGGTGAGCAGGGTGCCGCCGATGACGACGGCGGAGATGGCGTCCAGTTCCATGCCGTTGCCGAGGATGGTCACCCCGGAGGCGAGCCAGGCGGCGTTGAGGGCGCCGGCCAGCCCGGCCAGCACCCCGGACAGGGTGTAGACGGCGATCTTCGTGCGGGCGACCGGCACGCCCATCAGCGCGGCCGCGTCCTCGTTGCCGCCGACCGCGTACACGTGCTGCCCGAAGCGGGTGCGGCGCAGGACCACGGCGCCCGCCACGAACAGCGCCACCGTGATCCACACCGGGTTGCCGACGCCCAGGGTGGTGCCCTGTCCGAGTTCGGCGAGGAAGGAGCCCTTGCCGATCAGGTACGTGTTCGCGCCCTCGTCCGTGATGGCGAGCATCAGTCCGCGCGCGCCCAGCATGGCGGCCAGCGTGACGATGAAGGGAGCGAGGCGTGAGCGGGCGACCAGCAGGCCGTTGACGACGCCGATGAGCCCGCAGACCACGAGGGGCAGCAGCAGCGCCACCAGGGTGCCGTGGCGGGATCCCCAGGCCGCCAGGACACCGCCGAGGGCGAAGAGGGATCCGACGGACAGGTCGATGCCGCCGGTGATGATGACGAAGGTCATGCCGAGGGCGACGATCGCGAGGAACGCCGAACCGGTCGCCATGTTGGAGACGTTGTCGCCGGTGGCGAACGAGTCGAAGCTGAAGGAGGCGACGATCGAGACGAGCACCAGCACCGCCAGCGCGCCGTGCTGCTGGACCAGGGCGCTCAGCCGCTCGGAGCGGGCGGAGCCCACCGGTGCGGTGGCGTCGGTCGGTTCGTTGCTCGCGGTGGTCACGGACGTCTCCGTCCCGGTGGCGGTCATCGCTTCCCCCGTCCCCGTGCCGCGTAGACCGCGCACACGATCACTATGGCCTGGGCGATCTGGGTCCACGAGGGCGGCAGATCGTGCTTGATCAGGGTGGCGGTGAGCAGTTGGATGAGCACCGCTCCGGCCACGGTGCCCGCGATGTTGACCCGCCCGCCGGTCAGCGGGGTGCCGCCGACCACGACGGCGGTGATGGCGGACAGCTCCATCAGGTTGCCGAGCGAGGTCGGGTCGCTGGCCTGGAGGCGGGCGGTGGCCAGCACGCCCGCCACCGCGGCGAGCAGCGCGCAGGCGACGTACACGATGATCAGGACGCGCCGCACCGGCAGTCCGGCGAGCTGGGCGGCCGGCCGGCTGTCGCCGATGGCCAGGAGCTGGCGGCCGAAGGTGGTGCGGCGGACCACGAAGGCGACCAGCAGCGCGAGTGCGGCGGCGATCAGGATCAGATACGGGACGCCGGCGATGTCACCGGAGCCGAGGGAGGCCAGCGCCGGGTTGCGCAGGTCCTCCAGCTGCGGGAGCAGGACGAGGGCCACGCCCCGGCCGCCGACCATGAGGGCCAGCGTGGCCACGATGGGCTGGACGCCGACGAACGCGACCAGCGCCCCGTTGGCCAGTCCCACACCGGCGGCGAACAGCGCCACCACCAGCAGGGCGGGCAGCAGCCCGTAGCCGAGGTAGAGGGCCGTCACGGAGGCCGCCAGTGCCATCACCGCGCCGACCGACAGGTCGACGCCCTCGGTGCCGATGACCAGGGCCATGCCCAGGGCGACGATGATGACGGGGGCGACCTGGACGGCCTGGGTGCGGAAGTTCTCCGCGGACATGAAGTGCGGGGTGATGACGATGTTGACGACCAGGAGCAGGGCCACGCCGGCGTACACGCCGTAGGTCTGGAGCCATTGCAGGACGCGGGCCCGGTCCAGGGGCGGGGTGCGGAGAGTGGCCTCAGCCATCGGTGGCCGCCTCCTTCACCGCGTCGTGCGCCGGGTCGCCGCCGGCGATGGTGCGCATCAGTTTGTCCTCGGTGACGTCGTCGCCGGTCAGTTCGCCGACGACCGCACCGTCCTTCAGTACGACCACGCGGTCGGACCCTTCGATCAGTTCCTCCAGGTCGGAGGAGATGAGCAGGACGCCCAGGCCGTCCACGGCCAGTTCGTCGACGAGTTTCTGCACCTCGGCCTTGGCGCCGACGTCGATGCCGCGGGTGGGTTCGTCCAGGAGCAGCACCTTGGGGTTCATGGCCAGCCAGCGGGCGAGGAGCACCTTCTGCTGGTTGCCGCCGGACAGTTCGCCGACCTTCTGGTGCGGGGAGGACGCCTTGATGCGCAGCCGCTTGACGAAGGTGTCCACGATGCTGTCGACGCGGGCCTCGGAGACCAGGCCGAAGCGGGAGAGGCGGGGCAGCGCCGCGAGCGCGATGTTCTCGCGGACCGACAGCCCCGGCACGATGCCCTCGCTCTTGCGGTCCTCGGGCAGGAGGCTGATCCCCGCGCGGATGGCCGCCGGGGTCGAACCGCCGCGCAGCGGCACGCCGGCGACCGTTATCTCGCCCGAACTCCTCGCCAGCGCACCGGAGATGGCCTTCGCCGTCTCGGTGCGTCCGGAGCCGAGCAGGCCGCCCAGGCCGACGACCTCGCCCGGGCGGATGCTGACGGAGACGTCGTGCAGCTTGTGCGGGACCGTCAGGCCCTCGGCCGTCAGGACGGGCCGGGTGTCGGCGGCCTGGTGGTCGCCGGAGAACTTGGTCGCCCCCTCCTCGCGGACGTCGCCCAGGTCCCGGCCGAGCATGGTGGAGACCAGGGCGAGTCGGTCCAGGTCGGCCAGCCGGCCGTGGTGCACGCGGCGTCCGTCGCGCAGCACGGTGACGGTGCTGCACATGGCGTAGAGCTCGTCCAGGCGGTGGCTGACGTAGACGACGGCGATGCCGGCGTCGCGCAGGCGCCGGATCACCGAGAACAGGGTCTCCACCTCGCGCGGTTCGAGCGAGGAGGTCGGCTCGTCCATGATGACGACCCGGGCGTCCGTCGCCACGGCGCGGGCCAGGGCGACCATCTGCTGGGCGCCGACGCCGAGGGTGCGCAGCGGCTGCCGCACGTCCACGCGGACGCCGTACGCGCGGAGGGCTTCCTCGGCCTCGCGGTTCATGCGGGCCATGTCCAGCACGCCGAAGCGGGTGCGCGGTTCGCGGCCCAGGAAGAGGTTGCGGGCCACGCTCAGCAGCGGGATGAGGTTGACCTCTTA
>NZ_WWHX01000901.1 GCF_009862125.1 Streptomyces sp. SID5910
AGGGTGCACAGCCCCGGGTCGGCGACCTCACCGGGACGCGGCGGCTGCCGTTCCACCGCGCGCAGCAGCAGGCCGTCCGTCTCGACGACCTTGCTGGTGCCGACGAGCGCGGTCGCCGCGAGCGCGGGCGCGGCCGTGTCGGCGTCGGACAGCACGGTCGTGGAGGTGCCGGCGCCGTCCAGGCCCGGATCGCGGGCGCTGCCGGTCGCCAGGGCGGCGCTCTGGTCGAGGAGCGCCTCGATGTGCTGGCCGAGCCGCCGGTTGTAGAGGCGCAGGACGAGCCGCAGCCGCGGGTTGAGCCGGCGGGCGGTGAGGGCGGCGCGGATGTTGGTCTCGTCGTCGTCGTAGACGAGGGCGAGTGCGGCGGCCCGGTCCACACCGGCCTCGGCGAGGACCTCCTCGGTCGGCTCGGCGGCCTCCAGCTCGCGCCCGGTGCCGCCGTTGCCGCCGGCGCCGCCCGCGTCGCCGTTGCCCGTCCGGTTCACGGCCGCGTTGAAGCGGTCGAGCAGTGCCGCCGAGGCCGCGCGGGCCCGGCCCACCACGGGCTGGCGCACCCGGCTGCCGGAGGGCGGCACGACGAGTGTGACCTGCTCGCGGTAGACCCCGCGCAGCTCGGCCGCGAGCCGGTGCGCCAGCCCGTCGTCGCCGCACACCACCATGTGCGCGGACGCGTCGCCGGGCGCACTGCCCGGCGGAAACTGGTTCGGAACGCTCACCACAACGGAGAAGACTGCCCGGGCCGTCCGGCCGGTTCCAGGGCGCGAGGACGGCATGGAAGACGCGAGAAGACTGCCGGGCCCCGGCAGTGACGGCCCGTCACTTTCCGTGTGACGATGCGTCTCACCGAAGCTCAGCGACGGGCGGGCGGGGGACGGCACGCAGGACCCGCTCTCTCGGACCGGGCCCCACGGGGGACGTGCTGCCCGCCCCGTCGCTGACCTTCGGGCCCACGCCGCCGCCCGGGTCCCCGCGACCGGCCCGGGCCACCACGACCGGCTCAGACTTCCGCGGCCGGCTCAGACCTCTGCGGCCGGCTCAGACCTCTGCGGTCGGCTCAGATCTCCTCGGCCGGTCAGATCTCCTCGGCCGGCCAGCCCAGCAGCCGGGCCCCGATGACCGCGGTCTGCAAGGTGTAGCGGTGCACGGGGTCGGCGGGATCGGCCCCGGTCAGCTGGTGGATGCGGTCCAGCCGGTAGGTCAGCGCCCGCACGCTCAGCGCGAGCCGCCGCGCGGCCTCGGCCGCGGTGCACCCGGCGTCGAAGTACACCTCCAGGGTCCGCAGCAGCGGCTCCGCACCGCCCCGGGCGTCACGCAGCGGGCCCAGCACGCTCAGCACCAGGTCCGCCATGGCCTCCCGGTCGCGGGTCAGCACCGGGTAGACCAGCAGGTCGGCGGCGCGCACGACGGGCTCGTCGAGTTCCAGGCGTTCGGCGAGTTCGAGGGTGCTCAGCGCCTCCTCGTAGCTGTGCACGACGCCACCCGCGCCGGTCCGGGGCCGGCCGACGGCCACCCGGTTGCCCTCCGTGGCGGCGTACGCCTGCTTGGCGAAGAAGGCGAGGACGTCGTCCTGGTCGCCGGGCGCGATGCAGATGAGCTGGCCGTTCTTGGTGGCGATCAGGATCCGCCGGTCGCCGAAGCGGGAGATGAGCGCGGTCTCCACGAGCCGGGTGACGGGCGCGGTGTCGTCGTACGCCTCGGGCCCCTGCGCCACCGCCACGGCGTGCGCCCGGGACAGCACCAGGCCGAAACGTTCCGCCCGCTCCGCGAGCCGCCCCAGATCGCTGCGTCCGTAGAGCAGGTCGTCGATGAACTCCCGCCGCGCGGCCTCCTCCTGCCGTACGGCGAGACGCTGGGCGCGTTCGTATCCCTCGGCGAAGGCGTCGACGGCCTGGCCGACGGCGCCGAGCACGCTGTCGGTCGTCCCCGCGCTCCCCGCCTGGCCGGGCCAGTGGGCGCGGGTGGCGTCCAGATGCTCCCGGACGAGGGTGCGCAGACTGCGACCCTGGTCCGCGGCCCGTTCGCCGAGCCGCCGCCGCTCCTCCAGCTCGTCGCGGTTCAGCCGGCGTCCCGTGCCGGCGACCTGCGCGAGGATCTCGGCGTACCCGGACAGGTACGCCTCCTGCTGTTCCCCCACTGTGCGCCTCCCCCTGCCGGTCACGCCCGGTGCGCGGTGTCCGGCAACGAGAGGGTAGTCAAGGCTGCCGGAAACCGGCAACGCGGAGGGGTGCCCGTGCCTGGTACGGGGCGCCTAGGACTGGTACGGCTGCTGCTGCGGCTGCCCGTACGCCGGTCCGCCCTGGCCGGCCGCGGCCTGGGCGAGGAGCTGCTCGGCCTGCTCCTTGGCCACCTGCTGCTCGGCGCCGCAGAAGGTGCACTGGAGCGCGTACTTGGTGGAGAAGGGGAACAGCGGCACGAAGAACAGGGTGAACTTGACGACGCGCTTCCTGAGCGTGTGCGCGGCGGGGGTGTTGCAGGAGCGGCAGACCAGCGTCAGTATCGCGAGCTGGTAGAGGTATCCCTTGGTGCCGAAGATGATCACGGGGCGGGTCCTTCCCGGGTGGGTGCCTGTGGGCAAGGAGATCTTCCCCCAGAGTGCGCCCCGCCCGCCCCCGGCGACCACTCGGGCCGACGCCCATGCCGCCGGCCCGCCCGGCATCACACGTGCTCGATGTCCCCGGCCTCCCACCGCAGCAGGTCTCCCGGCTGGCACTCCAGCGCCTCGCAGAGCGCGGCGAGCGTCGCGAAGCGTACGGCCTTGGCGCGGCCGTTCTTGAGGACGGCCAGGTTGGCGGGGGTGATGCCGACGCGTTCCGCGAGTTCGCCCACGGACATCTTGCGCTTGGCCAGCATCACGTCGATGTCGACGGCGATCGGCATCAGATCACCTCGGCGAGCTCGGCCTGCATCCGCGAGGCCTCGATGTCGCGGGCGACGGCCTGGGCGAGGAGCATCCGCAGGACGAGCACGATCAGCGCGACGCCCAGGACCGCGACGCCGACCCCGCCCACCAGCAGGACGACGCCCGGGGCGACGGCCTCGCCCGGTGCCAGGACGACCCCGACCGCGAACACCAGGAGCGCGGCCGCCACGAAGGCGCCGATCACGATGTGCACGTAGCGGAAGGCGCCGGGGGAGAAGACCGTCCCGCGCCGCACCATCGTCACCAGCCGCCACACGCAGACGGCGACGACCTGGACCGACACCATGCCCAGCAGCGTGATCACGCGCAGCGAGGTCAGCGGCAGCGACCCGTCCTCCGGGTCGTTCCCGCCGGCCAGCGCCCACACCATCCCCACCTGTACGAACAGGGTGCCGGCGAGCACCACCCCGAGCACGGCTCGCAGCGCGAGCACGGTCAGCTTTGTCATTCCCGCTCCATCCATCGCCCAACGATGGAAACCTATCGAAACTCGATAGGTGATGCAAGGGGAGGAGAGGGCGAGGCGACGGGCGAACGACGAGGGGCCGGTCCGACACCCGGAAGGCATCGGACCGGCCCCTCGGCCGTACGGCGGTGGCGGAGATCAGTCCGTCCCGGACTCCATCGCGGCGCGGTCCAGCAGTTCGTCGTCGGCGGAGACCTGGCCGCGGGAGGCGATGGCCTCGGCGCCGCCCTCGGGCATGGCGCCGATCAGCCCGGTCGCGGCGGCCTGCGCGGCGCCGATGGCGGCGCTGCCGGTGCCGATGAGACCGAGACCGGCGTACTGCTCCAGCTTGGCGCGCGAGTCGGCGATGTCCAGGTTGCGCATGGTGAGCTGGCCGATCCGGTCCACGGGACCGAACGCGGAGTCCTCGGTGCGCTCCATCGACAGCTTGTCCGGGTGGTAGCTGAACGCCGGGCCCGTGGTGTCGAGGATCGAGTAGTCCTCGCCGCGCCGCAGCCGCAGCGTGACCTCGCCGGTGACGGCGGAGCCGACCCAGCGCTGGAGCGACTCGCGGATCATCAGCGCCTGCGGGTCCAGCCAGCGGCCCTCGTACATCAGCCGGCCGAGGCGGCGGCCCTCGGTGTGGTACTGGGCGAGGGTGTCCTCGTTGTGGATCGCGTTGACGAGGCGCTCGTACGCCGCGTGCAGCAGGGCCATGCCGGGCGCCTCGTAGATGCCGCGGCTCTTGGCCTCGATGATCCGGTTCTCGATCTGGTCGGACATGCCCATGCCGTGGCGGCCGCCGACGGCGTTGGCCTCCATCACCAGGTCGACGGGGGAGGCGAACTCCTTGCCGTTGACCGACACCGGGCGGCCCTGGTCGAAGCCGATGGTGACGTCCTCGGCGGCGATCTCGACCGACGGGTCCCAGAACCGCACGCCCATGATGGGCTCCACGGTCTCCACGCCGGTGTCGAGGTGCTCCAGCGTCTTCGCCTCGTGGGTGGCGCCCCAGATGTTGGCGTCGGTGGAGTACGCCTTCTCCGTGGAGTCCCGGTAGGGCAGGTCGTGGGCGAGCAGCCACTCCGACATTTCCTTGCGGCCGCCCAGCTCGGTCACGAAGTCCGCGTCCAGCCAGGGCTTGTAGATCCGCAGGTGCGGGTTGGCGAGCAGGCCGTAGCGGTAGAACCGCTCGATGTCGTTGCCCTTGAACGTCGAGCCGTCGCCCCAGATCTGGACGTCGTCCTCGAGCATGGCCCGCACCAGCAGCGTGCCGGTGACGGCGCGGCCGAGCGGCGTGGTGTTGAAGTACGCCCGCCCGCCCGAGCGGATGTGGAACGCGCCGCAGGTCAGCGCGGCCAGCCCCTCCTCGACCAGTGCCGCACGGCAGTCGACCAGGCGCGCGATCTCGGCGCCGTAGGTCTTGGCGCGGCCGGGCACCGAGGCGATGTCGGGCTCGTCGTACTGACCGATGTCAGCGGTGTAGGTGCACGGCACGGCGCCCTTGTCGCGCATCCACGCGACCGCGACGGAGGTGTCGAGGCCGCCGGAGAAGGCGATACCGACGCGCTCACCGGTGGGCAGGGAGGTGAGGACTTTGGACATGGAAAAAGTATGCATCACCTCGCATGGTCATGCAAGCCGTCTGGTGTGCCGCCTACTCGAGGACGCGGACCCGGGGGGTGTAGAGGATCCACTTGCCGCCGGCCGCGCGGAACTCCCGTTCCTTGGCCATGATCTCCTCCGCGTGGTTCCAGGCGAAGAGCAGCGCGTAGTCCGGATAGGGCTCGTCGAAGGCCTCGGACGGGCGGACCGGGATGTGGGAGCCGGGGGTGAGACGGCCCTGTTTGGCGGGGGTCGTGTCGTAGACGGAGGAGACCAGCTCCGGCCCGATGCCGCAGTAGTTGGCGACGGTGGCGCTCTTGGCGGTGGCACCGTAGGCGACGACCCTGCGGCCGTCCGCGTGCAGGCCCTTGAGCAGTGCGACCAGTTCGTCGCGTGTGCGCCGGACGTCGGCCGCGAAGCGCTCCAGCGTCGCCGGCTCGGCGAGGGCCTTTCTCTCCTCCTCGGCCAGCATTTCGGCCACCGCCGCGGTCGGCGGCCGAGTGCCCCGGCGTGCGAGGGTGTAGCGGACCTCCCCGCCGTGCACCGGCAGCCGGAGGACGTCCACCAGCTCGAACCCGTGGCGCCGGGCCAGGTTCCGCACGGAGCGGGCCGTGAAGAAGTAGAAGTGCTCGTCGTAGATCTGGTCGAACGAGGTGCGCTCGACGATCTCGCCCAGGTAGGGGTCCTCGAAGACGAACACCCCGTCCGGCTTCAGCAGGGCGTCCAGCCCGCGGAAGACCGAGTCCAGGTACGGGATGTGGCACAGGGTGTTGGCGGCGTAGACGACGTTCGCCCGGCCCTCGGCGGCGGCGATGCCGAGCGCCGTGGACTCCTCGAAGAACGCGGTACGGACCCGTACCCCCTTGGCCCGCGCCTCGTCGGCGACGCCTTCCGAGGGGTCGACGCCCAGATGGCGCACCCCGGCCCTGCCGACGGTCGCCAGCATCACACCGTCGTTGCAGCCGATCTCGACGACGAACGGGTCGGACCCCGTCGCCTCGGTGGCCAGCAGCCGGCGCGCGGTGTTCTCGAAGTGCTCCCGCATCACCGAGGAGCCCGAGGAGTGGTACGGGTAGTCCCGGTGGAACATCCGCTCGCGCGGGACCTCCTCCATCAGCTGCACCATCGTGCAGGAGCCGCACCGGCCCACCGCGAGCCGGAAGAAGAACTCGCCGTCCGTCTCGCCCGGCCGCAGGAAGGCGTCGGAATTGGGCTGTGCCCCCAGGTCGAGGAACTCGGTCAGGGGGCCGGCGCAGACGCGGCAGGTGCTCATCGGTTCTCCTCGGTGGTGTAGCGCGGCAGCATGCCCCGGTCGGCGGCTTCCGCGAGGGTGACGGCCAGCCGGTCCCGTTCCGAGAGGACCGGGGTGATGCCGTCGGGGAGGGGCAGGCCGAGCTCCGGGTCCAGCACGGACACGGCGAGTTCGTGCGCGGCGACGTAACCGGCGGACAGCAGGTAGGACATGACCGTGTCGTCCTCCAGGGCCACGAAGGCGTGCCCCACGCCGGCGGGGAGGTACACGGCGCGGAAGTCCCGGGCGTCCAGCACCACGGAGTCCCAGGTGCCGAAGGTCGGTGAGCCGACGCGCAGGTCCACCACGATGTCGAGGGCCGTGCCGCGCGGACAGTGGACGTACTTCTCGGTGCCCGGGGACACGGCGGTGAAGTGCACGCCCCGTACGACTCCCCGGCGGGAGACGCTCTGGCTCGCCTGCCGCACCGGGAAGAGCGGCCGGCCGACCGCCTCGGTGAAGGCGTCCTCCGTGAAGGTGGACACGAACAGACCCCGGTCGTCGGGGTGCGGCACGGGACTGAACTCCACCGCGCCGAGCACGGCCAGCGGACGGGCCTTCACGCCAGTTCCTCCAGTACGTCGCGCAGGGCGGCGATCACCGTGTCCTGCGTCCCGGGTGGCAGCGAGGGGTACATCGGCAGCGAGAAGACCTCGTCCGCGAGGGCCTCGGTGACCGGCAGCGCCCCGCGCGTCACGCCGAGGTGGGCGAAGCCGGACATGGTGTGCACGGGCCACGGATAGCTGATGTTCAGGGAGATGCCGCGGGACTTCAGCGCCTCGAGGACGGCGTCCCGCCGGGGGTGGCGGACCACGTAGACGTAGTACACGTGGTCGTTGCCCGGCGTGACGCGGGGGAGGACCAGGCCGGTGTCGCCGAGGCCCTCGGCGTAGCGCCGGGCGACGGCGCGGCGGCGTTCCACGTAGGAGTCGAGCCGGCCCAGTTTGCGGCGCAGGATCTCGGCCTGCACCTCGTCGAGCCGGCTGTTGTGGCCGGGGGTCTCGACGACGTAGTACCGCTCCTCCATGCCGTAGTACCGCAGGCGGCGCAGCCGGCGGGCCACCTCGTCGTCGGACGTGATCGTCGCGCCGCCGTCGCCGTAGGCGCCGAGCACCTTCGTCGGGTAGAAGGAGAACGCGGCGGCGTCGCCGAACGTGCCCGCCCGCCGGCCGTTGTGCCGGGCGCCGTGCGCCTGGGCGCAGTCCTCGACCAGGGCCAGACCGTGCCGTGCGACGATGTCCCCGAGCGTGTCCATGTCGGCGCACTGCCCGTAGAGGTGGACCGGGAGCAGGCAGCGCGTCCGGTCGGTGATCGCCGCTTCGACCTGGCCGGTGTCCATGAGGAAGTCCTCCTCGCGCACGTCGACGAAGACCGGGGTGGCGCCGACCGCGTCGATCGCCACGACGGTGGGCGCGGCCGTGTTCGAGACGGTGATGACCTCGTCGCCCGGCCCGATCCCGAGGGCCTGGAGCGCGAGCTTGACCGCGTTGGTGCCGTTGTCCAGGCCCACGCAGTGCCCGACTCCGTGGTAGTCGGCGAACTCCCTCTCGAAGCCGTCCACGCTCTTGCCGAGCACGAGCTGCCCGGAGCCGAAGACCGTCTCGACGGCGTCGAGGATGTCCGCGCGCTCGGTCTCGTACTCCCGGAGGTAGTCCCAGACGAAGGTGGTCACAGCAGGTCCTTTCCATGGGTGCCGGCCAGCGCGGCGACGGTTCGGTCCAGGGCCTCGTGCAGGGGGACCCGCGGGGTCCAGCCCGTCACGGAGCGGAACGGCGCGGGGTCGACGGAGACGTCCCGGAAGTCGGCGGCCGAGGCGAACGCGGGCGGTTCCACCCGGTGCACCGCCACGGGCGGCCTCCCGGTGCGGCTCGCCACGGTGGCCGCGACGGTGCGGAAGACGTCGCCCAGCGCTGAGCTACGGCCGCTGCCGACCGACCAGTGGCGTCCGGCGAGTGCGTCGGCGTGGTCCAGGGCGGCGGTGAACGCCGTGGCCGCGTCCCGGACGTACAGCAGGTCGCGCCGCACCGTGCCGTCGTGCCACATCGTGATCGGCGTGCCGTCCAGCGCCCGCCTGGCCATGGCCGAGACGACGCCGCGGTCCGCCGCGGGCGCCGGGGCGGGGCCGAACACGGTGGACAGCCGCAGGGACACGCCGCGCAGCGCGCCCGCGGCGGTGGCGTCGGCGAGCACCCGCTCGGCGGCGGACTTCTGCCGCTCGTAGGCGGTGGCGGGTCCGGTGGCGGCGGTCGCGGTGCTCGCGAACACGACCGTCGACGGCGGCCGGCCGGTGGCCGGCGCCGGCCGCAGGGCGTCGGCGAGCTCGTGGACCAGGCCGGTGGTGAGGCGTTCGGCCGCGCTGTCCCCGTCGGTGGTCCGCCAGGTTCCCGCGCCGTCCAGGTGGGCGACGAGGTGGATGACCGCGTCGGAGCCGGCCACCGCCTCCGCGAGGAGGCCGGGCCGGGAGAGGTCCACGGACCGGGTCTCGACGTCCGCCACCGGACGGCCGGGCCCGGCCGGGACGGCGGTTCGGCGTCCGACGGCGCGCAGCCGGACGGGGCGCCGGGCGAGTTCCGCGACGACGGAGGAGCCGATGAGACCCGAGGCGCCGAGCACGGTGATCAGAGGGCGGGTCACCATGGCGTGACGTCCGGTTCCGTGTGCACGTCGATGTCCGTGGCCGTGGCCGTGGCCGTGTCCCGGTCCGTGGCGGGTGTCAGGGCGGTCAGGCAGGCGAGCAGGCTGCGCGTCTGCATGTTCACGCGGCCTCCGTGGCGCAGCAGTTCGTGGAGCTGGCCGAGGGACAGCCAGCGGTAGCCGGGCCGCTCCGGCCGCTCGGCCCGCTCGTCGAGTTCGACGACGAGGTGGCGGCTGCGTGAGTGGTGGAAGCGGCCCCCCTCGTCGGAGAGGACCGTGTCGAACCTGACGGACCGGGGGTCGGCGGCCAGCACGTCGTCGAGGAAGGGCGGGCGGGCGGCGGAGGGCAGCAGGTCGTAGTTGCCGGGGGTGCACTGAACGGTCGGTGCCAGTTCGGCCGTGTCCGCGCAGCCGGGCTCCGCCCGCAACTGCGCCAGTACGTGCGGTACGCCGTCGACACGGGTCGTCAGGAACGCCACGATTCCCACCCCGTGCGGGGCGATCATCGGCTGGTTCCAGCGGCCGACCTCGCGGCCGACGGCCTCCACGCGGACCCCGATGACGTCGAAGAACCGGCCGCTCTCGTGCGTGATCCGCCCGGCGTCGCGCCGCCAGCCCGCCAGGCCGTCGAGCGGTCGCCGCTCGACGGTCATCCCGGAGCGGGCCCGCCCCCGGGCCAGCCAGGCGAGGACGTCGGCGGTCGGGTGTGCGGACGGGCCGGCCGCCGTCCGCCGGGGCAGGCAGGAGAGTACGGAGCGGGTGTCCATGTTCACCAGGTCGTCCACGCGCAGCAGTTGCCGCAGCTCCGCGAGAGACAGCCAGCGGAAGCCGGGCACCGCCTCCACGTCCCCCGTGACCTCGACGACCATGTTGCGGTTGCGTTTGCGCAGGAACCACGAGCCGTGCTCGGACTGGTGCACGTCGGTGACGACCCGGTGCCGGGCGGAGGCGCTCAGGAAGTGGTCGAGGTAGGGGACCCGGGCGCCCTTGTGCACCCCCGTGTAGTTGCTGCGGGTGGCCTGGACGGTCGGGGAGATCTGGAGCCCGCCCCAGTTGCCCGGTTCCGGCTTGAGCTGCATCAGACAGTGCGGTACGCCGCCGAACCGCTTGACCAGGATGCCGAGCATGCCGATCTCCGGCTGGCTGATGATCGGCTGCTGCCAGTGGGACACCGGGTGCCCGGGACGGCGCACGTCCAGCCCCTCGACGGAGAAGAAGCGTCCGCTGCGGTGCCGGAGGGCGCCGGAGGACGGATCGGTCTCCCAGTCGTCCAGGGCGTCCAGCGGTACCCGTTCGGTACGGATACGGAGACGGTCCCCGGCGTCGTCGCGCCAGGACCGGATACCGGCCGGGCCCGGGTCCGCCACGACGCTCACCGACGCACGCTCCCGTGCGGCAGGACGTCCTCCAGGAACGCCATCTGGTGGTGCATGGTGGCGCGGAAGTACCGCGTGTAGCGGTCGGCGTGCTCCGCGGTCATGGTCGACAGCGGCACGCACAGCGAGACGTACGTGTCGCGTGCGACGAGGGCGAGCCCCTTCCACACCGTGCCGTTCTCGCTGATCTGTGACTCCACCGCGGCTTCGAGCGCCTTCGTACCGCCCCGCCAGCCACGCGGGAACACCAGCTCGCCGCTCTCGGCCAGGGCGCCGTACCAGTCCAGCAAGTCCCTGCGGACGGCCTGGAGTTCCCGCTCCTGGTTGCGGGTGTCGGCCAGCGCGCGGTAGGCGGCACGGGCGGACAGGGCGTCGTCGAAGCGGGCGATCTCGTGGGTGAACCGCCGCTCCAGGCTGTGGGTCCGGGTGCCCGGGTCGTCCAGCAGGGTGACCGTGCGGTCCAGGAGGGTGGTGCAGCGCTCTCCGGCGTCGGCGAAACGCAGCCACAGGTCCCAGTCCTCCAGGCCGACCGGGGACTCGCGCCAGCCGCCCACCTGTTCGGCGAGGCCGGCGACGTGTCCGGCGCAGGAGTTCTCGAACAGCGGACTCATCAGCTGGATGTCCGGGTGCCAGCACAGGGACAGGGGGTGCGCCGTGCCGGTCACCGCTCCGGCCGCGGTCGTCTTGCGGGCACGGGTGGCCACGAACCGGGCCCCGTCGTCGTAGGCCTGCCACAGCCGGAGCAGGTGGTCCGGTTCCCAGTGGTCGTCGTGGTCGAGGTAGGCGACGAATTCGCCCGCGGCCTCGCCCAGGGCGATGTTCGTGGGTCCGGACTGGGAGCCGAACCGCCTGGTCCGCAGCAGCCGTATCCGTCGGTCGCGCGCCGCCAGTGACGCGACCACCGCGTCCGTGCCGTCGTCGCTCGCGTCGGACACCACCAGCATTTCCCAGTCGCGCATCGTCTGTGCCCGCACGGATTCCAACGTGGACAGAATCGCTTCACCGCGGTTGTACGTAGGGCATATGACGCTGATGCGTGGCGGCATGGGATATGGCCTTTCCAAGGTCCGGTGCGTCGGAGTATGGGCGAACAGCGCCCTCCTGTTCAAGGCGAATGGGGGCCCGTGGCCCGCCGGTGCGGGACCGCGTCGATTTCCCCGTCCCGGGACGGGGAAGAGACTGTCCTCCTGGCGGGGGCGCGGAGGCCGCCGGACCCATACCTTTGTGTTGTCAGGCCGGGCCGACGGGCACCGCACGAAAAGGATTCCCGGCCGGCTCACCGCCGTGACATTGTCGGGGAAGCAACGCGCCGCTGTTCATGGGCGTGTTTCGATGTCGGAGTGACACATGACCGCGTATTCGGTATTGATGCCGTTCCTGCCGCGCAGGCCGGAACAGCTGCTGCCGTACGCCGCACTGGTCGAATGGACCGGCGCTCACCGGTTGTGGCAGGGGCAGGCGATGCTGGTCGAACCCTTCCAGGGGTTCGCCGCCGCGGCCGGTGCCGGCTTCCGGGTGCCGACCGGCACCGGTGTCACCCTGATGCCGCTGCGGCATCCGTACGAGGCGGCCCACCAGGTCAGGTCACTGGCCATGACCACGGGCGAGTCCGTGGTCGCGGGGTTCGGCCCCGGCGGCAGGGAGTTCCAGCGGAGCCTGCTCGGCACTCCGTACGCCAGCCCGCTGACGGCGGCGCGCGAGTACCTCACGATCGTCCGGGGCCTGCTCGCCGGCGAGACCGTGGACGTGGACGGGGAGTACTTCTCCTGCCACGCCGCCATGGTCCCCGCGGTGGCCCCGCGCGTCGACCTCGGCCTGGGCGTGCTGCGGCCGGGAATGGCGAGACTGGCCGGTGCCGCCGCCGACGTCGCCGTCACCTGGCTGACACCTCCCGCCTATCTCCGGGACACCGTGCGGCCGGCCATGACGGAAGGCGCCGAAAAGGCGGGGCGCGCCACACCCCGGCTGTCGGCCATCGTCCCGGTGGCGCTGGAAAGGCCGGACCGTGATCCGGCGGAACTGGTGCTGGCCAGCAATTCCCGGCACATGCAGGCTCCGCATTACATCGACATGCTGAAGAAAGCCGGGATCGACATCGCGGGCGAGGAAATGCCGGCGGCGGCGAAACGCATGCTCGAAGGCGACGCCTTCGTTCACGGCGATATCGACACGGTCGTCGGAAAGCTCGCGGCCTACCGCGAGGCCGGCGTGGACGAGATCGTCCTCAATCCGACCGGTGTATTCAACGTGCACGGTGCGAAAGCCGCCATGGAAGACCTGAAGAAGATCCTGACATCGGTCACGGCGCAATGAAGACCGAGGCGGCGAAGGCCGAAGCGGCGAAGGCCGATGTGGTGAAGACGGACACGACGAAGAAGTCGAACGCGAAAAGGGGGGTGGAAGACGTGGACGGGAACCGTATGTCCGCGGCCCGACGGCACCTGATGTCCTGGGGGACGGGCCGCGCGCTGCCCGGCCGCCCCGAGGGACGGCACGCCGGTGCCGCGACGGTGGTCCTGGAGAACCCGCGGCACCTGGCCGAGGTGCTCGGGTCGGATCTGGTCGGGCCGCACACGGTGGTCCTCGCTCCGGGCCGGGTCCCGGAGACCTCGGACGTCCCCGGCCCCCTCGTCGTGGGCTACCAGGGTTCGCTGAGCGAACCCGGGGGCGATCTGTCCATCGACGACTCCTTCTTCCTCCAGACCCAGGACTACGCGACGTCCGCCTACATGTCGGTGATCGGCGCGACCCTGATCCGCGTCACCGAGGAGGCGGACTTCGAGACCTTCCTCGCCGACGCCGACCGGGCCCGCGCCGAGGGCGACTTCGCCGCCTTCGTGACCGACCCCGCCGTCCAGCTCGCGGACGTCTCCGCACTGGGCGCCGGACCGGACGGAGACGGTCCCTCGACCCGGCTGTACGTCGGGCAGGAAGGCGAACTGTCCACTTCCCCCGGCGGCAGCCGGCTGGGTCGGCTGGGCTCCTCCTTCGCCTCCGTGGTCGCCGCCTGGGACCGCGCCAACACCGCTAGCGCGCACCCCTGCGCGGTCGCCCTCGGCGACACCGTGCCCGAGGACGTCCGTGTGGCCGCGCTCACCGAACGGCCCTGGCTGGGACGGTACCTGGCCGCGCTGGCCGCGGTACGAGAGCTGCGGGCCAGGGGCCTGGACGGCGTACGGGTCTCCGGCTTCGGGGGCCGGCTCGCCTCCACCCCGGCAGCCCCGGCCGGTGCCGCGGACACCGACGACAGCGCGCTGCCGCTGCTGCTGTGGACGGACGAGGCCGCCTACGTGCACGCCCCCGCGGTGGGGCGGACCTTCCGGGTCGGCCGGGAGGCGGGCGCGCTCGTGGAGACGCTGCTGGTGTGCGGCTCCCTCGAAGCCGCGGCCGGACACGCCGACCGGGACCGCCTGTGCGAGGTGGAGGCCTTCTTCGCCGACGCCGGTGTGCCGCTGCGCTCCACCGGGCTCCTCGGCGCGGGGGCGTGAGACCGTGGCCGTCGCGCTGACACCCCCGAAGGTCCCGGGCCGGGCCGGTGAACTGCTGGCCGAGCTGGGGGACCGGGCCGAGCTGCACGATGTGTACGACGAGACCGGCTCGCCGATCTACCACGACTTCTCCCTGAAGGACACGCACGAGGTCCGCGAACTGGTCGGCCTGGTCAGGCGGACGCCGGGCGCCGTCCTCGAACTGGCCGCCGGTTCCGGCCGGCTGACTCTGCCGCTGCTCGCGCTCGGCAGGGAGGTGACCGCCCTGGAACTCTCGGGCGGCATGCTGCGACTGCTCGACGAGCGGCTGGCGCAGGCACCGGGCCGGCTGCGGGAGCGCTGCGTCACGGTGCGGGCCGACATGAGCTCCTTCGCGCTGGGCCGCCGCTTCGAGGTGATCGTGCTGGGCACGACCTCGGTCTCCCTGCTCGACGAGGAGGGCCGGGCCGGTCTGTACGCGGCGGTGCGGGAGCACCTCGCCCCCGGCGGCCGGTTCCTGCTCTCCACGGCCGACATCGTGGCGTCCGGGGCCCCGGGCTCCGACGCCACGGGTGCCGCGGCCGAGGTGGAGGCGGTGATCGAGGCGGTCGGTGCCAGCGGACGCGTCTACCGGATGCACGACCACTGGCCGGCGGGATCCGCCACCCGCACCGTCACCATCTTCCCCGCGACGGTCGGCGACGACGGGCCCGTCACGGTGTGCACCACCACCGTCGGCGTGCTGCCCGCCGACCGCCTGGAGAGCGAACTCGCGGGCGCGGGCCTGACGGTGCTGTCCAGGCACCCGCTGCCCGGCACCGGGCGCTACCGCGACGTACTGCTGGAAGTGGGAGTGACGGCATGACGGACAACGGCACGGGAACGGCTCCCGCCCCGGCCCTGTGGCCCTCGATGCTCGCTCCGGAACACCATGGCGACGACGCCCTGTGCGCCGTGTCGGCCGAGGGCGTCCGGATCCGCTTCGCCGACGGCCGCGAGCTGTTGTGCGGCTCCAGCGGACTGTGGAACACCAACCTCGGCTACGGCAACCGGGCCATCGCCGAGGCGGCGGCCGAGGCCCTGCGCGAGGCCTCCTACCTCAGCGTCTTCCGGTACGAGAACGTCTACGCCCGCAAGGCGGCGGCAGCCCTGATCGACGTCTGCGGGGCGGACCACTACCAGCGGGTGCTGTTCTCCACCTCCGGAGGCGCGGCCAACGACCTGGTGATGAAGGTGGCCCGGCACTACCACGCGCTGCGCGGTCAGGACCGGCGCAAGGCGGTGGTCGGCCTGCGCGGCAGCTATCACGGACTGACCTTCGGCGGCTTCGCGCTGACCGGGGACAACCTGGGGCAGCAGCTCTACGGTGTCGACCAGCGCCACGTGCGGCACGTGGCACCCAACGACCCGGACGAGATCCGCGCCCTGCTGGAGCGCCAGGGCGCGCACGTCGCCGCCGTCGTCGTCGAGCCGGTCCTCGGCTCCGGCGCGGTCCCGCTCACCGAGGAGTACGTCGCCGAGCTTCTGCGCCTGCGCTCGGAACACGGATTCCTGCTCGTCGCCGACGAGGTGGCCACCGGCTTCGGCCGGACCGGCAGCTTCTTCGCATCCCACCGCTGGCCCGAACAGCCGGACCTGCTGATCGCCTCGAAGGGGCTCACCAACGGGACCAGCGCGGCGGCGGCCGTCGTCGCCTCGCACCGGGTGGCGGACGCCTTCACGGAGGCCGGTTCGCTGCTCACCCACGGTGAGACCCAGGCGGGCACCCCCGTCACCTGCGCCACGATCCTCGCCACCGTCGAGGAGATGCGGCGGCTGGACGCGGTGGCCCTGGGACAGCGGCTGTCGGCCCGGCTCGACACCGAACTGGAGCGCCTGACCGCCGAGCACCCCAGGGTGTCCGGAACCACCGGCACGGGCTGCTTCCGCTCGGTCCGCGTGAGCGCGGCGGACGGCCTGCCGCTGCCGCAGACCGAGGTCCCCGCCCTGGTGGCCGCGGTCCGCGAGGCCGGCGCCGTCGTCCACCCCGGAGTGAACGGCATCCAGCTCCTCCCCGCGCTGACCTACACCGAGGCGGAGCTGACCGAGCTGCTGGACTGCGTGCGCACCGGCATCACGGCGTACACGGCGGACCTGGCGGGGGCGGCGAGATGACCCTCGGCTGGCACTGCCCGACCGTGATGGCGTACGGCGGTGACGGGCTCGCCCGATGGCTCGGCACCCGGCCGGAACGCTCCGTCGCCCTGCTGCTGGACAGCGGCGTCGCCGAAGCCGGCATCGCGGGGACGGTCCGGGAACGGATCGAACGCGGCGGCCGGACCGCGCACACAGTCGTGATCACCGGCCCCGGTTCGCCACGCGACGTCGCCGACCTCGCCCGGCGGATCCAGGACGCGCAGCTGGTGGTCGCGGTCGGCGGCGGTTCGCTGCTCGACCAGGCCAAGCTGGCGGTCCTGCTGCTCGCGGATCCCGACGCCCTCACCCGGCTCACGGTTCCGCAGCGCAGTGGACTGGTCCTGCTGCCGTCCGAGCGGTCCCGCGGGCCCCGCCTGGCCGCGGTGCCCACGACGCTGGGCACCGGGTCGGAGCTGAGCGCCGTCGCCTGCCTGGCCCACGACGGGGGCAAGCGGCTCGTCATGGGCGGGGCCCTCCGCCCCGACGCGGCGGTGATCGACCCGGAGGCCACCGCGACGCTGCCCGCCGAACTGGTCGCGGAAGGCGTCCTGGAGGTGCTGTCCCGGATCTGCGGCAGTTACGCCGGCGACCACCGGGACCGGCCGACCGAGGACGCCCTGGCCGAGTCACTGGCCGAACGGACGGTGCGGCTCGGCAACGAGGTGCGGGCCCGCCGGGCCCGGGGCCTGGCGGCCGACGAGCGGCTGCGGACGGAGATCGCCAAGATCAGCGGCCTCAGCCACGCCGGCTGGGTGGTCCTCGACCGGCCTCCCTACGCGGGCAAGGGCTGGTACCTCGCCAACGAGCTGTCGACCGAGCTGGGTCTGCGCAAGATGACAGCGGTCGCCGCGCTGCTGCCGCCCCTGTGGGGGGCGATCGCCGCGGGTGACACGCGGCTCGGCTCGGCGCGCAGGCTCGACGCGCTGTGGCAGCGCCTGCGGGCGGCCGCCCTCGACCCGACGGGGGAGGGACCACCGGCCACGCCGCTGCCCGAGGACCCGGGCGCGGGGATCGCGGCGCTGATCGACTCCTGGGGGGTCGGACGGCGGATCACCGCGGAACCCGGCCGGCTCGCCGTCGTCGCCCGGCGCAGCGTTCGGGCGTGGGGCGCGGGGCTGCCGATGCTCGACGGACTGAACGCCGCCGACATCGAGGGCCTTCTGGAACCAGCCGTGTCCGATTCGACGCCGGTCAGCCGCTGACCGCCGAATCGACCGAGACTTCCGCAGGTGACGGGCCGTCGCCCAGCGCCCGCGGATGAACAGCACATAGGTGGAAGGGGGGTAAAGAAAAATGCAGAACTCTGCCGAGCTGGACAACAATCCGGCGCTCGAGCTGGGCATGCAGGAGCTGGAGGCCATGGAGGCCCCGGGCTTCTGGTCCGTGACCGGTTACATCAGCGGCGCGGGTGTCGGCGGTGCCGTCACCTACAGCATCGTCGCTTCCGTCATCGCGACGACCTGATATCCGCACTCCGGATATCCGTCCCGGAATGAGAACGAGCTGACGCGAAGGAGGTGTTGAACAATGCAGGACATCTTCGAGAAGGACGCCACCGAGGCGCTTGAGCTGGGCATGCAGGAGCTGGAGGCCATGGAGGCCCCGGGCTTCTGGTCCAACTTCAAGGACGGTGTGGTCGTCTCGGTCGCCGCCAGCGCCGTCTACGGCGGTGTGGCTTCCGCGGTCGCCGTCACCTGATCCCGCCGACGCGGAGATCGACCGCACAGGTGAACCCCTGCCCCGGAAGGAAGTCTCGTTTCCTTCCGGGGCAGGGGGCCGGTTCCCGGCCGTCGGACACCACCGGGACGACTGAGAAGGAATTGCCATGCCAAGAAATCACAGTCCGATCGCCTGTGTGTGCCGCATCGCTGTGAACTCCCGCACGGAGAACGTATGAGTAGTGCCGTCGTAGCAGATTTCCGGGGACTGACCAAACGCTTCGGTGAGTTCACCGCGGTCGAGGACGTGACCTTCGAGGTGCCCGCCGGACGCATCGTCGGCCTGCTCGGCCGCAACGGCGCCGGCAAGACCACCTCGCTGCGCATGCTGCTGGGCCTCACCGCGCCGACCACCGGAAGCGCCACCGTCTTCGGCAAGCCGTACGCCGAACTCCCCCGCGCCGCCCACCGGATCGGCGTGAGCATGGACGGCATCGGCGCCACGCCGGGCGTGACCGGCCGTCGCGACCTCAGGATCTGGGCCAGGATGCTCGGGCTGCCGCGCCGGCGGGTGGACGAGGTGCTGGAGCACGTCGGCCTCGACGACCGTGCCGACAAGCAGCTCAAGGGTTTCTCCACCGGCATGAAACAGCGTCACGCGCTGGCGTCCGCGCTGCTCGCCGACCCCGAGCTGCTCGTCCTGGACGAGCCCGCCAACGGCCTCGACCCGGACGGGATCCGATGGCTGCGCACCTTCCTGCGGTCCCTCGCCGACGAGGGCCGCACCATTCTGCTGTCCAGCCATCTGCTCGCCGAGGTGGAGCAGACGGTGGACGACGTGGTGATCCTTCAGAAGTCCCTGCGCTACTGCGGATCCCTCACCGAGCTCACCTCGGGCGGCCGGCACAGCCTCGAGGACCGCTTCTTCGAGCTCGCCGAGCCGACCGGAACCGGAGAAGCCGCTCATGCGTGATCTCATAGCCGCCGAATGGTCCAAGGCGTTCACCGGACGCGCCTGGTGGTCGATGGCCCTCATCGGAGTGTTCCTGGGAGTCCTCGCGAGCAGTGGATTCGTCGCCCAGGCCGAGGAGGACATCGCCAAGGGCGCGACGACCGTCGAGGCCGTCACCGACCAGGTCGTCCGCTCCTGGTTCATGCTGCTGCTGTTCTCCGCACTGCTCGGAGCCGTCCTCGTCACCAGGGAGTACCACTCCGGTGCCATCGGCAGGTCCGTGCTGCTGAGCGGCGGACGCAGCCGCCTGCTGGGCGCGAAGCTGCTCGTGGGCACCGGCATGGGCGTCGTGTTCGCCCTGCTCGCCACGGGCCTGGCAGCCGCCTCCCCGGCGGTGTTCCTCTCGGCCTCCACCAGCCTGGAACCCGCCTGGACCCACGAGACGACGCTCACCCTGGTGGGCGTCTTCACGGTCACCGTCCTGGGCGCCCCCTGGGGGGTTCTGCTCGGCTGGGTCATCCGCAACCAGACCGCCGCCGTGGCGACCCTGCTGGGTCTGACGCTCTTCGTCGACGAGGCGCTGCTGCGGCTGGCGCCCTCCGTCGGCAGGTTCACCATGACGATCGCCATGAGTTCGGTCTACCGGGACGGCAAGCCCGAACTGCTGTCGGTGCCGGTCGCCCTGATCGTCATCGGCGCCTGGCTGGCCCTGGCCGGTTACGCCGCCCGCCGGCTGTTCCTCACCCGGGACGTCATATGAGGCGTGGCCGGGCGGGATCGGGCGCGACGCTGACGCCTGAGCGGGAGAGCGCCCTGCGGGAACGGCCCCAACTGGCCCCCGACGTACAGGTTCACGAGCCGATCGCCGACGACGCGCCCTGGGTCGTCCAGCGGGGCTCACAGCAGTACATCCGGGTGGGGGCCGACATGGCCCGGCTGCTGCGCGCGCTGGACGGCGAGCGCGACCGTCCCGGCCTGGTGGACACGCTGGGGGCGCCCTGGACCGAGGAGGCCGTCGAACGGGCGGTGGAGAGCCTGCGGAAGATGCGGCTGCTGGAGGACGGGCAGCCGCACCGCTCCGGCAACACCTGGTTCAAGTTCGTTCCGCCGCTCACCTTCCAGTTCACCGTGGTCAAGCCGGAACGCATGCTCGCCGCGCTCGTGCCGCTGCTGCGGCTCGTGGCCAACCGGGGCGGCGCGGTGCTCGCGGCCGTCCTCGCCCTGGGCGGTGTGCTGTCCCTCGCGTTCCAGGCACCACAGCTCCGGCACGCGCTGGGCGCCCCGCTCCCGCTCGGAGTCCTCTTCGGCGTCGCGTGCGCCTCGGTCGTCGCGACCGCGCTGCACGAGATGGGCCACGGCGCGGTCCTCACCCACCACGGGGGGCGCCCCAGCCGGATGGGAGTGATGCTCTTCTACCTGACGCCCGCGTTCTTCTGCGACGTCTCCGACGGCTGGCGGCTGCCCCACCGGGAACAACGCGTCCAGGTGGCGCTCGCCGGCGTGGTGACGCAGATGGTCATCGCCGGGTCGGTGGCGCTCGGCGCGTCCGTGGTGGGCGCCGCGTCCGGTGAGTCCGGTCTGCGCGACGGCATGCTGGTGTTCGCGGTCTCCACCTATGTGACGGGCCTGCTCAACCTCCTGCCGCTCGTCAAGCTCGACGGCTACATCGCGCTCATGACCCATCTGGACATCTCGCACCTGCGGGACCGGACGATGACCGACGCGCGCCGCTTCCTGGCGAAGGTCCTCTTCGGCGGCCGGTACGTGCGGGAGCTGCCCGCACTGCGCTGGTCCGTGCCGTTCGGTCTCGCCTCCATGCTCTTCCCGGTCTACCTGATCGCGACGGCGTTCACCCTCTGGCTCGACATCCTCCAGGGCATCGGTCTCATCGGCGCGACGCTGGTGCTCGTCGGCGTCGCCTACCTCGCCTACCGCCTCTTCAACGGCGCGCGGCTGCTCGTGCGCGAGGCGCGCGCGGCCGGTGCCCGGATGTGGCGCGTGTGCGTCGTCGCGCTGGTCGTCACCGCCGGCGCCGGTGCGACGCTGACGACGGTCACCGTGCCGTACACGGTCACCGGCGGCTACGTCGTCGAGGACGGCAGGGCCACGCTCGTACTGTCGGACGCGGCCGACCTGGACGCGGTCACCCCGGGCACACAGGTCACGCTGTACCGGCGCGGAATGGTGACGCGCACCGAGACCGGCACCGCGACCGT
The DNA here is from genome assembly GCF_009862125.1 of Streptomyces sp. SID5910. Taxonomy (GTDB): domain Bacteria; phylum Actinomycetota; class Actinomycetes; order Streptomycetales; family Streptomycetaceae; genus Streptomyces. The sequence goes on from NZ_WWHX01000901.1 coordinate 20,740, forward strand.
CGGGCAGGGGCCGGCCGAGAAGGACGTCGCCCCCCTCTCCGCCTTCGTGCCGGTGCGGGAGGGCGATTCCCTCCCCGTGCCCGCCGTGCGGCTTCCGCTGTCCGTCACCGCCAAGGCTCCGGACGACAGCATCGGGACGGCTCGCGTGGCGGCCGGCGACCGCTCCCTGGGCGAATGGCTCTACCTCTCCTACATCGCCCCGGCCGCTCGCTGACCCGCCCTCACCGGACCAAGGGAACAGGACCTCATCGGCATCATGGACATCATCCGGCATCTGCACTTCTGCCCGCCCGGCACGCCGTTCTTCGACCTGCCGGCCCGGTCGGCCGCGGCCGAGGACGACTTCCCCCTCGTCCGCGACGAGCTGCCCGAGGGCTGGGGCCGCGCGCCGGGCAGCGAGTGGGTGGTGCTGTCCCCGCCCGGCGTGACGCTGCCGCGGCAGGGCTGGAAGATCCATGTATCGGCGACCCTGGAGAACGCCGGCCACATCCTCGACGTGGTGGCGAAGTACTGCGTGACCGAGCGGGTGATGTTCAAGTTCATCCGCAGCCGGGACCTGCTCCAACGGCGCAACAGCAAGTACGGCGACCGCAGCGGCAGCGGCAAGTTCGTCACGGTCTACCCGCTCGACGACCAGCACTTCGAGCGGATCCTCCGCGAGCTCGGCGACCTGCTGGACGGCGAGCCCGGGCCGTACATCCTCAGCGACCTCCGATGGCGCTCCGGGCCGCTCTACGTCCGCTACGGGGGCTTCGTCCTACAGGCGGTGCGGACCGAGTCCGGTGAGCTGGTCCACTGCATCGAGGACCCCGACGGCCGGCTGGTCCCCGACCGGCGGGGACCCGGGTTCCGGCCGCCCGAGTGGGTGACCCCGCCCGCCTGTCTGGCCGAGGCGATCGCCGCCCGCAACGCGGGCACGCTCCGGGACTTCCCGTACCGGGTCACCAAGGCGGTGCACTTCTCCAACGGCGGTGGCGTGTACCGGGGCACGGACACCCGGGACGGCTCCGAGGTCCTGCTGCGCGAGGCCCGCCCGCACGCCGGCCTCGACGCGGACGGGCGCGACGCCGTCGCCCGCCACGAACAGGAGCACTGGGCGCTGCGCCGGCTCACCGGGCTGCCCTGCATCCCCCGGCTGATCGACTACCGCAAGGGCCACGAGCACTACTTCCTGGTCCGGGAGTACGTGGAGGGGACGGCGCTCTCCAAGGAACTCGTCCGCCGCAACCCGCTGCTGAAGGCCGTCCGTTCCCCGGAGGCCGTCGCCGAGTACACGACCTGGGCGCTGGACGTGCTCGACCAGATCGAGCAGGGCATCGACGCCATGCACGACCGTGGTGTCGTCTTCGCCGATCTGCACCCGGGCAACATCCTCGTCCGGCCCGACGGCCGGGTCGTCTTCATCGACTTCGAGACGGCCGGCACGCCGGACGTCACCGTCGCGCAGACCATGGGCGCGGTGGGGTTCATCGCCCCGGCCGGTCACACCGGCTTCGCCATCGACCGCTACGCGCTGGGCTGCCTGCGGCTCGCGCTGTTCGCCCCGCAGGTGGCCGTGCTGCCCTGGGGGACGGAGAAGGCGGACCAGCTCATCGACGTCATCACCGCGTACTACCCGGTGCCGGAGGACTTCGCGGAGCGCGTCCGCCGCGACCTGGGACCGTCGCCCCGCCCGTCGGGCACCGAGGGCAGTGGCGGTGACGGCGAACGGCGCACGGAACCGGCGTGGGACGCACCCGGCCCGGCCGGCCGGCCCGCGCTGCTGCGGTCCCTCGCGGACGGCCTGCTCGCCACCGCCCAGCCGGGCCGCGACGACCGGCTCTTCCCGGGCGACGCCGAACAGTTCTTCACGCCGGAGGGCGGACTCGACCTCGCCCACGGCGCCGCCGGAGTGCTCTGGGCCCTCGGCGAGGCCGGAGCGCAGGTACCCGAGGAGCATCTCGACTGGCTCGCCGGCAAGGCGCACGCCCTCGAGGACCCGCGGCCCGGCCTCTACGACGGACTGAGCGGGATCGCGTACGCCCTGGACCGCCTCGGCCGCACCGCCGCCGCCCGCGAACTCCTCGCCCGGCTGGTCGAGGCCCCCCTCCAGGGCACCGACCACAGCCTCCGCGGCGGCCTCGCCGGCGTCGGACTGACCCTGTTGCACTTCGCCGCGTCCACGGACGACCGCGGCCTGCTGGACCGGGCGGCCGGGATCGCCGGGCGTCTCGTGGACGGCACCCCGCAGCCCTCCGAAGGCCGGGGGAGCGGCGGCTCGGGAGCGGGGCTGCTGCGAGGGGAGTCGGGCAGTGCCCTGTTCCTGCTGCGCCTGTACGAACGGACCGGGGACACCGCCCTGCTGGACCACGCCGAGGCGGCGCTGCGCCGCGACCTCGCCGGCTTCGGCTGGACACCGGGGGAGCCGTTCGCGGACGGCACCACGGGACGACTGCCGCTGATCGCGTCCGGCAGCGGCGGTACGGGCATGGTGCTGCACGACCTCCTCACGCACCGCCCGGACCCCGAGCTGATCCAAGCGCGTGACGCGGTCCTCGCGGCGACGGAGCTGCCGTTCGTCGCGCAGGCGGGCCTGCTGAACGGGAGGGCGGGCGTCATCATGGCGCGCGTGCACCTGACGGACGGACCGGAGCATGCCGCCGGCCCCGATCCCGTGCAGCACCGGCACGTCGCGGGGCTCGCCCTGGGCGCCGTCCGGCACCAGGGAGGCCCCGCCTTCCTCGGCCAGGAGTCCCTGCGTATCTCCTCCGACCTGGCGACCGGCACCGCCGGCGTGCTCCTCGCCCTGGGCGCCGCGTGGAGCGACCACCGCTGCCGGCTGCCGTTCCTCTGACCGTCCCTCCAGGGCGCTCCCGGCCGGGACGCCCTCCTCTCCCGTACGCCCGCTCGTCGCCTCCCGGCAGGAACCTTTTGATGATCGACTTCGTGGCCACCCTCGACCCCGGCAACGGACTGGCGGAGAAGTCCGGGATGCTTCCCCCCGCGCCACCGGCCGACCCGCTGTGGAAGGCCCTCATCAGACTCTCCTGCGGCGCCGACCGGGCCGAGAACGCGGCGCAGGCGCTGTCGCCACGGGTCGTCGGCGCGTACGGGCACTCGCGCATGGACGCCCTGGTGCGCGGAGCGGGTGAGGCGGTGGAGCGGTACGCGCTCTTCCCGCAGCCGGAGCCGCTCCCCGGTGCCGTCCGGTCCGCCCCGAGCGGCCTCGGCGCCCGCGCGCTGGCCTTCGCCGGCCCCGGTGTCGCCCTCGGCGACGCGCGGGTCACCGACCGGCCCCTGACGTGGTATCCGGCACGGCGCCTGCGGGACGGCGCGGAGATCCTGGTGCCCGCGGGACTGGTCGACTACCCCGCGCCCGCCGAGGAGGCGGAGGGCTTCGATCCGGGCCCCTCGGGGGCGGCGTCCGGGCAGGGGTACGACATGGCGCTGCGTTCGGCCCTGCTGGAGACGGTCGAACGGGACGCGCTCCTCGTCGCCTGGGAACGCCGGCTGCGCCCGAGGCGCGTCGACGTGGGCGCCGTCGACGCCGACCGGGTGCGCAAGGGCAAGGAGAACGCGCACTGGCGGACCTTGCTGAAGCTGTGGGGCTCGGCCCGGGAGGCCGGGCTCGTACCGGTCCTCGCGGATCTTCCGACCGGCGTGCCCGGCGTGGTCTGCACCGTGGGGGTGGTCATCGACGAGACGGGCCCGCAGCCACTGGCGACCGTCGGCTGCAATGCCACGGACCAGGTCGGCTGGAGCATGCTGGGGGCGCTCCAGGAAGCGCTCCAGATACGCTCGGCGGTGGTGAACCAACGTGAGAGCCACGGCTACGGCGAAGCCCCGGCGGAGATCAGGGACGACGACGACCGGCTGCGGTACGTGGCGTCCCGGCAGTGTTTCGACCTCGTCGGCGAATGGGTCGCCGGCTTCGGAGAGGCACGGGCCCCCCGCACGGCGCGGCCGGTGACGACCTCCGGCCTCCTGGAGGGACTGCTCGACGACGGTGCCGACCCGCTCGCCGTCGATCTGACCGGCCGGCTTCCGGCAGCCCTGCGGGAGATGGGCTGGGCCGCGGTCAAGGTCGTCCCGGTCGGATACCAGCAGCTGCGGATGGCGGAGTCCCCCGGCTTCAGCTGGAACACGGAGCGGCTGCGGACGGCCGAGGCCAGGACGGGTCTGGCCGCCGCACCGGGGACGGAGACCCGCGGCCGTCCCCACCCCCTGCCGTGAGCAGGCACGTTTCACCGACCGAGTTTCGCGGATCAGCAGAAGGAGAGACCCCACTCATGGAGACCACACTCGGCGAGCAGATCATGCTCCTGTCGCTCGACGACACCACCGGCGCCCCCCAGCTGCAGTCGCAGTCCGAATTCATGATCTCCAGCGCGTCCGTGCTGGAACTGGCACTCGCGGACCGCGTGCGCATCGAGGACGACCGACTCGTCGTCACCGACCCCACCCCGCCGGGCGTCCCGGCCCTGGACACCGCGCTCGCGCGGATCGCCGCGGCGGACGAACCCAAGGACGTCCAGGCGTGGATCTTCGAGCTGCGCGAGGAAGCGGTCGACGGCGCGCGGCAGGGTCTGCTCGACAAGGGCGTCATCCGCGAGGAACGGACCCGGCGCTGGGGGATCTTCCCCACGAGCCGCTACCCGGAGGCCGACGCATCGGTCGAGGCCGTGGTGCGCCAGAGGCTCGAGTCGGTGGTCCTGGAGGGTGAGGAGCCCGACGCGCGCACGGCCGCGCTGGTGGTGCTGCTGCACACCGGCGGGCTGCGGGACCTCGTGTTCGCCGGCGCCGACACGACCGCCGTCGACGAGCGCATGGCGGAACTGGCCGAGGGGCACTGGGCCGAGCCGGCGATGAAGCAGCTGATCGACTCGGTGTACGTGGCGCTGACGACCACCGCGGCGTCCACCACGATCACCATGATCAACGCGGGCAGCTGAGGGCCTGCCGGGTGAATCGGGCGTGAGCGGAGGCGGCATGGGAGGCGGCATGGGAGGAGGCGTGGGAGGCGGCGTGGGAGGCGGTGACCTCAGTTCTTCCTCAAGTCGTTTGCTCTGCCGTCACTTTCCGTTGAAGGAGTAATGAGCTCGTGTTAACTTCCCCACGAATGATCAAAGTTGTGCGGGGGATGTGACCGACTTTGACCAGTTGGGGTCTTCCTCCGCGCTGCGACCATAGTTCGGGGGAAGTATGGAACGAATCCTTCTCGGCATCAGCACCCCGTCCCAGCGGCGCCGTATGACCGAGGCACTGACCGGCCTCGGGTGGCTCGTCTCGGGGAAGGACGACGGACACGCGTCGGTGAAACCCGTGACACCGGCCGACGTCGCCATCGTCGAGAGCGCCACGGTGGACGCGGATCCGTCGCTGGCCGAGTGGGGCAGGCGGGTCATCGTCCTGGTCGACGGCGGGAGCGACGCGTTCTGGAAGTCGTCCCTCCATGCCCGGGTGGCCGGGATCGTCGACCGCGACGACCCCGACCACGGCTACGTCAGCGCCGTACGCGAGGTGCTGAACGGACGCGGCTGGATCTCGCCCGAACTCGTTCCCGCGCTGCTGTCCGGCCGGGCCGGCCAGGCCCGGCGGACGGAGCTGCCCACCGCCGAGATCACCCAACTCACCGGCCGGGAACGGACGGTGGCTGTGCTCGTCGCCGAGGGCCTGTCCAACTCGGAGATCGCCGAGCGACTGACCATAGAGCGCAGCACGGTCAAGTTCCACGTGTCGAACGTCCTGCGCAAACTGGGCTGCCGGGACCGTGCCCAGGTCGCCGTCCTGTGGCACTCGCAGGCGCTGCCGGTCCATTTCGCGGCCTGACGGCTCACCCGGCCCGACCGTTCCCCCGCCCCGGGGCGGGGGACGACTCGACCTCCGGCGGGCGCGCCCGCGCACCGGCCGGGGCTAACTTTGCGACAAGCGCCGCAGCGCCGGATCCGTGCGCCGGCGGGCCCGTCCGTGGCCGTTCGCAGCAGAGAATCGACGGGCGCGGGCACCGGTGCGATGGCAAAGAAATCCCGGTCCCACGACGCGGAGAGTTGCACAGATGGAGCATGCCCCCAAGCCCCGCGTGTCGGTGATCTGCCCGACGTACAACCGGTCCCGGCCGATCCTGGACACCCTCGCCTCGGTGACCGCCCAGACGGTCACCGACTGGGAGATGCTGGTGGTGTCCGACGGCAGCACCGACGACACCGACGACTGGGTCCGCCACAGCACCCGCACCGATCCACGGATCAGACTGCTGCGCACCGAACGCCACGGCCACCCCAGCGGTCCCAGGAACATCGCACTGGCCGAGGCGCGGGGTGAGGTCGTCGCCTATCTCGACCACGACGACCAGTGGCGGGCCGACCACCTGGAGGTCGTGCTGTCCCTGACGGACCGCGGGGCCGACATCGTCGCCACGGGCTTCGAACTGCGCGACCCCGCGGGAGCGCTCACCGCGGCCTCGCAGCCGTACGAGATGTGCTGGCACCCGGAGTTCCAGGTGCTCGGGGTGGTCTTCGAACCGTCGCGCGTGGCGCACCGGCGCGGTCTCGCGGAGCGAGCCGGCGGCTGGCGCACCGGGGCGGGCCTGGAGGACTGGGACCTGTGGCTGCGGATGACCGACGCCGGGGCACGCTTCACCACGGTGGCCGACCGCACGACGGTACTGCTCGACGACACCGGCACACGCCGGCACCGGATACCGGCCCGGCACCGGCTGCCCTTGGCAGTCTTCGACGACCCGCGCGCCGCGCGCGCGATGCTGGAACTCCTGCGCTCCGGGCGCGACGACGCCGCCCACCGGGCCGCGCAGCTCGCGGACAGCGAGGAGTGGCTCGCCCGGCTGGTGGCGGACGAGTACTTCGTCAGGCCCGTGGGCTGGGACGGCGACCCGGCGGCGGACATCGCGCGGGCCAGACGGTCCGCGCAGGAACTCTGGCCGGACCTTCTGGTCCTCAGGCAGCACGACCGCTACGCCCTGGCCCAGCCCCTGCGCTGCGCCACCGCGGAGCACGCGGAGCGCGTCACGTCCTTGGTGCGGCGGACCCAGCCGAGACTGTTCACCCTCCTCGACGCGGTCGCGGCGGAGTGCGCCGGAACCCTCGCGGGGGCGGGACGGCGATGAAGGCACTCGTTCTGGCCGGCGGCACCGGCACACGGCTGCGCCCCATCACCCACACCGCCGCCAAGCAGCTCGTCCCCGTCGCCAACAAGCCGGTCCTCTTCTACGGCATCGAGTCGATCGTCGCCGCGGGCATCACCGAGATCGGTGTCGTCGTCGGCGGCACGGCCGACGAGATACGGGCCGCGCTGGGTGACGGCTCGGCCTTCGGGGCCCGGGTCACGTACCTGCCGCAGGAAGCACCCCTCGGGCTGGCACACGCCGTGCTCGTCGCCCGGGACTGGCTCGCCGACGACGACTTCGTCATGTACCTCGGCGACAATTTCGTCGTCGGCGGGATCACCGACGTGGTGGAGGAGTTCCGCAGGGAGCGGCCCGACGCCGGCATCCTGCTCACCAAGGTCGCGGACCCGTCGGTGTTCGGGGTCGCCGAACTCGGCCCGGACGGCTCCGTGGTGCGGCTGGAGGAGAAGCCCCCGGCGCCCCGGAGCGACCTGGCGCTGGTCGGCGTCTACCTCTTCACCCCCGCCGTGCACGAGGCCGTCGCCGCCTGTGTGCCCTCGGCGCGCGGCGAGCTGGAGATCACCGACGCCGTCCAGTGGCTGGTCGACTCCGGCCACGAGGTCCGCGCCACGACCATCACCGGTTACTGGAAGGACACCGGCAACGCCGACGACATGCTGGAGGTCAACCGCATCGTGCTGGAGAGCGTGGAGCCGGGCGTCGAGGGACAGGTGGACGAGGCCAGCGAGATCGTGGGCCGGGTCAGGATCGGGCCCGGAGCCCGGATCGTGCGGTCCCGCATCGTCGGCCCCACCGTCATCGGCGCCGGCACCGTCGTCACCGACTCCCACATCGGGGCCTTCACCTCCATCGCCGACGGCTGCCGGATCAGCGGCAGCGAGGTGGAGTTCTCCATCGTGCTGCAGGGATCGCGGATCGAGGACGCCGGCCGGGTCGAGGGCTCGCTCATCGGCCGCTCCGTCCACGTCTCCGGCGCGGTCCGGGCACCACGCGCACACCGCTTCGTCCTCGGCGACCACAGCCGTATCCGGATCGCTTTCTGAGCCCGCTTCCCGGGACACCCACGACACGAGAGACCGCGACACCCGCCATGAGAACCCTTGTCACCGGAGGGGCCGGCTTCATCGGCTCCCACTTCGTACGGACCCTGCTGTCCGACCCCGCGACCGAGGCGGTCACCGTCCTGGACGCGCTGACCTACGCGGGCAACCCGGCCAACCTCGCGCCCGTGGCGGACGACCCCCGGCTGCGCTTCGTCCACGGGGACATCCTCGACGCCGAACGCGTGGCCGGCCTGATGGCCGAGCACGACGCGGTGGTACATCTGGCCGCCGAATCGCACGTCGACCGCTCGATCGCCGACGGCGCCGACTTCGGCTCGACCAACATGCTGGGCACCCAGGTCCTGCTGGAAGCCGCGGTCCGCACCGGCCTCGGCACCTTCGTCCACGTCTCCACGGACGAGGTCTACGGCTCCATCCCCGTCGGCTCCTGGACCGAGGACCACCCCCTCGCCCCCAACTCCCCCTACTCCGCGGCCAAGTCGGGATCGGACCTACTCGCCCTGGCCTATCACCGCACCCACGGCCTGGACGTCCGCGTCACGCGCTGCTCGAACAACTACGGGCCGTACCAGTACCCCGAAAAAATCATCCCGCTCTTCATCACCAGCCTGCTCGACGGCCGCCAGGTGCCGCTGTACGGCGACGGCGGACAGATCCGTGACTGGCTGCACGTCGAGGACCACTGCCACGCTCTCCGGCTCGTCCTGGAGGGCGGCCGCCCGGGCGAGGTCTACAACATCGGCGGCGGTACCGAGCTCACCAACAAGCAGCTCACCGAGCGCCTCCTGGACGCCTGCGGCCGGGACTGGGACAGCGTCGTCCACGTCGAGGACCGCAAGGGCCACGACGCCCGCTACTCCGTCGACTGGACCAAGATCCGCACCGAACTGGGCTACGAGCCCCGGCACCCCTTCGACGAGGGCCTGGCCGCCACGGTGGCCTGGTACCGGGAGAACCCCTCGTGGTGGAAGTCCTCCCGGAGATGACCTGCCGGATCACCCCCGACGGGCGGGAGCGGGCGCTCCCGGAGGCCGCTGTTGACTCCCTCGGTGACGAAGGAGACAGGAGATCGATGCCGCACAGGGCCGCGAGTTCTTCGGCCACGGAAGTGAGCGGCCCCCGCAGCTCGTCCAGGCCCGCACGCATGTCGGTGGAGAGTTCCCAGCGCCTTTCGTGCTCGACGGGGCTGACGTCCGGCGGTCGAGCGGCCTCGTGTTCCCGCAGATCGAAGGCGGCGGCTCGTTCCAGCGGGCTGGGGCGGGCACCGACCGAGACGGCGGGCGAGCCTACGGAGGACCGCGTCGTCGCAAGCCGGTCCGGAACCTGAGTCCGGGCTTGCGGCGATCCGTGACGGCGACCAGTGTCTTTGCCGCAGCCTTGTCCTCGAGGAGCCATCGCAGGACCCGAAGGTACGGCTCGCGATCCAGCGATCCGGGTGCGCAGACGACGCCCGGAGCCTCGAGCGGAGGGGCCGGTGGGTGGAGCGCGTCGGCAAGTGGCTCGATCGCCTTCAGAGGACGGGCGGAGGCTTCGCGGGCTCAGCCCGGATCCGCCGGGCTGATTCCGCGCTCGCTGGTACCTGCTGAGCTTTCCAGGGCTCCGGTCCGGGTGAGCGGATCAGCGCAGTCCGGCGAAGAGATCGTTCTCGGGTACGGCCGCGCCGGTGGAGTCCCGGACACGGAGGAAGGTCTCCATGCCCATCAGCTCACCGAACCGCTCCTTGCCCATCCGGAGGAAGAAGATGTTCTCGCCCTGGCTGGCGTGCGCGGCCAGCGCGTCGAACTTCTGGCCGCTGAACGCGGTGGTGTCCACCCAGGTGGTGATCTCGTCGTCGGGGAGACCGATCTCGGCCATCGCGGCGGCCTCGGCGGGATCCGGCTCCGGCATGTCCGGATGGAACTCGCGCATGATCTCGCCGAACCGCTGCATCCCCGAGCGGGGCATCGTGGTCCAGTACACCTTCGGTGCCAGATCGGTCATCTCCAGCGCCGCCATCGTGATGCGGTGGGCCTGGATGTGGTCGGGATGGCCGTAGAAGCCGTTCTCGTCGTAGGTGACGACCACATCAGGTCGGTAGTGCCGCATGAGTTCCGCGAGCCGGGCCGCGCCTTCCTCCACGGGGGTCTGCCAGAAGGACCCGGGGGCGTCGTTGCTCGGCCAGCCCATCATCCCGGAGTCGGCATAGTCCAGCATCTCCAGATCGCTGACCTTGAGGACGTCACAGCTCGCCTCAAGTTCTTGCCGGCGCATCGACGCGACAGCCGCCGCATCGTGCCCGGGATCGCCCGGCTTGACGCCCCCGGGTCCGTCACCGCAACCGCCGTCGGTACACGTCACGAGAACCGTACGGATGCCCTCCGCCGCGTACCGCGCGAGGACCCCTCCGGTCCCGGTGGCCTCGTCGTCGGGGTGGGCGTGCACCGCCATGAGCGTCAAGGGCCGGTCAGTCATCAAGCAGTCCTCCTGCAGAAAGCCGTCATGGTCCGGGTGCACGGCGGTCGCACCGCGCTCCCGGGGCCCGGACCCTGCCGGGCCGGACGACCTCACGGTCCCCGAGTCCCACCCGCGCATCACCGGTCCCTCGACCGATCCAACGGCGGGGGCCGACCCCCCTGTTCCCGAACGCGTCATCTTCGGCGGCCGGCCCGCCGCAGGACGAGCCGGGCTATCAACTGGCCGCCGATCGAAGTCAGCGTCAGCGTCAGCGCGAACGACAGCGAGTCGTCCCACGACTTGCCCCGCACCCCATGCCAGAACACGGCTGCAAGCCCGGCCACGGCAAGCGAGTAAGCCCCCAACACCAGCCACCACGTCACCCGACGCCGACGCCACGAAGGCGTTCCCTCATCCCCCGACCGCTGACACCCCGTCATACCGATCGCCTACCCCATGAGGGGAAGGACCCACGTATTCCAGATCCGCGTCATCACCGACCCGTCCTGCCCCGAGCACGACAGAGGCCAGGCACTGAATCCAGTACCTGGCCTCTGACCTATGTCGGGGTGGCGGGATTTGAACCCACGACCTCTTCGTCCCGAACGAAGCGCGCTACCAAGCTGCGCCACACCCCGATTGTCGCTGCTCGTCGCGGCGACGTCGTTTACTTTAGCCCACCCGCGCCCGGACACGAAATCGGGTTTACCAGCGGCGGCGCAGGGGGTCGGGGCGGATGTGGTCCAGGGCGACGAGGAGGGCGGACAGGGCGTAGACGGCGAGGCCGAGGAGGAGGGCGTTGCCCAGGACGCCCTTGTAGCCGTGCTGGTCGACGTCGAGGAAGGGGTAGAGGTAGCGGCCCTCGGTGCCGGGGAGGAGCAGCTCGCCGCGGGCCAGGGAGAAGCCCAGGTAGGCCAGGGGGTAGAGGAGCCACGTCACGGTCTGGCGCAGGTGCAGGCGGCCGGGGCCGGTGAGCAGGAGCCAGTCCAGGGCCGCGGCGGCCGGTGTGACCGTGCACATGAGCTGGACGGCGACGGCGTGCCACCCCGTGCCGCCGGCGCCGGCCACGGCGAACGGGCTGTCCGCGTTGGCCAGGAGCAGGTGGTGCACCAGGCCGGCGACGGCGGCGTAGAGCAGGGCCGCGCCGGTCAGGGCGCCGGACAGGGGGCGTCCGGCGGACCAGGCGCGGCGGGCCGAGGCGAGCGTGACCAGGGCCAGCAGGACGCTGCTCTGGACGGTGAAGTAGCTCAGGGCGCGGAGGGCCGGGCCGCCGAGGGTCAGCTCTAGCGCCGCGCCGGTCAGGGCCAGCAGCGCGGTGAGGACGCGGAAGCCGGCGGTCAGCGGGCGCCGGACCGGGGTCAGGACCGCGCTCGCCGGGACCGGGGAGGGCAGGAGCCTGGGCGGGCGCGGCACCGCGGGCAGGTCCGGGATTTCCCTGGGTATCGGAGCTGTCATGACCTCACGCTAGGGAGGCCGGACATATCGGACCATATGGGTGGGCCGAGTGGGTTACCCCCGCTGCTCGCAGCCCACCAGCGTCAGCAGCGTCGCCTCCGGCGGGCAGGCGAAGCGGACGGGGGTGTAGCGGTTGGTGCCGCAGCCCGCCGACACGTGGAGGTAGGCCGTACGGCCCTCCGCCGTGTGCGTGGACAGGCCCTTCACGCGGTCCGTGTCCAGGTCGCAGTTGGTGACCAGCGCGCCGTAGAAGGGGATGCACAGCTGGCCGCCGTGGGTGTGGCCGGCGAGGAGCAGGGGGTAGCCGTCCGCCGTGAAGGAGTCGAGGACGCGCAGGTAGGGCGCGTGCACCACGCCCATCGAGAAGTCCGCCGCGCCCGACGGGCCGCCCGCCACCTCCGCGTACCGGTCCCGCTTGATGTGCGGGTCGTCGAGGCCGGTCAGCTCGACCGACACCCCCTCGACCTTCAGCGTGCCGCGCGTGTTCGTGAGGTTCTGCCAGCCCGCGGTGTCGAAGCCGTCCCGCAGGTCCTCCCACGGGTTGTGGACGGCGCCGACGGCGGGTGCGTTGCCGTTGAGGCCGTGGCGGCCCTGGACCTTCTCGATCAGGTACCGGGCGGGGTTGCGGAGCTTGGGGCCGTAGTAGTCGTTGGAGCCGAAGACGTACGCGCCCGGGAACTCCATCAGGGGGCCCAGCGCGTCCAGCACCTCCGGGACGCCCTCCGGGTCGGACAGGTTGTCGCCGGTGTTGATCACGAAGTCGGGGCGCAGTCCGGCCAGCGAGCGCAGCCAGCGCTGCTTCTTGCGCTGGCCGCCGACCATGTGGATGTCGGAGACCTGGAGCACGCGCAGCGGGCGCATCCCGGAGGGCAGGACGGGAACGGTCACCCGTCGCAGGCGGAAGGAGCGGGCCTCGAAGCCCGCCGCGTAGGCCAGACCGGCGGCGCCGACCGCCGTGATTCCCAGGGGTACTCCGTATCGCGCGCGCATACGTCCATCGTGTCAGAAGCGGTGGCCGGAGCCGACCGCGCGGGCACCCGTCGCGGGCTCACTTAAATCAGCGGGCGTCCTTCCCGCCACACCTGCGACAATCGCACCCATGACCACGCTCAAGTCGAAGCTGCACGACGACCTCAACGCCGCGATCAAGGAGCGGGACGAGCTGCGCTCCTCGACGCTCCGGCTGACGCTCGCCGCGATCACCAAGGAGGAGGTCGCGGGGAAGGAGAAGCGGGAGCTCTCCGACGACGAGGTGCAGAAGGTGATCACCCGCGAGGCGAAGAAGCGCCGCGAGGCCGCCGACGCCTTCGCCCAGGGCGGCCGCCCCGAGCAGGCCGAGCGGGAGAAGGCGGAGGGCGAGGTGCTCGCCGCGTACCTGCCCAAGCAGCTCTCCGACGACGAGCTGAACGCGATCGTCGCCCAGGCCGTCGAGGAGGCCAAGGCGGCCGGCGCCGAGGGGCCGCGGGCCATGGGCGCCGTCATGAAGATCGTGAACCCGAAGGTGGCCGGGCAGGCCGAGGGCGGCCGGGTGGCCGCCGCGGTCAAGAGGCTGCTCGCCGGCTGACCGTACCCGCTCGCGCCGACGGCCCCCTTCCCGGTGCGGAAGGGGGCCGTCGGCGTGCGTGGGGTGCGGGGCCTCAGTCGCGTCAGGGGCCGATGCCGCCGTTGCCCTGGCCCTGGAAGAGGTCGCCCCAGGCGCCGCCCGGGAAGCCGCCGTCGCCGCCGTTGTCGCCGCCGTCGCCGTTGTTCCCGTCGTGCCGGCCGCCGCCGTCGCCCTTGTCTCCCTTGTCGCCCTTGTCGCCCTTGTCCTTGTCTTTGTCCTTGCCCTTGTCGGCGTCGGGGATGTCGACGAGGTTGAAGTCGGGGGCGGGCTTGCCCTCCAGCGCGCCGGACATCATGTCCCGCCAGATCGGTCCGGGCACCGCGCCACCGAAGACCTTGTCGTACGGGACGCCGCCGATGGTGATGTTCACCATCTGCCGGTCGTGCTTCGGGTCACCGACCCACACGGCACCGGCGAGGTTGGGCGTGTAGCCCACGAACCAGGCCGCGTAGCGCTCGTCGGTTGTACCGGTCTTGCCCGCGCTCGCCCGGCTGCCGAGACCGGCCTGCGTACCGGTACCGTCCTCGACGACGCCCTTGAGCAGCGTGTTGACGGTGTCGGCCGTGGTCTCCGACATGGCGCGCGAGCACGTGGACTTCGGGACCTGGAGCGACTTCTTCTTGTTGCCGATCCGCTGGCTGATCGACTCGATGGCGACCGGCGTGCAGTACATGCCGCGCGAGGCGAAGGTCGCGTACGCGCTCGCCATGGTCAGCGGGGACACCTCGGTGACGCCGAGGGCGATGGACGGGGTCTGCTCCAGCTTCTTGCCGTTGGCGCGCGCGACGCCCATCTTCTCGGCCATCTGCGTCACCGGGCAGACGCCGATGTCGCTGATCATCTGCACGTAGTAGGTGTTGACCGACTTGGCGGTCGCTTCCTTCATGTCGTACGGGCCGACCTCGGTCTCGTTCTCGTTGGTCAGCTCGACGCCCGGCTCGTTCCACGACTTGCCGTCGCAGGCCGCGACCGGGGCCGGGTAGTCCATCTTGTACGGCGAGGAGTACGACTTCGTCGCGGGCATCCCGCCCTCGAGGGCCGCCGCGGCCACGATCGGCTTGAACGTCGAACCCGGCTGGAAGCCGCCGCCGCCGCCCATGGCCTGGTTCACCGACAGGTTGAGCGTCGTCTCGTGCTGCTTGGCGTCGACACCGTACGGGCGGGACTGGCCCATCGCGACGATCTTGCCGGTGCCGGGCTGGACGATGGTCGCGGCGGTCGCCACGTCGTCACCCGAGTTGACGTGGTCCTTGATCGACTGCTGCACCGACTTCTGGGCCCGCGGGTCGAGCGTCGTGCGGATCGTCAGGCCGCCCTGGTTCCAGACCTTGGCCCGGGCCTCCTTGGTCTTGCCGAAGACCGGGTCGGTCAGGAACACCGAGCGCACGTAGTCGCAGAAGAAGCTCGCGCCCTTCACGGCCGTGATGCAGCCGTTCTTGGGCCGGCTGACCTTCAGCACCAGCGGCGCCTTCTGGGCCTTGTCCGCCTCCGCCCGCGAGACGTCGCCGACCTCGGCCATGCGCGCCAGCACCACGTTGCGCCGCTTGACGGCCTCGGCCTCGTCGTTGACCGGGTCGTAGCGCGTGGGCGACTGGACGATGCCGGCCAGGAGGGCGGACTCCTGGAGGTTGAGGTCCTTGGCGCTCTTGGAGAAGTACCGCTGGGCGGCCGCCTCGACACCGTAGGCCTGCTGGCCGAAGAAGGTGATGTTGAGGTAGTTCTCCAGGATCCGCTTCTTGCCCAGCTCCTCCTCGACCTGGATCGCGAACTTCAGCTCGCGGATCTTGCGGCCGATGGTCTGCTGGGTGGCCTGCGCGACCTTCGTCGGGTCGTCGCCGGCCTCCTCGACGAAGACGTTCTTGACGTACTGCTGCGTCAGCGTGGAGGCGCCCTCGGAGACGCCGCCGCTGCGGGCGTTCTTGTTGAGCGCGCGCAGCACGCCCTTCAGGTCGACCGCGCCGTGCTGGTAGAAGCGCGAGTCCTCGATGGCGACGATCGCCTTCTGCATGTAGGGCGAGATGTCCTTCAGGCCGACCACCGTGCGGTCGCGCGAGTAGACGGAGGCGATGGTGCCGCCCTCGGAGTCGAGGATGGTGGTGCGCTGGCTGAGCGGCGGCGTCTTCAGGTTGGCCGGGAGTTCGTCGAAACTCTCCACCGAACCCTTGGCGGCCAGCCCCAGCGCGCCCACGGCCGGCAACGCGATGCCGGCCAGGACGGCTCCCGCGAGCACACTGACACCGAGGAACTTGGCGGCCTGCTGCGTTGGCGACAGACCACCGCCCGAGCGCTTCTTTGGCATGGGGGCAGCCTACGTTCTCATTCGCCGGACACGCGTATATGCCTTGGCCTAAGCTGCACTCAACTGTCACAGCAGTGAGGCCACGTATCAATACGTCCGGCGACCCCGAATCGTTCCGGACCCGCTCGACTTTCTTTCGAGAGGCCCCGCTGGGGGGCGCGTTGGGGTGTACGAGCGCGTACCACGGCGTGGGGGATGCGTGTCCGTATCCACCTTGTGTGTCACTTGGTGTCCGTTGTGGCGCAGCAGAGATGACCCGAATGCCGGGATCGTCACGCATGTCGCCAGCTCACTCCCCCGGGTGATCTGCCGCTTACGCATAGTCCGTTCGGGCCATTCAAGATTGGGCCCGAAGGGGGTGTTGCGCTGTGCCCACCTTCCGTAACGTCCTCAACTGGCGGCGGTGAATATGCCGCTGCCGCCGTGGGGGAGCCTCGATTCGGGAGAGGACGGCGCCGGTATGGGCTGGGTAACCGACTGGAGTGCGCAGGCCGCCTGCCGCACTACCGATCCGGACGAACTGTTCGTTCAGGGAGCAGCGCAGAACAGGGCCAAGGCGGTGTGCACCGGATGCCCGGTACGCACCGAGTGCCTGGCCGACGCGCTCGACAACCGCGTCGAGTTCGGCGTGTGGGGAGGCATGACGGAGCGGGAGCGCCGCGCACTGCTGCGCCGGCGGCCCACCGTGACCTCCTGGCGCCGACTGCTGGAGACGGCGCGGACGGAGTACGAGCGGGGGACCGGCATCGTGCCCCTCGACGACGACGAGGTCTACGAGAACTACGCGGCCGTGGGCTGAGGCGGCCGCGCCCAGCGGTCGGTCGGGTCAGGCGCCGGGTTCGGGCAGCTCGGGCCGGACCCTCGCGAGGCGGACGCCGATGTCCCGCAGCCCCGCGAGGTCGTGCACGTCACCGGGCAGTGCGGCCACTTCGGTGACTGCCACCTCGGGGTGACGCGCGGTGAAGCGGTCACGCGTGCGCTGCTCGCGGGCCAGCAGATGCATCCGCTCGGCGTGGAGCCTCAGCAGGTCCGCGGTGAGCTGGTCGACGGACCGCTCCGGCGTGTCCGGAGCCTCGGGGGACGGAGTCTCGGGGGACGGATCGGCGGGGGCGTCGGGGTCGGGCGCAGCTGAACTGCCGTCTGTGTCGGGGGAGTTACGAAGGCCAGCTTTCCCGTCGTCCTGATCCACAATGCCGGGATCCTCAAGATTTTCCGCGGCGGCGAGCGCCCGCTCGGCCGACAGCCCGTCGGCACCGCTGCCGTGGACGCGGTTGAGCACCAGACCGGCGAGCGGCATCTTCTCGGCCGCCAGCCGCTCCACGAAGTACGCGGCCTCGCGCAGCGCGTCCCGCTCCGGGGCCGCGACCACCAGGAACGCCGTCCCCGGCGCCTGGAGCAGCTTGTACGTGGCGTCCGCGCGGGTGCGGAAACCCCCGAACATGGAGTCCATCGCGGCCACGAAGGTCTGCACGTCCTTCAGGAACTGCCCGCCGAGCACCTTCCCGAGGACGCCGGTCATCATCGACATGCCGACGTTCAGGAACTTCATGCCGGCCCGCCCGCCGACCTTCGCGGGGGCCAGCAGGACGCGGATCAGCTTGCCGTCCAGGAAGGACCCGAGACGCTTGGGCGCGTCCAGGAAGTCCAGCGCCGAGCGGGACGGCGGCGTGTCGACGACGATGAGGTCCCACTCGTCCCGCGCCCGCAGCTGCCCCAGCTTCTCCATCGCCATGTACTCCTGCGTGCCCGCGAAGCCCGCCGAGAGCGACTGGTAGAAGGGGTTGCCGAGGATCGCCGCCGCCCGTCCGGGATCCGCGTGGGACTCGACGATCTCGTCGAACGTCCGCTTCATGTCCAGCATCATGGCGTGCAGCTCACCGCCCGCCGAGTCGTCGACGCCCTTCACCCGGCGCGGGGTGTTGTCGAGCGAGTCGATGCCCATGGACTGGGCGAGCCGCCGGGCCGGGTCGATGGTGAGGACGACCACCTTGCGGCCCCGCTCGGCCGCGCGCAGGCCGAGGGCGGCCGCGGTGGTCGTCTTGCCGACGCCGCCCGAACCGCAGCACACCACGATGCGCGTCTTCGGGTCCTCAAGCAGCGGATCGACGTCGAGCACCCGCGCGGCGGCCAGACGGCGCCCGCCCTCCCCCCGCCGGTCCGGTTCCGGACTCATGCGATCCCCTGCTTCCGCAGCTCGTGGGCCAGTTCGTACAGGCCCGCCAGATCCATTCCCTCGGCGAACAGCGGCAGTTCGTGCAGCGGCAGGTCCAGTGCGCCCAGGACCGCCCGCTGCTCCTGCTCCAGCGCGTACCGCTCCGCGTACTCGTCGGCCTGCGCCAGCAGCGGGTCCACCAGCCGCTCGGCGTGCCCGCCCCGCCGCGCCCCGCCGAGCCCGGCCCCGGACAGGGACCGCGCGATCGCCGCGCGCGGTGTGCTCCGTACGAGTTCCAGGTCGGTCGCGTCCAGCAGCGCGGGGCGGGCCATGTTCACGATGACCCGGCCCACCGGCAGCCGGGCGGCGCGCAGCTCGGCGATGCCGTCCGCGGTCTCCTGGACCGGCATCTCCTCCAGCAGCGTCACCAGGTGCACGGCCGTCTCCCGCGACTTCAGCACCCGCATCACGGCCTGCGCCTGATTGTGTATCGGGCCGACCTTGGCGAGCCCCGCGACCTCGTCGTTCACGTTGAGGAAGCGCGTGATGCGTCCGGTGGGGGGCGCGTCCATGACGACGTAGTCGTACGCGAAGCGCCCGCTCCTGTCCTTGCGCCGGACCGCCTCGCAGGCCTTGCCGGTCAGCAGGACGTCTCTGACCCCGGGCGCGATGGTGGTCGCGAAGTCGATCGCGCCGAGCTTCTTCAGGGCCCGGCCGGCGCTGCCCAGTTTGTAGAACATCTGGAGGTAGTCCAGAAGGGCCAACTCGGGGTCGATGGCCAGGGCGTACACCTCCCCGCCCCCGGGAGCGACGGCGATCTTCCGTTCCTCGTAAGGCAGCGCCTCCGTTTCGAAGAGCTGCGCGATGCCCTGGCGACCCTCGACCTCGACGAGAAGCGCGCGCTTCCCCTCGGTGGCCAGGGCCAGCGCGAGGGCCGCGGCCACCGTGGTCTTGCCGGTACCGCCCTTGCCACTGACGACCTGGAGCCTGCTCACGTATTCGAGCGTAACCAGTCCGCCCGCGGAGTACGCCGGAGGCTGTGGAGAACGTGGCCGCGGTCGGCCGTCTGCCGGGTCCCGGGCAGCGGCTAGAGTCGGCCACATGACCAAGTGGGAATACGCAACCGTGCCGCTGCTCGTCCATGCCACGAAGCAGATCCTGGACACCTGGGGCGAGGACGGCTGGGAGCTCGTCCAGGTCGTGCCCGGGCCGAACAACCCCGAGCAGCTCGTGGCCTACCTGAAGCGGGAGAAGCAGGCGTGAGCGCCGTCGAGGAGAAGCTGGCCGAGCTCGGCCTGACGCTGCCCGAGGTCGTCCCGCCGCTGGCCGCCTATCAGCCGGCCGTGCAGTCCGGCCCGTACGTCTACACCTCCGGCCAGCTGCCGATGGTGGACGGCAAGCTTCCGGTCACCGGCAAGGTGGGCGGCGAGGTCACGCCGGAGGAGGCCAAGGACCTGGCCCGCACGTGCGCGCTGAACGCCCTCGCCGCGGTGAAGTCCGTCGCCGGTGACCTCGACCGGATCGCGCGCGTGGTCAAGGTCGTCGGCTTCGTCGCCTCCGCCGCCGACTTCACCGGCCAGCCGGGCGTGGTCAACGGCGCCAGCGAGCTCCTCGGCGCGGTCCTGGGCGACAAGGGCGTGCACGCCCGCAGCGCGGTCGGCGTGGCGGTCCTGCCGCTGGACGCGCCGGTGGAGGTCGAGATCCAGGTGGAGCTCGTCCAGCCGTAGCGGGACCGGGCGCGTCGGCGGGCCGCCGGGAAGGGTGGCGGGCGGTCGGGTGTGGTGCCGGGCTACCCGGCGTGTTTGCCGGGCGGTGCGCCGCCGGGCGGCTGGGCGGTTGCCAGGCAGGCGGGGGGTGCCGGGCAATCGGGCGGGCTTGCCGGGTTGCCGGGTGTGTTGTCGGCGGTCGGGTGTGTTGCCCCGTGTGTTTGCCGGACCGGGCGCGTCGCCGGGCGGCTGGGCGTGGTGCCGGGCGGTCGGGCGTGGTGTCGGCGGCCCGGACGCGTTCCCGGCGTCTTTGCCGGACCGGCAACAAGCCTCGCCGCCGTGGGCCGCGGCCCCGCAGGATCGGTGCCGGTGCCCCGTGCGGTGCGGGAGCCGGCCCGGCCCCGGCCGGCGGCTCCGGCCCGTGCCGGGGCCGTGCCGACCGTACGTGTCAGGAGGAGCCGTGCCCCAGCCGCCCGTGACCGACCCGGGAACCCGCCGCCCCGGCGGGAGCGCCGACCAGCCCGTCCACCGGCTGGTGCCCTCGCCCGCCGGACGCACGCACCTGGTGGAACAGGGCAGCGGCCCGCTGGTCCTGCTCGTGCACGGCTTCCCCGAGTCCTGGTACTCGTGGCGCCACCAGCTCCCCGCCCTGGCCGCCGCCGGGTTCCGTGCCGCCGCGATCGACGTACGCGGCTACGGGCGCTCCTCGCGGCCGGACGCCGTCGAGGCGTACCGGATGCTCGACCTGGTGGCGGACAACGTCGCCGTGGTGGAGGCCCTGGGGGAGCGCTCCGCGGTGATCGTCGGCCACGACTGGGGCGCGAACATCGCCGCGAGCTCCGCACTGCTGCGGCCGGACGTGTTCCGCGCGGTGGGCCTGCTGAGCGTGCCCTACACGCCGCCGGGCGGTCCCAAGCCCAGCGAGGTCTTCGCCGGCATGAGCGACCCCGCCGGGCCGTTCGCCGGGCAGGAGTTCTACGTCTCCTACTTCCAGGAGCCAGGCCGCGCCGAGGCCGAGATCGAACCCGACGTACGCGGCTGGCTCGCCGGCCTCTACGCCGCCCTGTCCGCCGACACCATGCCCGGCCCGGACGCACCCGACCCGCACTTCGTCGCGCCCGGCGCCACGATGCGCGACCGGTTCCCCGCGGGCCGGCTCCCCTCCTGGCTCACCGAGGCGGACCTGGACGTCTACGCCGGGGAGTTCGAGCGCACCGGCCTCACCGGCGCCCTCAACCGCTACCGCAACATGGACCGCGACTGGGCGGACATGGCACCGCACGCCGGTGCCCCGGTCACCCAGCCGTCCCTGTTCCTCGGCGGCGCCCTGGACGCCTCCACGACCTGGCTGTCCGACGCCATCGAGGCGTACCCGGCCACCCTGCCCGGCCTGAGCGCCTCGCACGTCCTCGACGGCTGCGGCCACTGGCTCCAGCAGGAGCGCCCCGAGGAGACGAACCGGCTGCTCACCGACTGGCTGACCGGCCTGCCCTGCTGACGCCCACCCGTCCCGGTGGCCACTCGAACATCCGCCCGTCACCGGATAGCCTCCGGCCATGGCGAATGGTCAGGCGAATGGTCAGTGGTACCCCCCGGAGTGGCCGGACCGCATCCGCGCGCTGGCGGACGGCACGCTCAGCCCGGTCGTCCCGCGGCGAGCCGCCACGGTCATGCTCCTCAAGGACACCGGCACCGGCACCGCCGTCCACATGCTGCGCCGCCGCGCCTCGATGGCCTTCGCCGGGGGCGCGTACGCCTACCCGGGCGGCGGGGTCGACCCGCGCGACGACGACCGCGCCATCGGCTGGGCGGGCCCCACGCGCGCGTGGTGGGCCGACCGGCTCGGCGTCGACGAGGCGGGCGCCCAGGCGATCGTCTGCGCGGCCGTCCGGGAGACGTACGAGGAGGCGGGCGTCCTGCTCGCGGGACCCGCCGCCGACTCGGTGGTCGGTGACACCACGGGCGCGGACTGGGAGGCCGACCGGGCCGCCCTGGTCGCCCGGGACCTGTCCTTCGCGGAGTTCCTGGACCGCAGGGGCCTCGTCCTGCGCTCCGACCTGCTGGGCGCCTGGGCCCGCTGGATCACCCCGGAGTTCGAGTCCCGGCGCTACGACACGTGGTTCTTCGTGGCCGCCCTCCCCGAGGGCCAGCGCACGCGCAACGCCTCCACGGAGGCCGACCGGACGGTGTGGATCACCCCGGCCGACGCGGCGGCGGGGTACGACAAGGGCGAGCTGCTGATGATGCCGCCGACCGTCGCGACCCTGCGCGCGCTCGCGGAGTGCGGTTCGGCGGCCGAGGCGCTCGCGTCGGCGCCGGGCCGCGACATGACGCCCGTACTGGCCCGGGCACGGCTGGTCGAGGGCGAGGTCGTGCTCTCCTGGCCGGGGCACGAGGAGTTCACCAAGCACGTCCCGGCCGCCGCGCCGGCCACACCTTCCGACCCGACCGGGGGAGCCCCCGCATGACGGACGCAGCAGCACTGCCCGGCCAGCCGCGCGGCGGTGTCCTCTCCGGGCCCGCCACCACGCGCGCGGTGAACGTCCTCGCGCCCAACGCCTCCGCGATGACGCTGGACGGCACGAACACCTGGATACTCGCCGAGCCCGACTCCGACCTGGCCGTCGTGGTCGACCCGGGCCCGCTGGACGACACCCACCTGCGCAACGTGATCGACACCGCCGAGCGGGCGGGCAGGCGCGTCGCCCTCACCCTGCTGACGCACGGTCACCCGGACCACGCCGAGGGCGCCGCACGCTTCGCGGAGCTGACGCGCACGAACGTGCGGGCACTGGACCCGGCGCTGCGCCTGGGCGACGAGGGGCTGGCCGCCGGTGACGTGATCGGGGTCGGCGGGCTGGAGCTGAGGGTCGTACCGACCCCGGGGCACACCGCGGACTCCCTGTGCTTCCATCTCCCGGCCGACCGGGCGGTCCTGACGGGCGACACCGTCCTGGGCCGCGGCACGACGGTGGTGGCCCACCCCGACGGCCGTCTCGGCGACTACCTGGACTCCCTGCGCAGGCTCAGGTCGCTCACGGCCGACGACGGCGTGCACACGGTGCTGCCGGGACACGGGCCGGTCCTGGACGACGCCCAGGGCGCCGTCGAGTTCTACCTCGCCCACCGGGCCCACCGCCTCGCCCAGGTCGAGACGGCGGTGGAGGACGGCTACCGCACGCCGGGCGAGGTCGTCGCCCACGTGTACGCGGACGTCGACCGCTCGCTGTGGCCGGCGGCGGAGCTGTCGGTGCGGGCGCAGCTGGAGTACCTGGGCGAGCACGGGCTCATCCAGCTGCCCGACTGACGTACGTCAGCGGGAGCGCTTGGCGAGCCGCTCGACGTCCAGCAGGATCACCGCGCGGGCCTCCAGGCGGAGCCAGCCGCGCTGGGCGAAGTCGGCGAGGGCCTTGTTGACCGTCTCGCGGGACGCGCCGACCAGCTGGGCCAGCTCCTCCTGCGTCAGGTCGTGCACGACGTGGATGCCCTCCTCGGACTGCACGCCGAAGCGGCGCGAGAGGTCCAGCAGGGCGCGGGCGACGCGGCCGGGGACGTCCGAGAAGACCAGGTCCGACATGGCGTCGTTGGTCTTGCGCAGGCGGCGGGCGACGGCGCGCAGCAGTGCGGTGGCCACCTCCGGGCGGACGTTCAGCCAGGGCTGGAGGTCGCCGTGGCCGAGGGCCAGCAGCTTGACCTCGGTCAGCGCGGTGGCGGTCGCCGTGCGCGGGCCCGGGTCGAAGAGCGACAGCTCGCCGATCAGCTCGCTGGGTCCGACCACGGCCAGCATGTTCTCGCGGCCGTCGGGGGACGTGCGGTGGAGCTTGACCTTGCCCTCCGTGACCACGTAGAGGCGGTCTCCGGGGTCGCCTTCGTGGAACAGCGAGTCGCCGCGGGCGAGGGTCACCTCACTCATGGAGGCGCGGAGCTCCGCGGATTGCTCGTCGTCGAGCGCCGCGAAGAGCGGGTTGCGCCGCAGAACGTCGTCCACGAGTTCTCTCCTTGTCGACCGGCTCAGAGGATCTTGTTCCCCCGGTGTACCAGGGGTCCGTGGTGCCCATTTTGCCGGACAGTCCAAACAGTGTGATCTGTCACAAGGATGCCGCACACATGTCCTGGGGTACGCGGCAGGGGTCCAATTGGACGCCGATCTTCAGGGTCCGGGGCGGATGTCGGTGCCGGGTCGTAGGCTGGCCGGGTGTCCAAATCGCCGGTGAGAGCACAGGCCTAGGGGGCTGCGCGGGTGGTTGTACGTCGCGATTCCGCTGTGGGCGAACAGGGTCCCGATGGCGGTAGGAAAACGGCGAAAACGGCAAAGAAGGCGGCGCCTGCCAAGCGAGTGACCGCGGAGAAGGGTGCCTTGAAGAAGAACGCCGAGACGGGCGCCGAGACGGGCGCGGCCGCGCCCGCGAAGAAGACGGGCGGCGCGAAGAAGACGGCGCCCGCCAAGAAGGCTGCGCCCGCGAAGAAGACGGGCGCGAAGAAGGCCGCCTCGGCCAAGAAGACGTCGTCCGCGAAGAAGACGGCTCCCGCCAAGAAGACGGCCGCCGCCAAGAAGGCCGCCCCCGCCAAAAAGGCCGCCCCCGCCAAGAAGCCGGCGGCAGCCAAGCGGCAGGCGCCCGCCAAGAAGCCCGCCGTCGTGCCGGCGAAGGCCGCCGCCGCGGTCGAGGGCGTGGCCCCGGCGAAGACCATCGCCCCGCACTCCCCGCGCCACGAGTCGCACACCGCCCTGGTCCGCCGCGCCCGCCGTATCAACCGCGAGCTCGCCGAGGTGTATCCGTACGCCCACCCGGAGCTGGACTTCGAGAATCCCTTCCAGCTCGTGGTGGCCACGGTGCTCTCCGCCCAGACCACCGACCTGCGCGTCAACCAGACGACGCCCGCCCTCTTCGCCAAGTACCCCACGCCCGAGGACCTGGCCGCCGCCAACCCGGAGGAGGTCGAGGAGATCCTCCGCCCGACCGGGTTCTTCCGGGCCAAGACCAAGTCGGTCATAGGGCTGTCCAAGGCCCTGTCCGAGGACTTCGGCGGCGAGGTCCCCGGCCGCCTCGAAGACCTGGTCAAGCTGCCCGGCGTAGGCCGCAAGACCGCCTTCGTCGTCCTCGGCAACGCGTTCGGCCGCCCCGGCATCACCGTCGACACGCACTTCCAGCGCCTGGTGCGCCGCTGGCAGTGGACCGAGGAGACCGACCCGGACAAGATCGAGGCCGCCGTCGGCGCGCTGTTCCCCAAGAGCGACTGGACGGACCTGTCCCACCACGTCATCTGGCACGGCCGCCGCATCTGCCACGCCCGCAAGCCCGCCTGCGGGGCCTGCCCCATCGCGCCGCTCTGCCCGGCGTACGGGGAGGGCGAGACGGACCCGGAGAAGGCGAAGAAGCTGCTCAAGTACGAGAAGGGCGGCTACCCCGGCCAGCGGCTCAACCCCCCGCGGGCCTACCTGGACGCGGGCGGCACCCCGGCGCCGCCGCTGAGGGCCGGATGACGGAACGATCTCGGGGGCGTCGGGCGTTGGACACGGCAGAACGGGGGTGGCGATGACGCGGGCGGGCAACACTCAGGGCGTGGCGCTCAGCGAGGTGGGCCTGCCCGGCTGGCTGGAGCCGGTGGCGCGGGCCGTGCAGACGGTGCAGCCGAGACAGCTGAGCCGTTTCCTGCCCCCGGCCGACGGCGCCGGGCGGCAGTCCGCCGTGCTGATCCTGTTCGGCGAGGGCACGGCCGAGAGCGAGGGTGGCCGCGGCCCCGAGCTGCTGCTCATGGAGCGGGCCAGTTCCCTGCGCTCGCACGCGGGCCAGCCCTCGTTCCCCGGCGGCTCCCTCGACCCGGAGGACGGTGATCCGCAGGGGGAGGGCCCGCTGCGGGCCGCCCTGCGCGAGGCCGAGGAGGAGACCGGCCTCGACCCGGCCGGTGTGCAGCTCTTCGGGGCCCTGCCCAAGCTGTACATCCCGGTCAGCAGCTTCGTCGTCACGCCCGTGCTCGGCTGGTGGCGCGAACCGAGCCGCGTCGGCGTCGTCGATCCGAACGAGACGGCGCGGGTCTTCACGGTCCCCGTGGCCGATCTCACGGACCCGGCCAACCGGGTCACCGCCGTCCACCCCCGCGGTCACCGCGGCCCGGCGTTCCTGGTCGAATCGACCCTGGTGTGGGGCTTCACCGCCGGGATCATCGACCGGTTGCTGCACTTCGCGGGCTGGGAGCGGCCCTGGGACAGGGAGAAGCAGGTCCCGCTGGACTGGCGGTCATGACAGGGTGACCGGTGTGAGCGTAGGACGACGAGGCGAGGCCTGAATCAGTGAACGTGCTGGACATCCTGCTGCTGCTGGCTGCCGTCTGGTTCGCGATCGTCGGCTACCGCCAGGGCTTCGTGGTCGGCATCCTGTCCGTGATCGGCTTCCTCGGCGGCGGTCTCGTCGCCGTCTATCTGCTCCCGGTCGTCTGGGACGCCCTGACGGACAAGGCCGAGGTGAGCACGACCGCCGCCGTCGTCGCGGTCGTCGTCGTCATCGTCTGCGCCTCCATCGGCCAGGCCCTGACCACGCACCTGGGCAACAAGCTGCGCCGTTACATCACTTGGTCCCCGGCCCGTGCCCTGGACGCCACCGGCGGCGCCCTGGTCAACGTCGTCGCCATGCTGCTCGTCGCCTGGCTCATCGGTTCCGCCCTCGCGGGCACCACGCTGCCGACGCTCGGCAAGGAGGTCCGCAGTTCCAAGGTGCTGCTGGGTGTCTCCCGCGCGCTGCCCGCGCAGGCCGACACGTGGTTCGCGGACTTCTCCTCCGTCCTCGCGCAGAACGGTTTCCCGCAGGTCTTCAGCCCGTTCTCCAACGAGCCGATCACCGACGTCCAGCCGCCCGACCCGGCCCTCGTCAACAGCCCCGTCGCGACCCGCGCCAAGCGGTCCATCGTCAAGGTGATGGGCACGGCCACCGGCTGCGGCAAGGTCCTGGAGGGCACCGGCTTCGTCTTCGCCGAGCGCCGCGTGATGACCAACGCCCACGTGGTGGGCGGCGTCGACGAGCCCACCGTGCAGATAGGGGGCGAGGGCCGCAAGTACGACGCGACGGTCGTCCTCTACGACTGGCAGCGCGACATCGCCGTACTGGACGTGCCGGAACTGCGGGCGCCCGCCCTGCGGTTCACGGACGAGGACGCCAACAGGGACGACGACGCGATCGTCGCGGGCTTCCCGGAGAACGGGGCGTACGACGTGCGCGCCGCCCGGGTGCGCGGGCGCATCACGGCCAACGGCCCGGACATCTACCACCGCGACACGGTCCGCCGCGACGTCTACTCGCTGTTCGCGACCGTCCGTCAGGGCAACTCCGGCGGACCGCTGCTGACACCCGAGGGCGAGGTCTACGGCGTGGTCTTCGCCAAGTCCCTCGACGACCCGGACACCGGCTACGCGCTCACCGCCGACGAGATCCGCGAGGACATCACCGAGGGCCGCACCGCCAACCAGCAGGTGGACAGCGACAACTGCGCGCTCTAGGGAAGCCGGCGGTCAGGTGCGCGGATGACGCAGGCGTACGGAGACCCAGCGGGCCCGGCGGCGCAGAATGCGCGGAATGCCCACCCGTAGATCCGTCCCCGCCAGTTGATCCGTCCCCGCCAGTTGCGGGGTGACTCCGCGTCGGTGGGTGCTCGCGCCGCTCGTGGAGCGGCCGTCGCGTGCTACGTCACTGTAGTCGTGCGTCCAGCCCATACCGGGACGTGTGCCCCCGCCCCAAGGTCGATAACCGCTCCCGGGGCCCCCAATTGGCCTATGCGCCAGGCAAGTGGCCGTTCATACGACAAGCGTTCCGGCTCGGATACCGGGCGCGTCCGTTCGGTCACCGATCGGGTTCGGGATCCTTCAGCCAGCTGATCAGTTCGGTGGAGAACGTGACCGGATCCTCTTCGTGCGGGAAGTGCCCGAGCCCGTCGAACAGACGCCAGCGGTACGGCGCTTCGACGTACTGCCCGGATCCCGCGGCGCTCCGCGTCCGCATCACGGGGTCCAGCGAGCCGTGCAGATGCAGCGTCGGCACGCGCACCGGCCGCTTCATGCGGCGGTAGAACTGGACGCCGTCGGGCCGGGCCAGGGAGCGGACCAGCCAGCGGTACGGCTCGACGGAGCAGTGCGCCGTGGACGGGATGCACATGGCCCGGCGGTAGACGTCCACCGCGTCGTCGTCCGGCAGCCGCGGGCCCGACCAGTCCTGGATCAGCCGGCCGACCAGCGCGCCGTCGTCCGCGGTGAGCTGCCGCTCGGGGATCCAGGGGCGCTGGAAGCCCCAGATGTAGGAGCCGGCCCGGGACTGGCGGACGTCCCCGAGCATGGCCGAGCGCCACCGCCTCGGGTGCGGCATCGAGGACACCGCGAGCCGCCGCACCAGCTTGGGCCGCATCGCCGCGGCCGTCCACGCCAGGTAGCCGCCCAGGTCGTGGCCGACCAGCGCGGCGTCCGGCTCGCCGAGGGAGCGGATCACCCCGGTGATGTCCAGGGCGAGGCCCGCGGGGTCGTAGCCGCGCGGCGTGCGGTCGCTGCCGCCGACGCCGCGCAGGTCCATCGCGACGGCGCGGAAACCGGCGTCGGCCAGCGCCGTGAGCTGGTGCCGCCAGGTCCACCAGAACTGCGGGAAGCCGTGCAGCAGCAGCACCAGCGGCCCGTCGCCGAGCTCGGCGATGTGGAAGCGGGCGCCGTTGGCGGCGACGTCCCGGTGGGTCACCTCGCGCCCGCCGGGGATGTCGAGCCGTACGACCGAGGTGGATTGCGCCGATGGGGTGGCGGGGTCCGTCATGAGGACGAGCGTGCCACAGCCTCGATGGCCTCGTGGGTCCGGTCGGCGGGAAGCTCCGGGCGCGGGTGCGGCTTGGCGTTCTGGAGGACGCCCGCCGACTGCTTCACGGAGGCGGCGACCTTCTGCGGACCGCGGCCCTTCTTGGCCTTCTTGGCGAAGGTGACGCCGATCAGCGCGAGCAGACCGGCGATCAGCACGTTGGCCGCGAAGGACAGCAGGAAACAGACGGCCATGTTCCAGCCGCTCCAGGTCCGGATCCCGTAGGCGAGGGCGAAGTTCAGCATCGGCAGCGAGAACACCAGGAGCAGACCCGCCAGCGAGAACGCCCCGCCGCTGGTCGCCCCGCGCTTCACGTCCTGCCTCAGCTGCGCCTTGGCCAGTGCGATCTCGTCGTGCACCAGCGCCGACAATTCGGTGGTCGCCGAGGCGAACAGCTGGCCGATGCTGCGTTCGGTGCCGACCGGGCTGCCGTCGGGTGCGCTCATCGCGGTCTCCCTCTTCTGCTGGCTTGCTGCGTACGGTTCCGTGGCGGTCGTCGTCTTCTGTCCGATCGCGAACGGTCCCGTCTTTTGTACCGTCTCGTCAGATCATGCCGGACCGTCGCCCTCCTCGCCTGCCCCGCCCGGCACTTCGGCAAGCCGCGCCGACTCCTTCTCCTCGGCGATCCGGCGGTGTTCGGCGGCCTTGCGCTCGTAGATGGCCGCCATCCGCAGGTGGTACGCCGGGTCGTCCTCCTCGTAGATGTCCGGTACGCCGCTGAGGTCGTCGTCGCGCTCCTCGGCCTCGGTCAGGCGGCGGTACTTGGCGTTCCGGACCTTCAGCAGCACGGTCGCCAACGTCGCCGCGACGACCGACCCGGCCAGGACGGCGGCCTTGACCTCGTCGGTCATCGCCGCGTCGCCCTCGAAGGCCAGCTCGCCGATGAGCAGGGAGACGGTAAACCCGATGCCGGCCAGCGTCGCCACGGCGAACACGTCGGCCCAGGCGAGGTCGTCGCTGAGCGAGGCCCGGGTGAAACGTGCGGTCAGCCAGGTGCCGCCGAAGATGCCGAGCGTCTTGCCGATGACGAGACCGAGCACGACGCCAAGCGTCTCCGGCTTGGTGAACACGTCGGCCAGTGCGCCGCCGGACAGCGCGACGCCCGCGCTGAACAGTGCGAACAGCGGCACCGCCAGGCCGGCCGACAGCGGGCGCACCAGGTGCTCGATGCGCTCGCCGGGGGAGTGCTCCTCG
Organism: Streptomyces sp. SID5910; assembly: GCF_009862125.1. Taxonomy (GTDB): domain Bacteria; phylum Actinomycetota; class Actinomycetes; order Streptomycetales; family Streptomycetaceae; genus Streptomyces. The sequence continues at coordinate 50,588 of NZ_WWHX01000901.1, forward strand.
CCCTCGCGGGTGTGGCAGCGCAGCATCAGGCCCATGGCGACGCCCGCGATGGTGGCGTGGATGCCGCTGTTGTACATCAGGCCCCAGACGACGAGGCCGAGCGGGACGTACACGTACCAGCCGCGCACGCCCTTGCGGAGCAGCAGCCAGAAGACGACGAGGCCGGCGACCGCGCCGCCGAGCGCGGCGAAGTTCAGGTCCTCGGTGAAGAAGACCGCGATGATCAGGATGGCGAAGAGGTCGTCGACGACGGCGAGCGTCAGCAGGAAGGCGCGCAGCGCGCTGGGCAGCGACGTGCCGATGACGGCGAGCACGGCGAGCGCGAAGGCGATGTCGGTCGCGGTGGGCACGGCCCAGCCGGCGAGCGATCCGCCGCCCGCGGCGTTGGTGATCGTGTAGACGACCGCCGGTACGGCCATGCCGCACAGGGCCGCCACCACGGGCAGCGCGGCGGCCTTCGGGTCCTTGAGGTCGCCCGCGACCAGCTCGCGCTTGAGCTCGATGCCGGCGACGAAGAAGAAGACGGCCAGCAGTCCGTCCGCCGCCCAGTGCTCGACGGACAGGTTCAGGCCGAGGGCCGAGGGGCCGAAGTGGAAGTGGCTGACGCTCTCGTAGCTCTCGCGGAGCGCGGGGACGTTCGCCCAGATCAGCGCGGCGACCGCGGCGACGAGCAGCAGGACCCCGCCGACGGTCTCGGTGCGCAGCGCGTCCGTCAGGTAGGTCCGCTCGGGCAGGGACAGCCGGCCGAAGGCCTTGCGGGGGGTGCGGGGCGACGTCACGGGGGACCTCCGGTCGATGGGCAGCACGGAATACGTGCCGACCAGACTTCCCGGCGCACCATGAGATCTTGCGATGACGATCTTGTTATGACACTTACGCGTTCCTTAGCGTACCTAACGGGTGGCCTCGGCGCGAACGGAAGGGCACCCGGCGGTTCTCGTGCCGGGTGCCCCTCGCTCCAGTGCTTCAGTCCTGCGGATCAGTCCTCGCTGGACGCCGCCGGGAGCTTGTCCTGGATGAGCTGCATCACGCCGCTGTCGGTCAGGGTGGTGACATCGCCCAGGGCGCGGTTCTCCGCGACGTCGCGCAGCAGGCGGCGCATGATCTTGCCGGAGCGGGTCTTCGGCAGCTCGGCCACCGGCAGGATCCGCTTGGGCTTGGCGATCGGGCCGAGCGTGGCGCCGACGTGGTTGCGCAGCTCGGCGACCAGGTCGTCGCTCTCCGCCGCCGTGCCGCGCAGGATCACGAACGCCACGATGGCCTGGCCGGTCGTCTCGTCCGCCGCGCCGACCACGGCCGCCTCGGCGACCGACGGGTGGGAGACGAGCGCCGACTCGACCTCGGTGGTGGAGATGTTGTGCCCGGACACGAGCATCACGTCGTCCACGCGGCCGAGCAGCCAGATGTCGCCGTCGTCGTCCTTCTTGGCGCCGTCCCCGGCGAAGTACTTGCCCTCGAACCGCGACCAGTACGTGTCGATGAACCGCTGGTCGTCGCCCCAGATGGTGCGCAGCATCGACGGCCACGGCTCGGTGAGGACCAGGTAGCCGCCACCGCCGTTCGGCACCTCGTTGGCCTCGTCGTCCACGACCGTGGCCGAGATGCCGGGCAGCGGGCGCTGGGCGGAACCCGGCTTGGCCTCGGTGACGCCGGGCAGCGGCGAGATCATCATCGCGCCGGTCTCGGTCTGCCACCAGGTGTCCACGACGGGCGTGGCGTCCGCGCCGATGGTCTTCCGGTACCAGATCCACGCCTCGGGATTGATCGGCTCACCGACCGAACCGAGCACGCGCAGGGAGGACAGGTCGAACTTCGCGGGGATGTCGTCGCCCCACTTCATGAACGTCCGGATCGCGGTGGGCGCGGTGTAGAGGATCGACACGCCGTACTTCTGCACGATCTCCCAGAACCGGCCCTGGTGCGGGGTGTCCGGGGTGCCCTCGTACATGACCTGGGTCGCGCCGTTGGCGAGCGGGCCGTAGACGATGTAGGAGTGCCCGGTGACCCAGCCGACGTCGGCGGTGCACCAGTAGACGTCGGTCTCGGGCTTGAGGTCGAAGACCGCCCAGTGCGTGTACGCCGTCTGCGTGAGGTAGCCGCCGGAGGTGTGCAGGATGCCCTTGGGCTTCCCCGTCGTGCCGGACGTGTACAGGATGAACAGCGGGTTCTCGGCGTCGAACGCCTCCGGCGCGTGCTCGGCGGACTGCCGGTCGACGGTCTCGTGCCACCACTTGTCGCGGGAGTCGTCCCAGGCGACCTCCTGGCCGGTGCGGCGGACGACGAGCACGTGCTCGACGATGCCGGCGCGCTCGACCGCCTCGTCGACGGCGGGCTTGAGCGCGGACGGCTTGCCGCGCCGGTAGCCGCCGTCGGAGGTGATGACGACGCGGGCGTCGGCGTCCTGGATGCGGGTCGCGAGCGCGTCGGAGGAGAAGCCGCCGAAGACGACCGAGTGGGCGGCGCCGATACGGGCGCAGGCCAGCATCGCGATCGCCGTTTCCGGGATCATCGGCATGTAGACGGCGACCCGGTCGCCCTTGCGCACACCCAGCTCCAGCAGGGCGTTGGCGGCCTTGGAGACCTCGTCCTTGAGCTGGGCGTAGGTGATGGCGCGGCTGTCGCCGGGCTCGCCCTCGAAGTGGATGGCGACGCGGTCGCCGTTGCCGGCCTCCACGTGCCGGTCGACGCAGTTGTAGGCGACGTTGAGCTTGCCGTCCTGGAACCACTTGGCGAACGGCGGGTTCGACCAGTCCAGGGTCTCGGTCGGCTCCTCGGCCCAGGTCAGACGGCGGGCCTGCTCGGCCCAGAAGCCGAGCCTGTCAGCCTTGGCCTGTTCGTACGCCTCCGCCGTGACGTTGGCGTTCGCGGCCAGGTCAGCGGGCGGCGCGAAGCGTCGCTCCTCCTTCAGCAAGTTGGAGAGGGAAGGACTTTCGTTCGTCGTCATCTGCGCACCGTCCCAAGTGGTTTAGACCATTAACGCGCCCGATTCTCCGGGCCCTGCCGAAGTCGGTCAACCCCTACCCGATCCTGGCACCCGCTCACCTACGGGACACGTGCGACGGCCCCCAGGGGTTCACACCCCCAGGGGCCGCGCTACCCGGCGTAATCGACTCGCAACGAATGCCGGGCAGTCAGTGAATCATGCACGCATCTGCGCGCTCAATATACGGTTCTCCGTAACGACAAACGATCATGAGTGCGCAAGCGTGGTGCGGTGCACGACCACTCCGCCGACCTGCCCGCCTTCCGGCGACACGTCGGCGACCGGCTGCGCTTCTTACGCCACCGTGCCGGCCTCACACAGCAAGCCCTCGCCGAACGCGCCGGCCTCGACAAGCAGGCCGTGAGCCTGATCGAAAACGGCCACCAATCCCCCCGCCTCGACACCGCGAAGCGCCTCGCCGCCGCCCTGGGCATCTCCCTCGCCGAGCTGGTCAACGACCGGGCGTAAGCGCGAACGCCTCTCAAGGGGATGGCGGGGGCCACTCTGGGAGGCGGTTACGCAGCAAGCCCATCTCCGCCAAGAGCTGGTCGCCCTGGGCCTGAGCGGCGAGGTGTGGGGGGTCGATGTACTCCCAATCGCACCGGCCGGGATGGTGCGTGAAGATCGTGCAGACCCCGCTGAGCGGAGTGCGCGACTTCAGGCAGCAGTCAAGGTCGGCCAGCCCTTGACGCTCATCGGTCCAGCACAGGAAGACGTCCGAGTCGGGATCGGTACGGGACCCTGAGCGCAGAAAGGCTGCGTGGAAGTCGTGGGCCACATCCTCAAGAAGGCACTGAAGTACCGTGTCCGAGGCCCACTCGATGGAGGCGCGCGGAGAGCTGATCTTCTCGGCCAGCGTCCGAGTCTCGTCGCTCGCCTCGGTCGTGGCGGTGCACCGGTAGCCGGGGGTCATCGGGTGGCCTCCGTCCTCGACCGCCAGGCCGCACGCCACTTCTCGTGAAGCTGCGCACCCCGCGGGCACTCGCGCTCCGCCACGCACCGCACACAGGACAGGTAATGCGTGGACCACGCGCGGAAGGTGATCTGCGTGGGGCTCCACTCAGTCACCGCGCGCCACCTCCGCCCACACGGCCTTACCGAACGGTCGCTCGACGACGTCCCACCGGGCGGCGAGAGCGGCGACGATGTGCAGTCCCCGGCCGCGCGCCCGCTCATCGGAGTCGGTACGGAGGCGGGGCCGCTTCCGCCGAGTGTCGTGTACCTCGACCCGCACGCAATTCGCCGTGGGCAGCACGACGACCATCACCGAGTCGTCGGGCTCGCCCCCATACCTGTAAGCGTTCGTGACCAGCTCCGAGACGATCAGGCAGACGTCATCCATCTTCGTCTCGGGCATCGGCGGATCACCCCTGAGCAGCACGGCCCGCACATGTTCGCGAGCTGCGCGGGGAGTCCCCGCCTCGGAGGGGAAGACCGCCATCGCGGCCGGGCCGGACAGCGCTTGCTCATCGGCCCGTAAGACATCCGCTCGCATGTACGCCATGCAAACTCCCTCGCCATGGGTGCCAGTCGGCGCAGAGTTTCGTAACGCGCAACACAGGCACGGCAACGTTTCGTGACACTACAGTGCGCCTTTACGCACCCACTGTGCAACCCTCGCAGGACTGAAATGAGAATTCGCATATGCCCGCGAGAGAGGCAGCTCAGGAAGGGGCATCCGAGGTGACATCCCCGGAGCACAAACGGCAGACTGTCGGGTGGGACTCAGGAGGGGAGGCGACATTGAGCGGCCCAACCGTGCGCCGGCGCAGGCTCGGCAAGAAGCTGCGCGCCCTGCGCGACGCCCAACAGCTCACCCTCGAAGACGTTGCCGACAAGAGTGACGGTGCGTTCACCGTGGCCAAGCTGTCGCGGCTGGAGCTGGCCAAGTCCGCAGCCAAGCCGGCCGACGTCGAGGCGCTGCTCAGTCTGTACGGGGCCGACGACGCCGAGTTGCGAAGTGCGCTGCTGTCCCTCGCCCGCGAGGGTGCGCAACGCGGCTGGTGGCACAGCTATCGCGGTGTCCTCTCGCCGGTCTACGAAGACCTGATCAGCTTGGAGCACGAGGCGTCGACCGTGCGTACGTGGCAGATGGGGCTCATTCCCGGGCTGCTTCAGACCGCCGAGTACGCCCGCGAGGTCATCACGACCACCGCCATGTCCGCGGCTGTCGAGGGGCGTATCGATCCCCTAGTCGAGGTACGCCTCGCCCGACAGTCCGTCCTCACCCGCGACGACCCCGTGCACCTCTGGGCGATCATCGCCGAGAGCGCACTCCGCACTCCGCACTCAGTGCGTCGGCGCGGGCGTCATGCGCGACCAGCTCGGCCGACTCCTCGACCGCGGCCGACGCCCACACGTAACGATCCAAGTTCTGCCCTCAGACTCGCCGCCGCACGTCGGCCAGATGGGCAGTTACTCGCTCCTGTCGTTCGAGGACGGCGCAGACCTCGACGTCGTGCACGTCGAGTCGCTGACGTCCGCCCTGTACGTCGAGGACCCGGCAGACGTCGACGTCTACCGGGACGCGTTCGAGCGGTTGCGCGCTGCTGCACTGTCGCCCGAACACTCCGCCGACCGCATCGCACAGATAAGGGAACACACCACATGAACCACATCGCAGACGCCTCGACGCTCCCCGTGACCTGGTGGAAGTCGTCGGCGTCCGGCGCACAGTCCGACTGCGTCGAATTCGGCATCGTCAACGTGGCGACCGTCGCCGTCCGCGACAGTAAGGCCCCGACCGGTCCGGCGCTCCTGCTCGACCGTGCGAGCCTGGCCGGCCTCGTCGACGGCATCAAGTCCGGCGCGCTGTAGGCCGGGTACGCAGAAAGGCGCCCCCCGCGCGGCCGTGTGGCCGTACGGGGGGCGTTCGTCATGCGCGGGTGGCGTACTGCCACAGGCTGAAGACCAGGCCGACCAGACCGACCAGGGCGGCCAGCGACGGGAGCGGCCAGCGGGCGCGTTCGAGGGCGTCGAGCCGCGTCTCATGGTCCGATATGGCGCGGTCGGTCTGGTCGCCGCGCTGCACGAGCAGGGCGAGGCTCCCGTCGACGCGGGCGAACCCCGTCTCCATCGTCCCGCGGAGCCTCTCCAGCTCGACGGCGACCGCCGCCGGGTCGGACGGGGTGGGGATCGTCACCGGCCGCCCCCGTCGGCGTCGTCGACCAGGCCGAGGCCGAACCGGTCGAGCAGGGCCTCGACGGACGGCAGTGCCATGACTCGGGCGAGGCCGCCCGCAACGGCGAGGGCGCCGGCGACGTACGGGAGGGAGCCGGGGACGCCGGACGCGGCGACGATGCCCGGCAGGGCGACGGCACCCGCTACGGCGGTCTGCATCACGGTGCGGATGGTGCGCTTGTTCTCGGGGGACATGGGGGGTGCTCCATTTCTGGGGGGTGGGTCCGCCCCGCGGCCGGGGCGGAGTGGGGATGGTCAGGCGAACAGCCGGCGCCACGTCTCCGGGCCCGGGTATCCGTCCGCGTCGCTGCCGGTCCAGTGCTGCGCGCGCTGGAACGCCTCGACGGCTCGGCGGTCGGACTCCGACCACTTCGGGCCGGGGCCAACGGAGTAGTGCTTGCCGTAGCCCTTGGCGACCAGCTGGCGGCCGAGCTGCGTCACGTAGGCGTTGTTCGCCCCGGGACGGAACTTGTCGCGGCCCGGAAACGCGGGCGCGGACGCCGTGGTCGTCTTGCCCGGGAGGGTGCCGAGCAGGGCGCGGAGCGATGTCTCGCCCGGCACTCCGTCGGCGTCGCCGCCCGGCGCGGTGCCGGTGAAGCCGAGCAGCACCTGAAAGTCGCTGAAGTTCTCGGTGTCGGCGTCGGTCCACCGGGGCCCGGGGCCGGACGTGTAGTGCCGGCCGAACCCCTTCGCGACCAGGGCGCGGCCGACGGCGGTCACGTGGTCGCCGTACGCGCCGTAGCCGTACTCCAGACCGCTGATCGTCACCTTGTAGCGGGCGACGCTCCCGCCCGGGATGACGCTCCCGCCCGGCGTCGGCGCGGCCTCGTAGCCCTCGGCAGGCATGCCCGCCTTGACCCACGCGTAGAGCTTGGTGCCGGGACACAGGGTGGCGATGCCGTCGCGGTGGCCGCGCTTGGCGAGGGTCTTGCCGGTCCGTCGGCATGCCTCGTCGTACAGGGCGCGGCACGCGGCGAGGGCCGTCGCGCTCGGCTCCTGGTCGCCGCCGATCGCGATCTGGACGCCAAAGCCGCTGATGTTGTGGTTGGGGCAGTGCGCGCCCTGGCGGTCCCATCCGCGGCCCTCGAAAATCTCGCCAGCCTGCGAGACGACGAAGTTGTACCCGATGCCCGCCCAGCCGTTGCCGAAGTGCTCGGCCTCGATGGCGCGCGGGATGGCGTAGCCGGTGCGCGTGATGTGGCTCGCCCCGTCGTAGTGCACGAAGAACTCGCTGCGGGAGCTGAGCGGCACGTAGGCGGGGCCATCGCTGGCCGCATCGTGGTCCCACGGGGTGGCGCCCCACGTGGCGCGGCTGATGATCGATACGGACATGGGCGGTGGTCTCCAGACATGAGAAAACGCCCCGGCGCGGTGCGCGGGGCGTGCGGTGATGCGGGGGTTACGGGGCGGAGTTGAGGTTGTCGTACTCGACGTAGGCCGTGGACGCCGGGTCGTTGCTGTAGGCCGGGGTGTCGAGCTGCAACGTAGTCGCGCCGATCACCCACGCCGGGGTGGGCAGGGTGCGCCGAGTCGTCCACGTGAGCCCGTCTGGCGAGGTGGCCCATGTGAGAGTCCCGGCCGTCTCCGTGATCCGCCACCACCGGTGAGCGGTCGCGTTGTACGGGAGAGCCACCGCGTTGTCGTCCCAGTAGGACACGTTCGAGACGAGCCGTAGCGTGCCCGCCGCAGCGTCGTACGTGAAGCCAGCCGACGTGCCCTCGACACCAGACAGCACTTGGAACGACGCCGTCGTGGCGGTCGCCGGGGCGACCAGCGCCGGCACCTTCGGGACCTCGACGAACAGGCCCGACCCTTCGAGCTGCCACGCGGGCGCAGACTGCAACGCGGCGTAGTCGGAGGCGGTCGGCACTCGGGCACGCCCGCCCGTCTCCGTCACCCCGCCGTACGCGTCCGGCCACAGGGCCTCAGACACGACGCCGTCGTTGAAGGTGTCGGCCAGATTGGCGAACAGGCGAGGGTTCGGCGCCGGGGCGAGCATCTCGACCCACGCGACCCCGGTCCACCGCTTCGCCGACGCCACCGGCACCCACGCGGTGCCCGTCCACCGCTGCGGCGTGAACGGTGCCCACGCTGTGCCGGTCCACCGTTGCGCGCTCACCAGAGCCACACGTCACCGACCGCGGGCGCGGCCGGTGCGGTCTGCTGCACGTAGATGCCGACGTCGGCGGCCTTGATGACGACGGCAGCCGCGCTCTTGCCGTTCACGGATTGCACGACGCCTGCGGCGCCGGCGGGGCCGCGAAGATTGCCCTTCGGGGAGCCCCATCCTGCTGCGGTCTTCTGGTAGATGTCGCCCGTGTCGGCGCGGATGAGGACGTCGCCGTCGGCCACTGGCGCGGAGTCTGTGCCGGTGGTGTTGACGATGATCGCGGAGCCGCGGATGTTGCCGCCGACCTTCGCCCAGGTGCCGCCGGTGCGCGCCCACAGGGTGACCGTGGTCGAGGTGATGCCGTAGTAGGTCGCCGTCGTGTACTGGGTGTAGACGTCGCCGTCTTGGCCCAGGCTAGCGGCCGGCGGGGTGCTGCCCGTGTAGACCTGCGAACCTGGCGTGCCCGGCTCGCCCGGGTCGCCCTTGACCGCGACATAGTTCGGCGTCGTCGGATCGGTCGGGGCGATGTCCGCGATGTCGACTGCGGGCGTAGCCGCGGGCAAGAGCACTTGGAACGGCGGGCGGTTGATACCGACGCCGACGAGCTGCTCGGCGACGCTGTACGACCAGTCGGAAGGGTTCATGCCGGGGGCGTCGGTGGCCGGGAGGTCGATGGCGAACGCCCCGGTTGCGTCGAGTTGGGCGTAGACGGGCCCGCCGAGGATGACGTCATAGTTGGCGAACGTGATCAGCGACGGTGCGCGGAACACGACCTGGCCGGCGAGGGGCTTGCCGGCGTCGTCGAGGGACAGATAGCGGCCGGTCACGCGGACGGTGGGTATCCCGTCGGGAAGCATGGGGGAGGGGGGTCCTTCCTGATCAGGAAGCGGAACCGACGCCGTACAGGGCGTAGGGGGCGAGGTAGACCGAGCCGGTACCGGAGACGACCCGGGCCTCGATGCGGACGTCGACTTCCTTGCCGTACTCGTAGTTCGGGATCTCGGCGATGTCCGCCATCTGTGGGGTACCTGATGCGCTGGTGGCGATCACCGTGCCGTCGACGGTGATGCGGGACTGGGCGACGACTCCCCCGTCCCACTTGCCGTACAGGTAGTAGCGCAGCCGGGGATGCTGCGTCGGTGCGCGGATGCGCGCCACCTCTTCCCACGACGTGCTCGACGTGTGCGGCCACAGCTTGTAGTCCGACGCGATCGGCGTGCCGTAGGGAATCCACGGCCGGTACAGACCGCCCGCCTTGACGTCCTCCAACAGGAGGCCGTGCCCGCGCGCATCGAACAGCCGCAGCACCTGCGCTTCGTCCGTCCCGGTGCCGTTGTAGAGGCTCATGGCAACGGAACCGTCCCGGCGTTTCATGATGACGCCGAACTCGCTGACGCCGTTGTCCGGGTTGTAGATGTCGCCGAGACGGAGGATCTCAACACCGCCCGGAGCGCGCACGATGAGCTGCCCGCCCTCGCCGATTGTCACGTCTCCGTTCAGGATTTCGGTGAGCGCGGGCCGCATCTGCGACCGTCCACGCAGCTCGCGCACCTCGCGCTCCAACTTGCTGAGCCGGTCCAACACGTCTTGCGGCACGAACGGCACTACGGAACCTCCAAATACAGCTTGGCCGTCTCGGGACGGCCGCGTTCGGGGGGAGTGATGGACATGCCGACCACCCGGTACCGGGCGTCGAGGACGTCGGGATGCCACAGGTCGCGGATGCGGAGCCGGACCGTGGCGCCGAGCAGCGCGGGCGTGATCTGTCCGCCGAGCAGCACCTCGACCTCGGGGATGACGACCGGGTTGCGGGCGGTCGACCAGTCGGCGCGGGCGTGCGCGTTGAGGGTGTCCTGTCGTTCAACGGTGGTGTAGTCGCTGGTGCCGTCGAGGCGCGGCCAGCCGGCCGCCACGTCGACGTCGTCGACGAGCAGCTCGGACGTGAGCGGGTACGAGTCGGCGGCCTGGTTGCTGTTGACCGTGGCGCCGCGGGATTGCCATGCGTTGGCCTTCTGCGTGGCGTCGGTCGGCCACGTGTAGGACAGCACCGCGCCGGGGTGGTCGAGGACGATATCCGTCGCGCCCGTGGTGATCTTCGGATAGCCGAGTTGGAGCCGCTTCACCCTGCGGCCGTCCGTGTCCCGGAACGACGCGATACGCCACTCGAACCCGCCCTCGACGGCCGCGAGATCGTCGAGCAGGTCACCTACGGCCGGGAGGTCGTACCGCAGGTACGTACGGTCGCGGAGCACGCCCGATGTGAGCGGGTCGTAGGTGATGCCGATATCGCCGCCGGGCGTGTTCTGCACGTAGTCGATCAGGCCGCGGGCGATGTCGAGCTGATCGACCTGCACGGCCACCTGCGTGTCGTACAGGAGTCGGCGGTAGAGATAGGACTCCCAGCCGCCGCACTGGACCTGCGCGCCGAGGAAGCCGCGTTGATCACTGCCCAGGGACAGCGTCCACAGAATGCCGCCCCACCAGATGTCGCGGCCCCGCTCGACCCACACGCCCGTGCGGCCGGGCACCAGCGCGCGCCGGGCCCGGTCGGCGATCTTCCGATTGGGGATCGGCACCGTGCCCGTCAACCTGCCTGTCTTGCCGATGTAGTCGTCCAGGCTCACGCCGCTCACCGGCAGGACGTCGAGGAGCTGGTCGGAGCGGAGATCGCAGAACAGCAGCCGATACGGGGGCGCGAGGCTCGCGCGGGTCACTCGGCCACCTCGTACGTGATGTCGCCCGCGACCCAGCCACCCGTGCCCATCGTGATTCCGGCGGCGGACAGGGTGGACGTGATCTCGGCCGAGCTGGTCACGGCGTACGTACTGACCGCGCCGCCGTTGTCGGCGAGGAACGCCCAGCCTGCCCGCCAGGTACCGCTACCGCGACTGATCGTGCACGTGCCGGTCCACCGCATGCCGCCCAGCGATGCCGGGGGAACCGGCAGGCTGATCACAGGCAGGTTCCCGCTGGTGCTCGACCCCCAGGCCAGATTCCAGGCCACCGCGACGCGATTCGCGTCGCGCAGGTACCGCGCCCGGAGGGAGCCGTTACCGAGTGTCGTGTTCGACAGGGTCGGCGTGTACGACTGCCACCCGGCCGCGGGCGGCGGGTACGCCTCCCAGACGTCGTCAGCGGCGTTCCAGCGTTCGAGGCCGGTTCCGGTGTCCCGGTACTGGCCGTCGTAGGCGCCGGCGTACGTGCCCGCGGCGCCCTGCGGGACGATGCCTCCCACGGCCGTCGTGTACTGCCGCCGGTCGGTGAGCGCCGTCGACCAGTTGATACCCCCCGTGCCCGCCGAGGCGCCCGCGGGCACGGTCACGTCCCACAGACGCAGGTATCCGGCCGGGAGAACCGGCGGGGCAGGCGTCGCAGACGCCTGCCCCTCGACGACCTCGATCGCGGCGAGCGTCTGCCCGCTCACGTCGTACAGGCCGTCGTAGACGTGCACCGCCACGGTGTCGATCCGCGTGAACTGCGCCGCGCCGTCCGTGAACGTCACCGTCTCGGGCGAGGTCACGGCGACCGGGTAGGCGCCCTGCGCGGCTGTGCCCTGCACCGCGCCGCGCCCGATGCCGATGCGTAGAGACATGGCGCCGGCCGACGTCGCAGCGAACGGATTGCCGCCCGGGACCACTCCCGGGCGGGTGGTCAGTTCACCGTCGGGCGTCATCGTGCCGACCGGCGTCAGTCGAGTGTCTTCGCGGGTCTGCCCGGGGCCCGATCCGCCCGGCAGCAGCCATGCAGCGCGCACCGTCACGGCGTCGCCTCCTTAGAAGTAGGCCGACCGCCACCGGAGGGTGACGGACGCGGCGGGGTCGGTCGAGCCGGGCGCGGCCCGGAAGATGAGGGGAGTAGTCGTCGGCATCAGGACGCCGCCGACGAGCTCGCCCGGGGCGAGCGTCCATGTCTGCTCAGGCACCGAGCGGGCGGTCGCGGTTGACAGGCGCGAGGCGGTCTCGTTGAGCGTCACCGTGCCCGCGCGGGTGTCGACCGTGAGGACGTCACCCGCGGCCAACGGGAGGTCGTATTCGAGGACGTCGCCCGTGGCCAAGTTCGTGAGCGACGGCCGGACGACCGGGCCCCGGAACTCGATCAGCGGGTGCGTGGCCGCGCTGCCCGCGTTCATGACGGACAGGGCGCCCGTGCGGCCGGGTTCACCGAACGCGAGGCCTCCGTCGGCGCCCGCGCCGGTGTGCCAGTCGAGGCCCGTATCGGTCCCCGTCTCCGCGCTGGTGTGCCAGTCGAGGCCCTGCTCGGGCATCGGCAGGCGCGCCGAGTCGGACCGTTCGACCAGCTCATACCGGCGCGGATCGGTCGCCTCCCACTCGACCGCCGCCTCCTGAATGGAGCCGACCCGGTAGCCGGGCCCCGTAGGGATCAGCCGGCGGGTGGCCCGGGCGTAGGCGAGCAGCGGCCCGCGTTCGTCGAGCCACACCACGAGCGGTAGTTCGTCCTCGACGGGCACCGTGCCCGCTTCCAGCGCGCCCACGGCGGCGCCGATCGATCCGCGGGGTGCGCGGATCATCAGGCCTTCCACGGTGACCGTGCGGGCTTGCGCGAGCAGCCGGCCCGGGAAGCTGCCGTGCGCGTCGGACCGCGCCACGGTCCCGGAGTCGAGGCCTGGCAGGTCACCCCAGCCGGACAGTGTCTTCCACCGGTACGGGGTGCCGGGGCCGAGCAGCAGCGGCCCATATTGGATGTGGCCCGGCCGGGTCACCAGATCGCCAGCAGCCACCGTGTCACCCCCGTGCCTTCGCGAGCCACGCAAGGGCCTTCGCGTTGTCGTCCGGACCCTCGTTTTCGGCTGCGTGCCAGTGCTCGACGTGCACCGTCGCGCCGCCCGCCGTACTGCCGCCGAACGGCGACGTGCTGCCGTACGCACCGGCCGCGCCGGCATACGCGGAACCGAGCTGGGGCAGCGTCGGCGTAGGCACGAGGTTGGCCATGGTCCGGGCGACCGCGCCCTCGCCGGAGCGGATGCCCTCGACGATGCCGGCGGGAATCCACCGGCCGATCCGGTCACGCATCACCTTGCTCGGGCTGGCGATGCCGAGAGCCTTGGCGACCGGCCCGGGGATGATGCTCTTGGCCCAGCCAATCAGCGTGTCCTTGAGCCACGAGCCCATGCTCTTGATGCCCTGCCACAACCCGCGAACGACATCCGTTCCCTTGCTGTAGAGGAGCTGGGACAGGTCGCCGACGGCCGCGCCCATCTGACGGGGCAGACCAGTCAGCCACGACACCGTTTCGCGGGCCTTGTTGATTGACCCGGTTTTGAATTGCTGCCAGTACCGCGACGCGGCAGAGGACAGAACGCCGCCGAGTCCGCTGATCGCCGAGCCAGTACGGCCCGGAAGACCCTGCATCCACGCCACCAACGCGAGTGACTTTTCTACCGCCTTGTCCTTGGCGTCGCCGAAGTATCCGCCGACCATTCCGGGGATCTGGCCGAGATAGCCGACCGCGTCCAACACGCCGTCCTTGGCGCCGGAAACCTTGGCCACGACCCAATCCCACGCGGCGAGCGTCCAGGCCTTGACCTCGTCCCAGTACGCAATCACGAGGACGACCAGGGCGCCGATCGCAAGACCAACCCAGCCGATCGGACCGAGACCGATAACCCACGCGCGGGCCATCTGCATTCCGGCCCACAATGCCTTACCACCGAGCAGCAGCAGCGCCGGAACCGCCACAGCAGTGATCACAGCGGCGAACGCGTACAGCTCCGTTTGGTGATCCCGCAGGAAACCGACGAATTCCATCAGCTTGGGAATCACGGTGGTGCCGAGGAAATCGACGAGCCCTTGCATGGCCTGCCGCTTGAAAGCCTCGACCTGCGCCCCCGCGTTGTCGCGGAGGGTGTTGCCCATCTGCTCGGCGGTGCCGCCGACCTGGCCGAGCGCGGCGACTGCCTTCGATGGGTCGAGGGCGAGCAGCGCCTTCTGCATGTCCTCGGATTTGGTGCCGAAAAGCGCAGTCGCCGCAGCGTCCCGCTTAATCGGGTCTTCCATTCCTCGCAGCGTGTCGAGGGTTTTCTGTAGCGCCTCGGTGGCGTCGGGCCCGCCCTTGCTGATCTTCTTCGTCATGTCATCGGCGTTAAGGCCGATATCCTTGAAGCCCTGAACGATCTTGTCGGAGCCCTGAACGCCTTCGAGAGTGAATTCCTTCAGCGCGTCGGCGACCACATCCGTGTCACGCGCACCGGCCTGCATTCCCTGAGAAATGAGGCCCGTTGCCGTCTGCGCGTCAAGGCCGAGACGCTGAAATTGGACACTGTATTCGTTGAAAGTGTCCATGAGGTCATCCGCACGCGGGCCCATTTTCTGAAGCCCTGCGGCGAAGATATCGAGCGCTTCCGTGCCGTCCTTTGCGATGCCCGTCTTAATGGCCTGGCCGACAGCATTCGCGGTCTGGCCCAAGTCCAGATCGAACGTGGTCGCGACGTCGCTGACCTTCGTCGCGAGCGATTCGAGCTGCGCCTCGGTCGCATCCGGCGGGGCGATACCCGCCCGCATGACGGCGGAGATCGTGTCCGCGGCCGTCTGGAAATCCTCGGTTACCGCAGACGCGTACAGGCTGCCCGCAAGCTTGCCGTACTTCTGCGCCTCGGCCGGGGTGGCGCCGAGCTGCGCCCCTAGGCGGCCGGTGATCTGGCCCTGTTCGAGGGCCTGGCCGAAACCGGCGACCAGCAGGGCGCCACCGGCGAGGCCGGCGCCGAGCAGACCGGCCTTCATGCTGTCACTGAAGCGGCCCGCGGCCTCGCTGCCCGCGGCGTCGGCGCCCTCCCCTGCCGAGTCGGCGAGGCTGTCGGACAGGCCCTCGCCGATGTTCTGCCCGGCGCGGCGGGCGTTGCCCTCTGCGTCGGCGAGACCGGACCGCATCGCGGAGTCGTCGACGTCGATCGTGGCGAGCAGCTCGCCAACGGTGAGTGCCACGCCGGATCACCTCCTTGGGTGTCCGGCGCGCGGCCGGTGTGTCAGTCGGTGGGGATGCCCGTGATGCGGGCGATCTCCTGGGGGTCGTCGACGCGGCGCGGTGTGCGCTGCCACAGGCGCGGGAAACGGGCCTGTTCGCCGAGCGTGGCGATCAGCGTCAGGAAGCGACGGGTCGACATACGGGCGAGCTGGTCGGGGGCCACCTGATGGTCACGGGACAGGTCGCCCTCGACCGCGGCCCAGTGGCGGATCACCGCCGCCCAGAACTCGCGGTCTTCCGCTTCCCCTTCTTGCGCCTCGCCGCCCGGTTCGGCGTCGCCGCTTTTCCCGCCTTGGCGGCTTCCTGCCTGTCGTACGCGTCGGCCGCGCCCTGCATGGTGAGGGCGCCGGGGGTGCGGATGTTCGCTGCCGAGTAGATGAGCACGACGGCGAACTGCCTGTCGGTCATGCCGTGCTCGGCCCACTCGTCGAGCGTGTCGCGGCCGAACAGGGGCCGGAGCATCTTGCGGATGTCGTCGGGGTTCGAGCTGTGCTGGAGCCGCTCCATGCCGAGCGTGAACATGAGCGGCATGGACTCGGGCAGCGTGTACCGCTTGCCGTACAGGGTGAACGGGTGGCGCGGCCGGTCGTCGACCTCCTCGGCAAAGAACGCGTCGAAGTCGTCGGCGGCCTGGGCGATCTCGGCTGCGGTGTCGAGCGGGTCACGCTCGAACTCGTCGTCGTAGCTCACGGCGTCGTCACCACATCCGCGGAGGTCGGCCAGCCGTTACGGCGGACCGTGCACGACCAGGACGTCTTGTCGTTGTTTCCGCCGCCCTGCTCGCCGGGGGTCATGGTCGCGTCCCACATGACCCACTTGTCCTGAGACTTGTGCCGCCACCTGATGGGGTTGTGGGAGTCGATGCCGACGCGGGGCGTCCACACGTGGTCGATGTACGCCTGGCCGGGGTCCTGCGCACCGGTCGTCTTGTCGATGCGGTACTGGCCTTCCAGGGAGAGCGACGCCCCGCGCTGCATGACGTCTTCCTCGTACGCGCCTTCGCTCTCGAACGCGACGGTTTCGGTGACCTCTTCGTTCTCGCCCGGGTTGGAGGTGAAGCTGTTCAGGCCAGCAATCGGCAGCCACGTGTCCGTGCCCGCGTCGATGTCCTGCACCTCGAATATCCAGCCGCGAGCATCGATCGGCCGTGTTGTGCCTGCCATGGGCAGTCCTCCTTACGGGGTAGGTGTGGGGGCCGCGTAGTCGATCGCGGCAGTGGTCACGTGTTCGTGGCGTCCGTTGGCGTCCACGCCCATCGGCGACGGGCGCGGCGCGGTGGCGAGGACCAGCCATGTGCCGTCGGGCAGCTCGATCCCGGCGAGGCCGTGTAGGGCGTCGCGGAGGGCGAGGCAGCGGCGTTCGGACACGCGCGGGTCGGGGGTGCCGCGGACGCGGATCTGAAGCTGAGCAGTGTCGGCGTCGTCGCGGGCGACGGGCGTGCCGTCGCCGTAGAGGGTGAGCGCAACGGCCTGGTCGGGGGCCGGCGGCATCGTGCCGACGTACGTGTCCCCGGTGACCCCTACGGGGTCGTAGGTGAGCAGGTCGAGGCTGGCGAGGTAGCGGGCGATCCCGTCGCCCAGGTCAGCCACGGAGAGCCCTCCGCACCTGCGCGGCGATCAGCTCCGTGATCGTGCCGTTCTCCTCGTGCAGCGGGCCGCGTAGGTACTGGGCGCTGCGCCCGGCATCGTGCCGCAGCGTCATGTCTTCGTGCTGCCTGACCGCATAGGGGGTGTCGTAGGACACGGCGGCGGTGATGTCGGCTTCGTCGACGGTCACGGTTGCCGACCGTTCGAGGGTGCCCTCTTCGATCGGGACGCGGGCCCGGGACACCTGAAGCAGGTGCTCGGCGCCGAGCCGCACGCCCCGCAGGGCGCCGGCGCGGGCGGCACGGTTCACGGCCTGGCCGTTCCAGCGGACTGGGGCGCGGCTCACTCCGCGTTCACCTCCGTGCACTCGGGCACCGGAAGCCCCGGCGCGGTGTAGTCGGCGACGCTGATCGCCCGGGTGACCCGGCCGCCTGGCAGGGTGATGCGGGACTCAGGCGGGCAGTCGAGGCCCGGCGCGGTGATGATCTGCGCGGTGGCCGTCACCTCGCGGCCCTGCGCGTTGCGGACGGTGCGAATGTTCGGGGTCACCAGCGCGGCGACCTCGGCGGGCGGCCCGTACGTCGGGCCGTACGCGGAGTCACCCGCGTACGGCTCCACCGTGATCTGGTGCCTGAGCAGCCACTCGGGGAGGTTCACGTGATCACCCCCGGCAGGAGTCCGGCGAGGGTGAGGGCCCGCTCGGCGCGCGGGCCGAGGTCGACGCCCCCTGCGGCCTGCGGGGCGTCGCGGCGGTCGCCGAGGGTCACGGGCCCGATGGACACCGACCCCCAGCGGCCGGCCGCGCCCGTGCCGTCGTCGCCGGACGCCTGCCGGTACTCGACCTGCGCGCACACCGCGTTGGCGAGGGCCTGCACGATGGCCGGATCGGTCGGCATGCCCGCCGCGTCCGTGACGTACCAAGCGGTCAGTAGCGCGGTGTCGACGTCCTCGGATGCGCGGGCGAGCTGGCGTTCGGCATCGTCCGGCGCGGGCTTACCGGTCCACGCTGTGAGCTGCTCGGGGGTGGCGTAGACGCGGCGCATCGCTCACCCCCCGTACTGCTCGATGAGCTGTTCCTTGGTCATGGACTCGTGGTTGTCCGGGTCCTGCTTGTCCGCGTAGGCGAGCCATTCGGCCTTGGACGCGGAACGGGCCGGACGCTCGATGTCGTCCGGCCCGTTGTCCCCGCTCGGCGGCGGGTGGGGTTCGTCCTCGCCCGTGTCGGGGGCGGGGTGGTAGCGGCGCAGCAGCACGGCGGCGCCCTCCTCTCTTATTCGGTGGCGAGGGTGCCGACGCAGACGCCCTTGTCGTCGAGGCGCTTCACGGCGTAGTGGAGCGTCGTCGCGATCACGGTCGTGCGCTTGAGGATGTCCCGGTCGGTCTCCACGAGGGGGCGCCGCTTGTAGAGCAGCCCCAGCGAGTTCCGCTTGAGCAGCATGAACTTGCCCGCGGCGATCCGGTTGGTGACGATCACGGGCACGCCCGCAATGGCGCCGATCTGGCCGGTGGTGACCGGGGTCGCGGTGCCCAGCTTGGCCGCGTCGATGAACCGCTCATCGGCGTACGCGTCCATGAGCTGCGCCGAGTTGAGGAACACGCCGGCGAACTCCGACGGCTCCCACTCGTCACCGAACTGCGCGATCGCCGGGACCATGGCGTCGGCCCACGAGAACTTCGTCTTCCCGGCCGCGGTGGTGAACCGGAACGGGTTGCCGCCACCCTGCGCGGACTCGTCGGCCTGCGCCTGCGCGATGAGGGACGCGTCGACCTTGCGGGCGGCGAGGACGCCGAACTGCCGGTGGGCCTCGTCGTTCGCGTTGCCGAGCGCGGTGAGAACCGCGGTGTCGGTCAGCTCGACGGCCTTGCCGGCCTCCTTGATGGTGGCCTTGTCGCTGGTCTGCTTCATCTCGGACGTGCCCATGGCGACGCCCTCGGTGAGGTCGTCGAGCTCGCCGAGCGGGGACCACTTCGGGAAGTTGACCGTGTCGCCGGGCTGGCCGGTGAGTCGGTCGTCGGTGAGTACCGCGGTGCTGCCACCGACGCGGACGGCGCCGGTGAACTTGGCCTGGGACATGTCGCCCCAGACCTCGGGGACGATCAGGTCGGCTGCGGTGGTCTCGGGCACGGGGCCCTCCTATCGGGATGTCGGCGCGGGGGCCGGGCGGGGGTCAGGAACCGGCGAGACGCCGGTAGGTCTCCGGGTCGGAACGGAACAGGTCGGCGCGCTCGGCGTAGCCCATCGCGGCGAACTGGGCGGGGGTGATCTCGTTGCTGCCCGGGGTGAAGTCGGCGCCGGCGCGGGCCGGGCCGGCGGCGAGCCGCGGGTTGGCCCGCACGGCGGCGGTGATCGCGGCGGTGACGGCGGCCTGGTCGACCGGGTCGACGGCGGCGAGCGCGGACATGGCCGACTGGGAGTCGAGCAGGGCGACCGGGTCGGCCTGCGCGGCGGGCGCGGCACGGAGTACGGCGGCCTGCACGGCGGCGGTCCGGGCCTGCTCCTGCGCGGTGGTGAGCTGCTGCTGCGCCCACCGCGGGAGCTTGGACAGGTCGCCCTCGGGGGCCTGCGCGGGCGCGGCCGGGGGCGTCGGCTGCGGGGCAGGCTGGGCGCCCTGGATGAGCTTCTGCGCCCACTCGGGGAGCGACGACACGTCGCCCTCGGCGGGCTGCTGCGGCGGCGCGGCCGGGGGCGCCGGCGGGTTGGCCGGGTCCGTGGCCGGAGGCGTCGGCGCGGGCGGGTTGGCCGACGGTGCCGGAGAATTGGCCGGGTCCGTCGACGGGTCGGCGGCCGGGGCGGGGGACGGATCGGGCACGGTGGCTCCTTGTGGCGACTGGGTGCGGGCATGCGAAAGGGGGGCCCGCCGTGGTGGCGGACCCCCCTTCGGGGTCGTGCTGTCAGTGGGGTGTGCTAGGCGTCGTCGTCCTCGGTCGGCCTCGGCGCGGTGCTCGCGTAGCCGCGAATCCACGCGGTACGCAGTAGGTCGCGGTGAGGGCAGGCGGTCGGCGGGTCGCCTCGGCGGCCGGCCTCGGCTCCGTCCTGCATGGCGCGGACGATGTCTTCGCGCGTGCCCACGGCGTCACCTCTTCTTCTGCTCGGCCCACTTGTTCTCGCGGGCGCCGGCGGCCCAGCGTTGCGTGCGGCCGGTGACCTGCTCGATGAACTCGGCCTGCGTCAGGCGGCCGTTCTGCTCCCACCACTCTTTCAGCTCGTCGGACGCCCGCGCATAGGCAATGCGGGCGGGACCGGAGAACAGGGCGAGCGGCGAGTGTCCGGCGAGGCTGGCGGCCTTGTTGAGTAGGTAGCCGTTGCACGCGTCGTGCGCGGCGAGCATCTGCTGATAGACGTACTCGTCGTACATCTTGCGGGCCTCGGCCCGGGTGATGGTGTGCCGCTCGTCCTGGTCCTCGTCGTCGCCGCGGTGCTGCTTCGCGGCGGCGGCCCTGAGCGCGGAGAACGCGGCATCGTCGTCGGCGAGGGCGCCCCACCCTTCCGGGTCGGGTGCGGGGTTCATCGCGTCGGCGAGGGCGTCACGGTCGGCGAGCAGGTCGGCGACGGCGTCACCCGTGGCGGCCGGCGCCGGTAGCTCGATGGCGTCGCGGCGGTCCATCTCCGCGGCGATCCGCAGTACCTCGTCATTGTCGGCGTACGACATGGCCCATGCGAGGGTGTCGTCGCCGACGGCGGCGAGGTCGTCGGCGAGCCGGCCGCCGGGGAACATGCTGGCGAGCAGGTCGCGGCGGTGTGCCTCGGCTGCGAGGTCGGCGACGTCGTCTGTGCCGTGGGCGATGGCGTCGCGGACACGCGCGGCGAGCTGGTCGTCGGACAGGCCCACAAGGTCGGCGCGGACGCCGGGGAGCCGGGCCGCGACGTCGCGGCGGTCCAGTTCGGCGGCGATACGGATCGCGTCGGCGTTGTCGACGTGGCCGATCACGCGGCCAAGCTCGGCATCGCTGAGCGCGGTGAGATCGTCGGCGAGGGTGCCGCCCGGCGCGGCGCGGTCGAGTAGCTGCTCGGTGTCGCGGCGGTCGGCCTCGACCTCGATCCGGCGGCGGGCCCGGGAGTCGAGCAGGTTCGAGCGCATGGCGGCGGCGAGGTCGTCGTCGCTCATGGCGCGCACGCTGGCGTCGTCGCCGGACCACACGCGGGCGGCCTCGATCTGCTCGGGCGTCGGATCGTTGCGCGGTGGCCGGCGGTTGGCGGGGAGCTGCGACGGGTCGAGCTGCTCGCGGTGGCGCAGTCGGCGGAGGTCGGGGTGTGCGGCGAGATGGTCACGCTGCGCCTTCTGCCACTGGCGGACCTTCGCGCGGGCGATGCGCTGCGCTGTGGGGTCGGTGGCTGCGGCCTCGCGGCGCTTCCACTTCCGAATCGTGCGCTCGATCTCGCGCTGTCGCTGCCCGGCCTCGTAGCCCTCGGGGTCGCTCGTGGGCGTCTCCAGCCGCGTAACGCCCGGGGTGTACATGCTCACGGAGTGGCGGCAGTTCGGGTGCTGCAAGCCGCTCTGCCGGGCTTCGTCGAGTGATCCGGCGACACGGACGCGGACCATGCGGCCGTCCTCGATGCCGTGTTCCGCCTCGACGATGCGCGCCCCCGCGGGCCCGCTGATCGTCAGTACCTTGCCTTCCCAGCGGCGGCACAGGGGGCACTCGCGCGGTGCGTCCGACACGATGACCAGGTCCACGCCGTGGTTGGAGAGGGTGCGCATGTGGGCCTCGGTGGCGGCGCGGCCGACGGACGTACGGACGGCCATCTCGGCGTATGCGGGCAGTGACCAGCGGCGGCCGGACCGGTCAACGAACGACGTCACGCCCTCATCGGCCCAACGGCGCATCGCGTCCTGTGTGGCCTGGCGGCGGGTGCCGGTGCCGAGTAGCGGCGTGGCGGTCACCTCGGCGACGACGGCCCGGAAGCGGTCCACGATGGTGCGCAGGATCGACCGGTGCCGGTCGGTGACGACGTCGACGGCCTGCTGTGCGAGGCGGTCGACGCTCTGTGCGTTCGGGGTGACGTCGTCGACCAGGCGGCGCGCGTCGTCGGACAGGGCGCCCAGCTCGGCCACGCCCGCCCGGGCACCCGTGCTGTACGCCTCGGCAACGACGTCGAAAATCTCTAGCGTCGCGGCCTTGCCCAGCTCGTCGACGACGCCCTGCGAGGCGCGCCTGAGCGTCTGCACGGCGGCGAGTTTCCGCTCGGCCCAGCTGGGCGCGTCGAGGTCCCGGGCGAGCTGCCGGGCGATGATGCCCAACAGCCGCTCCTCGGCCTGCGCGTACAGGTCGCGGGTGCCCGCGGCCAGATCCTCGACCATGCCGGGGTGAATGGCCACGGGGCGCCCCCTTCTCTACGCGGCGAGCGGGTACGTGCCGCCCGGGTCTCCCGGGTCGGGGGCGCCGGCGCCGGTCTCCCGCAGGATCGCGACGACCTCCGCCTTCACGTCCGCGTCGTCCCACTCGGGGTTCAGCAACTTCACCTTCGTCTTGGTCGACACGGCCCCGGCACGGGCGAGCAGCTCCAGCGTGGTCGCCTGCTGCTGCGCGCTCTCGGTGGCGCCCCTGAACTCGACGCGGGGCCGCTCGGGGGTCGCCTTGCTGCCGAAGTGGACGACGTCAACCTGCATGTACGCGTGCAGGATGTCGCCGAGCCCGTGCCGCCAGTGACCGGTCTTCGCCTTCCGGGTGACGTCGGAGCGGGCGTCCTTCGAGTCGACCTCGGTCGCGGTGACCGGGGCCCCGTCCGTCTCCAGCCCGAAGCTCTGCGGCGAGTAGCCGGCGGCCTGCGCAGCCTGTCGGGTGATCGCCTCCGCGGTGGCCTTGTGTTCCTCAACTCGGATGGCGAACTGATTGACGGTGATGCTGGCGGCGCCCTGCTCGTTCGGCGGGATCTTGAGCGTCTGCCACAGCTCGCGTTCCTCGTCGAAATCGGCGCCGGCACCCGGGCCGTTGTTCCGGAGGTACCCGTCGGGAACGATCAGCCGGGACCGGGCCAGACGGAGATCCCGCATCCATGACGTCCATGTCTCGTCGAGGCTGTCGAACATGTCGTAGATCGGCGCGGCATAGTCCGACCGGCCGACCGGTGAGCCGCGGTGCAGCCTGTGGGGGGTCATGTTCGGCACGTACGCGGCCGTGAGTCCCCGGATCAGGGTTGCGGTCGCCCCGTCCTTGTCGACGGTCGGCGCGATGCTGGCGATGTCGGGGTGCTCGGTGAGCGGCACGGCCCGGCCGATGTTGTCGCGCGTGCCCTGGTACAGGGCGTGGCGGATGAGGCCCGGCTCGTGCTGTTCGAGGTGCCGCCACACGGTGCCGCCCTCGATCGATCCGGACAGCTCCCGCCAGAACGTCACGGCGCTGAGCATGCCGTGCCGGAACTCGGGAACGGCCTGGTCGGGCTGCATCGCGGACAGGAGGGGCCGCTCTGCAAGCTCGCGGTCCCACGCCACGCGCAGGTAAATCCCGCCGAGCGCGGCGGCCTGCTCGGCTGCGCCCATGAGGGTCTGATGTACGCGGCCGGCGTCGAGCTGCTCGTCGAGCCGCTCCTGTGCCGCCGTGTTCGTGACGGTGATGCGCGGCATGTCGGCGAACAGCAGCGCGGCGGACGTAGCGGCGATGTCGCCGGGCAGGGGGATGTGTAGCCGATGGTCGCGGCGGCCGTGCTGCGTGGGGCTCCTGCGGGACCACAAGCCCCGCAGCCCCCGGCGGCGTTCGGCGCGGTGACCGTGGCCGTAGACGTGGGCGAGGCGCTTCCGGTCGCCGCTGTACCACGCGTCATCGAGGCGCATACCGGCGTAGTACGGGGCCCACTGCGGCGGCGGCCACGCGGCGCCGTTCTCAGGCAGTGGCATCGGGGCTCACCTCCTGGTCGCCGGCGCGGTCGAGGGCGTCGGCTGCGGCCCGGAACAGGTCGGCGAGGTTGTGCGCGACGGTCTCGCCGGGGTCGAGAGTGAGCGTCCCGACGTCGGCCGTGTAGTCGCCCACGATGAGCGTCACGGGCAAGGTGACCGGGGGGAACAGTGGCGTGACGACCATGGGCGGCGGGTCTCCTATGCGGCGAGGGTGAGCAGGTGCCGCCACTCCTGGGCGGTCGAATGGATCACGTAGCGCAAGGCGTCCACGCTGTGGTCGTTGAGCTTGACCGGGCGGTCTTCGCCCTTCTCGGCGGCCTTCTCGTCCCACACGTAGCCGGGCAGCTCGTCGAGCAGACCGGTACAGGATCGGTGGATGCGCAGTAGGCCGGCGGCGAGCAGCGACGCCACGGAGCGGATGCCGTCGACGACGTCGTTCGTCGCCTTGGCCAGGTTGGGGAATCCGTCCTCGTACGCCTGCGTGATGAAGCTCGCCGCGCTCGGGTCGACGAACGACCATTCGGGTTCTACGCCCTTCGGCGCGGTGGCGGGTGCGCCCGGCGGCCGGTAGTCGGCCAGCCACGCCCGGATCGCCGCGCTGTACTGCGCGTCGGTCATCTGGCGTTGCGCCTTGCGGGAGTCGTGCCGCCACTCGGCGCACGCGTACAGGCGGCCGTCGACGCCCTCTCCGAGCAGGATCACGCTGGTGGCGTTGACGGTGCCGTAGTCCATGCCCAGCCAGTAGCGCTTCATCTCGGGCAGGGTGTCGACGACGTGCTCGGCCTCGTCGTACGCCTCGTAGATGGCGCCCTCAGCCATGACCCACAAGCCGAGGACGTTGCGCTTGTAGAACAGGCCTCGGTACGACGCCTTCGTGCGGGCCTTGTAGGCCTCGGACAACCCGGGGTTGTCGTCCATGACGAAGTGCCAGCTACGGAGGCGGGTCTCGCGCGGGCGAAGTAGGTACTCGGTCTTGGCCCAGTGGTTCGGGTTGTCGGGGTTGGTCGTGGCGTAGATCTTGCTGCCCTCGACCGAGCAACGGGCGTTGAGCTGGTCGTAGAACGACTTGGGCAGTGTGGTCAGCTCGTCGACGTACCCGCCGGCGCAGGTCAAGCCCCTGACCTTGGGCTCGGCCTGGGCGTCGTTGGCGCCGAGACAGTGCACGGTGCGCCCCAGCACGTTCGCTGTGGGCGCGCCGTTCGTGTAGTGGATATCCCGCGTGAGCGAACCGAAGATGGTCGGATCGGTCAACGGCCCGAACACGTTTCGGGCGAGGCTGTCGCGGGTGCGCCCGACCATGACCAGCTCGCCACCGTCGGGCCGGTTGCACACGAAGTCCAACCAGCCGATCAGGCTCGCGATGGTCTTGCCGGATCGGACCGACCCTTCCCACACGTTCTGAAACGCGCGGGCCTCCATGATCGAGTCGATTTGCTTCGGGGAGAGGGCGAGGCTAGTCGTCGTCGTCATCGGCGGCGGCCTCCGGCTCCTGGTGCTCCGGGGGCGGCCCGCCGTGACGTTCGATGTAGTTCCGGGCGAGGCCGGCCATAAGGTCGCCGATCACGCTGCGGGACTCGGCGCCGGCGTCGTCCTTCGGCGGCACCAACTTCAAGGACCGGTCGACGGCGGTCGCGATGATGGACATGATCGACCGGCGGTCGGCGGCGGTCGGCTCGTCGGCGAGTTTCTGCGCGTAGGTGTGGTCCTTGCCGCCCCACTCCCAGTAGAGGGTGGGTGCCTGCATCTTCCCCAGCTCGCGCTCTGCGGCGTCCTGTAGTGCCTCGGCGAACGCGGTACGGCGTGCGGCGAGATCGGCCTTGCGTACGGCGGTGGCGGCCTCGACCTGCGGGGCCCGGTCGAACGTGAGCGGCGGATCGAAGGCGTTCGCGATCTTCGAGACGGTCGAGGGGCTGCGCTTGATCGCCCTCGCGATGTCGTTGCGGCTGGTGCCCTTGGCGTGCAGTCGCTTGACGGCCTGGCGGTCCTTGTCGGTGATGGGGCGGGCCATGGCTCACCCCCTTGGCGCGGTCAGGTCTGGCGGGCGAGCGCCGCGTTCCCCCAGAACATCGCCTCTTCGATGGCGGTGATGGCGAGGGACTTCTCGCGGCCGTCGGGGCACGTCTCGTTGATGTGGTCGGCGAGGCGCCGGCAGTGCTGGCGTACGGAGGTGTGGGCGTCGCGCTTCTCGTTGGTGGTGGCGGCGTGGAACGCGAACCGGTGCTCGATGTCCTCGGGGCTCATGGGCGGTGCCTTCCGTCGGTGGCATGGGGAACGCCCCACCGCTACGGGGGCGCGGTGGGGCGTTGGTCTGGTGTGGCGCGGTGCTACGCGGGGCACTTCGCGTTCGGCTGCGCCTCGTACTCGCTCTTGCCGTCGTCGAGGCCGGTCGCCGCTGCGCCCATGTTGCCCACGGCCTTCTTGCCGTTGGCGAGGCGGGCGCCGCCGGGGGCGCAGTTGATCTCGACGAAGTAGCCGGCGTCCTCGCTCAGCTTCCCGGCGACGTCCTCGAACACGTCCTGCATGCCGTCCGTCGTCTTCACCTCGACGGTGACGATGCGCTGGTTGCCGCTGTCGTCCTGGCGGGTGATCTCGTAGGCCGGCGTGTTCTTGGGTGCGGCGTCGGTGCTGTCGTCGCTGCTGCACGCGGTGAGCGTGGCGAGGGCGGCGGCGAGCAGGACGGCGGCGGTGGCGGTGCGCTTCACGGTGTGGTCCCCCACGGTGGTACGGGTGTGTCTGGTGTGAGACATGGCGGGGGGCCGGATGGTTGTACGAGGCATGCGAACGCCCCGCGGTCGTGGGGACCTGCGGGGCGTTCGGTGTCAGTGTCCGGGCACGCCGGGGACGGCCCAAAGGTAGATCACGGAATGGTCACGGCGCAACCCGCGCGCGGACCGACGCGCGACCGGTCGTGGCTACGCTCGGCTCCGTCGGTCGCGGCCTGCGGCCTCCTCCCACGTGAGCGTGAATTGGTGGTACGCCTGGCCCTTGGCCACTCGGTCGAGTTCCGAGCGGGTGCGTTCGCGGGCTGCGTCGGCAGCTTCCTCGGCCCGCCACTCGACTACTTCCTCGGGCGTGGCGTCCACGATCACGAAGGCGTCCGGCACGCTGTCGAACACGGCGAGGCGGCCGTCAGGCTGCTGGATGATCTGTTGCCCCATGGGTGGGTCCTTCCGTGGCGATGGCGGCGAGGTGGTGCGCGGTGGTGCGCATGGTGGTGCGTCGGGCGTTGGCGGCGGCGCGGAGGTAGCGCCGGATCGGGTCGGGGAGTGCTCCGGTGCGCGGGTCGGTGAGCACGTTGAGATCCTGGATCAGGGTGGGGTCGAGGGGGTAGAGCAGGCGTGGTGCGCGGACGACTCCGCTGGTCAGGGTGATGGTGCGCTCCGGTGCGGGGGACGGTGCGGGCGTGGTGCGCTCCGCCTGTTCCGGGGCGCGCTCCGCCGGTGCGGGGGTGGTGCGGAGGATGCGGCCAACGGTGGTGTGGTGCATGCCGGTCTGGCGCGCGACGGCGCGGTGGGAGTGGCCGGCTGCGGCGAGCTGGTGCACCAGGGCGGTGCGCTCGGCGCGCGTCATGGGGCGGGTAGCCTGGGTGGTGGTCATCGGGGGTTGCTCCCGGTGGTTAGTCGGGTCCGGCCGGTGGTGACGTCACCGTGTCCGGGCCCGCGCTCGTTGGTGAGTTAGTTGGGCTCGCAGATGAACGCGAGGGTGGACGTGGTGCCCAAATTGAGCTTCAGGTCGGCCACGGTCTGGGCGAGGACGGCGCGGTAGACGTCCTGCCGGGTGCCGCCCGGCTTGACCTCGACGGTGCTCTCGGCGTTGGCGTAGCGGGTGCGGACGACGCCGTCGAGGCCTTCCTCGACGCATACCAGGCTGAGGATCCAGTGGTACGTGCCTGCCTGCATTGGTTGCTCTCCTTCGGTGGTGGGTTACTCGGCGGCCGGGCAGTCCTCGCCCGACCAGTTCTTGTGTGCGAGGTTGCAGCGTCGGCACCGCAGGCCGGCGCTGGGTGTCGGGTGATGCCAGTCGTGCCCGCTCGCGTCGTCGGCTTCGGCCTGGGCGGCGCGGTGCTCGCGGAGTACGCGGTAGACGTAGGACTCGGTGACGCCGAGATCGTCGGCGGTGTCGGCGGCGCGGACGCCGGCGTCGGCGTCGGCCTGGATGAGTCGGGGGGTGATGGCGGCGGCGGCCTCGGCGGCGAGGCGCAGGGCGCGTACCTCGCTGGTGTCGAGGCTGTCGGCGAGGCGGTCGAGCAGCTCGGCGCGGCCGTCGGGGTCGTCGGCGGTACGGTCCCAGTCATCGGCGATGGCGCGTACGGTCTCGAACGGGTCGCGGTCCTCGTCGGGGTCGCCGCCGGCCGCGATGATCTCGGCGCGGCGAGCGCGCTCGAAGCGTTCCATTTCGGCGAGTAGGTCGGCGTACAGCTTGTTGATGGCGCTCCTGCCCTTCATGCGGCGGGTGATTTCGACGGACGAGTAGGTGCGTCCGGTCTCGTAGCCGTGGGCGGTGGTGGGCTGCTCGTCGGGCTGCTGGTCGGGCATGTCGTCTCCGTGGGGGTCAGGCGAACAAGGCGCCCTGTTCGGCGTCGGGCGTCATGTCGAACAGGGTCGGCTCGGGCGAGGTGGTGCGGGTGCCGATCCAGTCGGCGCGCCACGTGTCGGCCTCGGCGGTCGGCTTGTCGAGCCATGCCTCGGCGGTGGCGGTGGCTTCGGCGCGGTCGCGGGCCTCGGCCGTGACGCAGCGGGTGCACATGCGGGTGCCGACGCCGGGTGCGCCGGCGGTGCGTCCGCAGTAGGTGAGGTGGCTGCCGGGCTGCTTGTAGTGGCTGGTGCGGCCGCGCCCGGTGAAGCAGGTGCGCATGGGGGTTGCTCCCTTCAGTGCCGGGTGACGTCCGGCACGGCCGACTGTACTGGGTACTGTACTGAGTGCACAATCGGATCGGGGAAAGGGGCGCGCCCAACTCGCGGCACGCCCCCGGGTGTTACGCGGCGTCGGCCTCGGCCCGCTCCCGGGCGGCGTGCATCGCGGCCCACAGCCCGACCAGTTCGGCGCCCCGCCACGTGCGCCGGCGCCCGTCGAGGATGACCGGGGCCCCGCACGCCTCGCCGCGGTCGCACGTGACGTACGGTTCGCCGCCGCGACGGGTGTGGCCGGTGAGGGTGTCGCCGCACCAGGGGCACGGCTCGGTCAGCTCCGTCGTGCGGCCGTCGCGCTGTAGGGCCCGCTCGACGGTGGCGCGGGCGCGGCGCACAGTAGCGGCGGCCTCGTCGAGGGTGCGGAGCGGCACGGGCTGGAACAGGTCGCCGTGCTGCTCGCCGAGTATGCGGCCCTCGATCCACACGGCGGCCCAGTGGAGTCCGTAGGCGCGGCTGCCGGGGCTGGCGGCGCGGGCGGTCACGCTGGCGTTGTGGGTGGGGAGGTGCCAGCGGGCCGGGTCGTCGCGGTCGTCCTGGTCGACGGCGGGGCGCTGCGCCTGCTCGGCGATCCGGTCGGCCAGCTCGAACAGGGCCCGCTCGACCGACAGGGCGGCGTCGAGGGCGTCGAGGTTCGCGGGCGCCGGGTGCTCGCGGAGGATGAGCGGCATGCGGCCGATGACGGGGTCGGCGTCGTGGTCGCGGGCGGCGGCCTGCATGTCGACGGTGCGGTATTCGCGCGGGGGCCACTCGGTGGCGGGCGGGGTGTCGATGGCGGCGAGCAGGTCGCCCCACTGCTCGCGGATGGCGCGGAGATCCTCGGCGGCGGTGGTGATGGTGCGCATGGTGGCGACGGCGGCGGCGTCAAGGGCGGGCGTGTGCATGGCGGGTTGCTCCTGGTCGAGCGGGCGCCCCGCGGGTGAGGCGGGGCGCCGGGTGATCACGGGTAGACGGCGAGGCAGACGGCGCGACACGGGCAGTCGTCGGGGCACAGCTCGGCGAGGGTGGCGCGGACGATATCGGCGTACTCGTCGGCGACCGTGGCGCGGGCCTGGAACTCGCGGCGGAACGCGAACGCGGAGAGGATGCGCCGGCCGATCTCGCGGTCGGCTTTGGTGCGGCCTGCGGCGAACAACTCGGAGCCGTGGGCGGCGGCACGGTGTGCGGCCTCGACGATGGGACGTTCGGCGGCCATGGCGGCGCGGTCGGCCTTGCGGTCGCGGCGGCAGGCGTACCACGCGAGGCGGTACCGGTTGGCCTTGTGGCGGGCGTCGTGCAGCGCGGCGGCGATCACGGCGCGTTCGTGCTCCAGCTCCTCGACGCGCTTGCGGTCGGCCTTGACGGCGGCGCGGGCCGCCCACTCGTGCGCCT
This sequence comes from Streptomyces sp. SID5910, assembly GCF_009862125.1. Classification (GTDB taxonomy): domain Bacteria; phylum Actinomycetota; class Actinomycetes; order Streptomycetales; family Streptomycetaceae; genus Streptomyces. Next base: position 80,536 of record NZ_WWHX01000901.1, read on the forward strand.
GGGCGGCCCAGTCGATGAGTGCCGGCCACTCGTGATCGCCGTGGGCGTGCAAGGCGGTGGCGAGGGCCTGGCGCTGCTCGGCGAGCTGCTGCTCGGCTTCGGCGCGGGCGGCCTCGGCGTCGTTGCTGCACTGGTGCGCTGCGCGTTGCAGCTCCTCTGCCTGCTCGGCGCGCTTCGTCAGTTCCTCGAATCCCTCAGCAAGCCCTTCGGCGGTCTGCTGCCGGATGGCGTCGAGTCGGCCGGCGAATGTGTCGGCGGCGGCCTGGCGGTACTTCTCGGCGGCCCGGTAGCCCTCGACTTCGGCCTCGGCCTGCTCGGCGCGCCGCTGGGCGTCGCGGATGCGGTCGAGGGGACGCGGGCCGAGGACGGACCGGTACGCGGTGAGCTGCTCCTCGGCGTCGAGGGCGCGCTGCTCCAGTTCGCGTATCGCGTCGTCGGCGGCGGCGCGGTGCTTGCCGTAGGCGGTGCCGGTCTCGGCGAGACTGCGGCGGGTCTGGTCGTAGGCGCGCTGCTCCTCGCGTACGGACTCGACCATGAGCGCGGCTTCGGCGGTGGTGAGGTTGCCGCGGAGAGCGCGGGACAAGAGGTTGTCGAGTAGGTCGCGGCGGTCGCGGCGGCGCTGGGCGGTCGGCTTCACTGCTGCTCCTCGGCTTCCTGGCGTGCGGTGTCGGCGATGGTCGACAGGCGGGCGACGAACGCGGGCAGCGCAGCGAGGGGGATGGATGAACCGCTGGGGCTGGTTCGGAAGTAGATGCCGGGGTTCTCCTGGCCGTGGGCGAGGTAGACGGCGGGGGCGACCAACAGGCGGTCTCCGTCGACATCGGCGTGTGCGTAGGTCGGCCGGCCGTCGGGGTCGGGCTTGTACTGCTCGGGCTCGGCCTGGCCGATGGGCGTCCACGTGGTGTGGGCCTGCTCGATGTGGCCGGACACGACTCCGTCACGCGGCCCGCCGTAGGCGTCGACGGTGTGGAACGTGAGTTGCCCGCGGGCGGCACCGGGCGTGTTGTAGGGGCCGTAGGCGGTGGTGTACTCGGGGCCGTCCCACAGGAATCGGGGCGAGGCGAGGTTGCCGCGTTCCCAGTTCGGATTGTCGCGGCGCTGGCGGGCGACGATGACGACGCGGAACATCTGGTGTTCGTCGCTGACGAGTCGGCGGGCCATCAGGGGCGCTCCTTGGTGGCGTCGAGGATGAGCAGGACGGCGATGGCGTAGGCGAACGCGGCGATGGTCCAGTTGCCGTCAAGGGCGTACTCGGTGGCGCTGCCGGTGCATGCGGCGGCGAGCAGGAACGGGATCGCCTTCACTGCTGCTGCTCCTTGGTGGGGGCGAGTCCGTCGAGGACGGGCGGGACGATGCGGCACACGCTGTTGAGGCAGACCTGTTCGGCGTGGGCGACGTAGTGGACGTGGTGGCCGGCGGCGAGCAGCTCGTCGGCGGCCTGGCGGGCGGTGTGGGTCCGGCCGGTGCGGCGGGGGTGGGTGGGGGCGGTCATGGCTGGCGTTCCTTGCGGGCGAGGATGCGGGCGCGGTGCCATCGGTTGGAGAACGGCACCCCTGCGAACAGGAGGGAGGGGGAGAGGACTAGGCCGGTGCGATGGGCGAGGTACCGCCACGACAGGCGGCGGTACCTCGCTGGGCGGTGGGTCAGTGGCCGCGAGGGTTGCACTGGGACAGGGGGCATCCGTGGGTGTGGCACCAGTCGGGGGACCGCTCGTCGATGGCGGTCGCGGCGATGTGGTCGGGCTTCACGGCGGAACGTTCCTTCCGGGCGGTGTTGCGGGCGAGGCGCAGTAGGTCGCGGTCGTCCTGGGCGGCGCGGCGTGCGGCGCGCCATTCGGGGGTGCGGTGGTCGAGGGCGCGGCGTGCGGCGTGGCAGGCGGCGAGGGCGAAGGGGAGGCCGGACGCGGTGACGCCGGCCACGACCGCGGCGCCTTCCATCGGGGTCACTGCTGCGCCTCGGCGGCTTTGCGGCGCAGCGTCGCGGCGAAGCGGGTGAAACAGTCGTTGACGTGCTCCTCGGCCTCGCCCATGGGGTTGGTGATGAGGTCCCGCTCGGTGAGGCGGGCGGCTTCGAGCAGTCCGGCGGCGTAGGCGCTGCCGTTCTTCGGGGCGAGGGCCTTGGCGGTGTCGTCGGCGATACGGTCACGCTGCTTGGTCAGCTCGGCGACGTCGGCGCGCTCGGCGTTCAAGGTGCGCTCCAGCTCTACGCGCTTCTGCTCCAGCCGCGCCACCGTGGCGACAGCCTCGGCCAGGCGCTCGCGGAGCTTGGCGGCCTCGGCGCGGGCGTCGTCCCGCTCGATGGCGGTCTCGGCGTACAGCTTGACGGCGTGCTCGGCGCGGGCCTCCCACGTAAGCGAGTTGCCGGGGTGGGGGAACGGCTCGATGCCCTGGGCGCGGGCGTAGTTGTCGAACCGGTCGGCGGCCATGCGGAGGCCGTACGCGACGGCGGACGGGTCCATGCCGCCGGTGCTGGCGGCCTCGATGGTGAGGTCGGCATCGGGGTCATCGGCGGGGCGCAGCGTGATGGACGCGGACGGCTCGGCGGCCGGCCGCTCGGCGACGGAGCGCCACGCCTTCACCGTGTGGTCGTACTCCTCGACCTCCTCGCCCACGATGTGGTCGCGGTAGTCCCACTCGTCGTGGTCCTCCTGCACCTCCGTGAGTCCCTGCTCGTACGTGACGCGGTACGCCTTGCCGTCGTCGGGGGCGCGGAACACCAGCTCGTGCACGGACACCCAACGGCGGGTGGCGGTCTGCTCGCGGTGCAGCTCGACCGCAGCGTGCGGGAACTCGGCCGCGTTGCTCTCGTCGGCGAGGTCGTTCGGCACGCCCCACTCGGCGAGCTGGTCGCGGTGGAAGACGCGGGCGGCGGTCTGGGTGGTCATCGGGGGTTGCTCCTGTCTCGGTGACGTCGAGGTGATCCCGCGCGCGGCCGGCGCGGCGACCGGTCGCGGGCGAGGGGCTTAGAAGGGGGGTTCGTTGCTGCCCTGTGTGGCCCATGGGTCGCGCTGCTGGCCGTAGCCGTTCTGCTGCTGCTGGCCGTAGCTCTGCTGCTGGGCGGCGTAGCCTCCGCTGCTCTGCTGCTGGCTGTTGGCCTTGGTGATGGCGGCAGTGGCGCGCTGGAGGCTCGGGCCGACGTCCTCGGCCTCGATCTCGTAGACGGTGCGCTTGACGCCTTCGCGGTCCTCGTACGACCGCTGCTTGAGGGCGCCGCGGACGATGACGCGGTCGCCGCGCTTGAGGCTCTCGGTGATGTTCTCGGCGAGCTTGCGCCACGCGTTGACGGTGAGGAACAGGCTCTCCCCGTCCTTCCACTCGTTGGTGGACTTGTCGAAGGTGCGGGGCGTTGAGGCCATTCGGAACTTGGCGACGGCGTGCCCGGACGGGGTGAACCTCAGCTCGGGGTCGTCGACCAGGTTGCCTTGGTAGGTGAGGAGGGTTTCGCCGGCCATTAGGCGGCCTGCCTTTCGGGTGTGGTGCGGGTGCGTGTGCGTTCGCATGTGCGGCATGCGCGGCTGCCGTCGGGGCGGCGGCGGGTGTTGTCGGCGTCGTAGGGGTGGCCGTGGGCGCAGTGGGTTTTGCGCGCGTTGATCGCGGTGGGGCCGGTCGACCGGAGGGTGTTGGTGCGGTGGTCGGTCAGTTCGAGGTGGGCGACGTTGACGCAGTTGCGGCGGCGGCACTTGTGGTCGACCTCGGGGCGCTGCTCGTCGTCGGCGGGCTCGGGGAGCGGGGCGTGTGCCTGCTCGTAGGCGTACTGGTGTGCGCGGACGGTGCGGCCGTTGACGCTGAATGCGCCGTAGAACTCGCCGTGTTCGCCGGCGTCGTGGGGGCGTTTGCTGCGGGCTCCGCCTGTCCAGAGGTGGCAGGGGCCGGGGGCGCCGCGGTAGAGGCTCACGGGGCCGCGGGGGTTGATCTTGGCGGCGAACCGTTCGGCGGCGGTGAGCGTCATCGCGGTCCCCTTCGGTGCTGAGCCTGGGCTCTCGGTTCGTGGCGCCGGTGCGTACTCGGCTGCCGTAATGCTTCAGTCGTGAGTGATCTCGAACCACTCACGCGTGAAACGTAGCACGCAGGGGGCGCCCTGGATTCGTTCTGGGGCGCCCCCTGTTGGCGGGCTACGCGGCCCGCTGTGGGGCGCTAACAGTGCTGGTGGGGGCGATGGTCCACCCGGCGGTTTCCAGGGCCCTGATGACGCGTGCGGCGGTCGTGCCGGGGCGCTGCTCCAGCTCGGCGAGGTGGGCGTCTTCGAGGGTGGCGCGGACGACGGCGACGGCGGCCGGGGGCGTGGTCACGGGCGGGCTCCTGCGGTGTGGCGGGCGGTGACGCGGCCGGTGGCGTCGCGCATGACCGGGGGGCGGGCCATGAGGCGGGCGAGCTGCTCGTGTTCGGCGGTGGTGGCCTCGGTGCGGGCGCGGTCGTGGTGGGCGGCCTGGGCGGCTATCTCGGCGTCGAGGCGGGCGGTGCGCTCGGCTTCGGCCTGGGCGGCGCGCTGCTGCCTGCGGTCGGCCGCTGCGGCGTCGAGGCGGGCGGGTCCGTCGAGTGTCTCGACGGTGCGCCACTGGAAGCCGCGGGAGCGCTGCACTTCGACGTAGGCGCCTTGGTCGGCGAACTCCTCGGCGAGGCGGCGGGCCTTGGCGCGGTCGGGGGTGATGCGGATGGCCGGCCGGTCGGGGCGGTCGGGCCAGACGGCCTCGACGCGGTAGAGCTTGCCGTTGCGGGTCTGGTCGCCGCCGCGGTTCTTGCGGTGGAAGCTGCGGGCGGACTTCGGGGTGGGGCTCATGCTGCGGGCTCCTGGGCGTAGTGGGCGGCGGTGGCGTGGTCCTTGCGGGTGGGGTGGGGGGTGCGGGTGTTGCCGCGGTGGTCGCGGCAGGGGGCGTTGCGGTCGGCGCGGCAGTGCTTGTAGGGGCACGGGATGTTGAGCGGGTCGGGGGCGCCGGCGCGGGCGAGCTGCTCGCGGCGGGCGCGGTGGGGCCGGTAGTCGGCGAGGGTGTCGGCGACGCTGGGCGGCATGTAGGTGCCCAGCTCGGCGAGACGGCGGCGTACTTGGGCGGCCATGGGGCCCGCGGTGAGGGCGCGGTGGGTGGTGGGGGCCTGCTGGCCGGTGGCGATGGCGCGGCGTTCGGCGCGGAGTGCGGCCACGTAGGCGTCGCCGGTCTCGTCGTCGGGGTCGATCTCGGGGTGTGCGGTCGGTTCGAACGTGCCGACGTGGCGGCGGTTGAGGACGTCGGCCTTGTGGGCGTGCCAGGGGCGGGATATGTCGCTGGGCTGGATGCGGTAGGGGTTGCGGGCGATGTAGCCGCGGGCGATCTGGGCGGCGTCCCATCCGTGGGCCTGGGCGGGGACGTCGCTGAGCAGGTCGCACCACTGGGCGAGGCGGTCTTCGGCGGCGCCCTGGTCCTCGACGTTCATGCGGGGGTCGAGGCGGACGACGTAGGCGAGCAGGGCGGCGACTTCGCGGGGGTTCACTGCTGGGCCTCCATGCGGGCGAGGGCGGCGGCGAGGTAGTCGGCGGACTGGGCGGCGCGGCCCTTGCGGGGGGCGGCGCGGTCGAGAGGGATGACGTCGGCGTTGGGCCCGGTGGGGGCGGCGGGAACGGTGCCCGCGGCCGGGGCTGGGGGAAGGCTGGTCCATGCCCGCAGGAAGTAGCGGGCGGAGCTGACGCGCTGGCGGGCGGCGATGGTGACGGCGTGCTCGGCGAGCATGTCGATGCCGGACTTCTTGATCATGGCGTCGAGGCGAAGCCATTCGCCGGCGGTGAGGTCCCATCCGACGTAGACCTTCGCGGCGGTGATCCGGTCGACCAGGGGGCGAGCGTACGGGGGGATCGGGTCGAACGGCGACGCGGGCGAGGCCGGTCCCTCACTCACTCCTTCACTCTCTCTATCTATGGGTGGGTGATGTGGTCCGGATTCCGGACCACAAGCGGTCTGCAATCCGGACCACAAACCGTCTTGGGGCTCATCGGCTACCGGTCCGGATTCCGGACCACTAGCGAGGGTCGTTGTGGTCCGTGTGCCGGACCGCAAACCGTTTGCGGTCCGGATTCCGGACCGCTCGGCGGGGGCCGTTTGTGGTCCGTAGTCCGGACCGCTACGGACGTAGTTGACGGCGCCCGGGATGCGGTACAGAACCGGCCGGCTGCCCTTGGCGGGCTCGGCGATCTCCAGATCACCCGTGGCGACGGCATCGGCGATGGCCTTGACGGCGACGCCCTTGCCGACGCCTCCGAGGCGGCGAACGGCTTCAGCGGCGCCGAGGCGCGCGGTGGCGTCGGGGCCGGTCGTCTTGTCCGCGACGGCGAGCACGACCAACCGGGCGTTACCGCGTGAGCGGGCGTGCTTCCATGCCCAGTCGTAAGCGTCGAGGGTCATCGGGCGGCCTCGGCGGCGAGCTGGGCGGCCCACTGGTCGAGCAGGCTGGTGCGGGCGGCGGCGAGGCCGACGCACCGCGGGCACCACGCGAGGCCGGCGGGCGGGGCCGCGGGGGCGGGGTCGAGGATCACGGCCGGGCTGTGGGTGACGGTCCATCCGGTGGTGCCGCATTCGGCCTGCCTGCCGGGCATGGGGCCGTCCTCCCGCATGATGTGCAGGCGCCGGACCTGGGAGGCGCGGCGGCCGGACTGGGCGCTGTAGCCGCGGTAGAAGGCCCTCATGTCATGCACCATCCGGAGTCGCACAGGCCGTCGGCCTCGTCGAGCATCGGCAGTACGTCGACGCCCGCGGGGATGGCCTCACGGAGCGGCCGACCGAACCGGGTCAGGTAGACGTGGTCCTTGCCGAGTTCGTCGCGCCGTTCGTTGAGCAGGTCTTCGAGGGCGCATGCCTGGGCGAACTCCTCGGGCTGCTCGCGCCGCATGTCGTGCCACGTCTCCGGACGGTGGAACGGGCAAAAGAAACATGACGACTTCGGCGGGACGGGCAACCCGGCTTCGCGGATGACCCGGGCACAGTCCGTACGGCGTAGACCGAGGTCGAGCAGTGGATACGTGATGACCTCGTGCGGCTCCGTACGCCGGTTGTTCGCGCGGTGGATCTCGTCGACGCTGATGCCGATGCCGATGGTGGCCGGGCTGTCCGCGGTCGCTCCGCGCCGCTTCAGTTCCTTCGCGATCACCTTGATCTTGAAGTCGGCGGTGCAGCTCCGGGTGCCGGGCGCCCCGTTGGACATGCGGACAGGGATCGGGAGGGAGCGGGAGCCGGGGCGTGTGAGGCGCTGCCACAGGGTCTCTATGGAACCGTCCCGCTTCACGCGGTCGAGCGTCACCAGCTCGATGCCGCGGTCGGCTGCGAACGGGCGGGCGTACTCCTCGACGTACCGCAGCGTCGCGGGGCTCTCGGAGTCGTCGCCCACGTTGGCCATGAGGAACAGGGGGAAGTCGATGCGACGCTGAGCGGCCAGCACAAGCAGGGCTGTGGACTGCACGCCTCCGCCGTAGCTGATGGAACGGAGTGGGGTGGTCACGGGCTTTCCTCGCGTCGGTGGGTGCGGGCGGGCTGGTGGTCGTCGCACTTCCAGCCGCACGGGTAGGGGCGGGCGGGCTGGGCGTGGCATCGGGGGTTGCCGTGCTCGCAGGACGGCGGCGGCTCGTCGGTCGGCGGTCGGCTCATGCGGTGGCCCGTCGGCGGGCGTCGCGGAGGGCGTGGCATGCGGCGCAGTACGGGCGGCCGTCGCGGTCGTAGCGACGGTGCACGGCGGTGGGGTGTCCGGCGGTGCACTCCGTGAGCAGGGTGGCGCGGCCGACCAGGGCGGCGAACTGGGCGCGGTGGCGGGCGCGGCCGGGGTCGTCCTCGACGCACTGCGGGGCGACGCATCCGGGGCGGTCGCACTCGGCGGTGACGCGGCCGATCGGGTCGCGGCCGGTGCGGATGCGGAAGGCAACGGCGCGGGCGGTGTACTCGCGGCCGTGGTGGGTGAGCACCATCGTGCCGCTGTTCAGGCGGTGGCGGCCGGTCCACTCCATGTGTCCGCCTTCGACGGGGCGGGCGAGCGTGTGCCACTTCTCGGTGAGGGTGAGCGGCGACTTGTTGGCCGGCGTCGGCTGCTTCGCGGGGCCGTAGCCGAGGCGGGCGCGGTAGCGGGCGGCTGTGGTCTTGTCGACGCCGAGTTCGCGGCGGATGGCCTTGTTGGTGGCGCCCTGGGCGAGCAGCTCGGCGATGCGGGCGCGGGTGGCCGGGGTGAGCGGCTGTGGCATTGCGGTCTCCGGGTGGTGCGGGCCCGCCCCGTGACGTGGGGCGGGCCGTACGGCTGGGGGCTACGTGGCGGGGGCGTCCTCGGCGGGCGGCGCGGTGCGCTTGGCCGGGGCGAGGACGGGCAGGACGTGTGCGGCGAGGGCTCCGGACCGCCACGCCTCGGCGACCAGCTCGCGGCCGTCCAACGGGTTCTTCTTCGACTGGCGGGTGTAGGACATCCGCATGCCGGCCGCCTTGCTCGGGCGGATCTCAACGCCGGGCACGTCGTGCACCACACCGGTGGCCTTGTCGACGTAGCGGGGGGCGTCGGTCGCGGTCATCTCGGCGAGGGCCTGCGCCGACCATGCGGGCCGGACCGACGTCCGGACCTGCATGGGCACGATCTCGACGACGTGCTCGGACGGGAACGTGTCACGAACCCACGCGGTGAACGCGTCGACGTCGACGATCCGGGCGGCCTTCTCTCCGCCGGTGCGGGAGACCGTCCCCACCTTCACCCCGCCGGGCAGCATCGCGTCGAGCTGGCTCGCCCCGCTCGCCTTGTGCTGCTCGTTGAGGGCGTGCTGCACGTCGGTGCGGGCATCGGCATACGCCTCCTTCACCTCTTCGAGCAGGGCGCCGAGCGCGGCCAGCTTGGTGACGGCGTCGCGCACCGTGGGCTCGGTGGTGGGCTGCTCGGTCACTGCTGCGCCCCCTTCGCGGCGGCGGCCTCGATCTGCTGCCGGAACGCGTCGAGCTGCGCGGCGGGGGCCTGGTCGACGGGCAGGCCGTAGACGCGCTCGAAGTCGGCGTCAAGGGTGGGCAGGTTGGCGCGCGACGCGGCGAGGCGAAGCGCGTTCTCGGCCTGCTCGGCGGCGGCCTTGGGCGAGGCGGGCGCGTTCTGCGCCGGGCCCTGCTGCTCCGTCTGCTGCGGCTGGGCGGCGGCCCGCTTCTGGGCGGCGATCGTGTCCAGCCGCGCGAGGTAGTCGGCCGGGGCGCCGGCCTCGGCGGCGGCGGCCCGCACCGCGGCGAACTCATCGGGCGTCTTCGCCTGGTGCGCCTCGGTGAGGTAGTCGCGGCGCGGCGCCTGCTGCTGGGGCTGCTGCTGGTTCTCCCACGGACCCGGCTCGGCGCGCTGGGAGCGGCGCGGCTGCTGCCCGCGCTGCTGGCGGCGCTGCTGCCCGCGCTGCTGGCGCTGCTGCTGCTCGGCGCGGTGCTCCTCGGACGGCTCCGGGTGGTGCCGGTCCCCGTCGTCGATGCTGCGGCCGTCCACGGGCAGCATAAACAGCGTGAACAACAGGTACTTGAGTGCCGCGCTCTGTGCCTTGTTGGTCGCCTTGTCGGCGTAATCGAACGCCTCGCCGGGCATGTCGGTGACCAGGCAGTCACCTGCGGGTCCGTAGACGTAGTACCGCATCGTGATCAGTACGCGGGTCATCTTCCCGTCGCGCTGCTGCTGGTGGTCGGCGATCGTCGGCAGGATGAACACACCGTGGGTGCGCATCGGTCCGGCCATGGCGGACATGACGTCGTCGATGCCGCGGAACTTGTAGTTCTGCTGCTCGTTGCGCTGGTCCTTGCCGACGGGCATCGCGTCGCGCATCACGTTGGCGATGGCGGCGAACACGCGCGGCTGGTCGGCCGGGGCGCCCTCGGGGGCGGGCTGGTAGATCGGCGACGTGAGCGCCATCGCGGGGTTGGTCGGCGCCGGGGGGAGCGGGAGCGGGGTGACGGTCACGGGCGCGGTTCCTTCGTGCTCAGGTGGCGGATGTGGGCGGCGTGCTGGGTAATGCGGGTCGCGAGGGCGATTGCGGCGTCCGGCCCGTACTGCGGGTCGAGCTGGTGCTCGATCGGCAGCTCGTCGAGCAGGGCCTCGCGGGTGCTATCGGCCTCGGCGGCACGGATCGCGCGGTCGTACTCGGCCGCGTCGTCGTCGACCTCGGTCATGTCCTTGGCGATCACCGCGGTGCCGTGGGCGGTGAGCAGCTGGCCGAGGACGTCGGCGTCGTCGATGTACGCGACGGCGAGGGCGTCGAGCAGCGGTGCCGTGATCGCGTCGCGAATCGGCAGGCGTACGGCCGTGCCGTCGGCGGTGAGGGTCGGGCGGATCACTGGCGGGCCTCCGTGGCGGTGTCGAGGCCCAGCTCGGCCGGCGCGGTCGGCTCGTCCACGGCGAGCACGCCGGTACGGGCGTCGTACGACCGCGGGACCGACCAGTCGGCGAGGGGGAAAGCCCGCTGCACCAGGCCGTAGGCGGCGCGGTGCGCGTCGAGTCCGGCGGCCACGGGGCGGCCGGCGGCGTCGTCGAGGACGACCCACGTGCGGCGGCGGTCGTCGCGGGTGACCGGGACGGTGCGGACGCGGGTGGTTCCGGGGGCGATCTTGTCGAGCTGGGAGGCCATGATGCGGACGAACTGAGCGCGGGTGTTGATGCGCTGGCGGGCGGTGCGGGCGCCCTTGACGGCCTGGGCGGTGCGGGCGGTGCGGGTACGCTGGTCGGTGTTCACGATCGGTTCCCTTCGGGGGTCGGTTTCGAGGGGCTGCCTGGGTGCATCCGGGCGGCCCCTCGCGCGTTTCAGGCGGCGGCGCGGTGGGGGATGGTGCGGGCGGTGCGGTCGGCGCGTATGCGCTGCTCCAGCTCGGCGAGCGAGGGCCCGCCGGGGCGGTGGCAGGCGCGGGCGGCGGCGGCGACGGTCATGCGGTCCATGTCGTCCATGCCGCGCCGCCAGATCCGGGCGGCTTCGCGGATGGCGGTGGCGCGGGTGCGGGCCGTGCCGAGGCTGTGCGTGGTCATGCGTCGGCCGGGGCCGTGGACGGCGTGGCCGGGGTCGAGAAGAGCGCGGCGGGGGTGACGCCGTAGGACCGCTCGATGTCGGCGAGGGCGGGCCCGCTGGGCGTTCCGCGGCCCTGTGTCCAGCGGATCACGGTGTTGTACGGGGCGCCGATCTCGCGGGCGATGTCGGCGACGGTGTTGTGGCCCTTGGCGGCGGCTGCACTGCGCAGCGGGCGGGGGTCGAAGTGCACGGGACGTACCTCGTTCGATCACTCATGAGCGCGTATCGCTCATGAGTGAAACGTAGCACGGTTCCACTCACGCGTGAATCATTTGTGATGGTCCTATGGTGTGACCAGTGAGTAACTTGTGATGCACGTGCTACGGGTTGTGATCAAGCGGTGGAGATTCGAGCATTTGAGCGATAGTCTGCGGTTCCGGATGCCACAGGACACGGGGGGACGCATGAACGTGCCCGGAAGTTGTGCAACGCACACCACAAACCGCGCGTGCGCGATAGATTGCGCGTATGACAAACGGCTCGCAACCGGAACCCGCCCTCGACGCCCGATTCGTCGAATGGCTCAGATGGGCGCTCACACGCCACGGATACGACCTTGACGAACGTGGCATCCAACGCAGGATCGCTGACGACTCCGGCCTCCCACCCGCCACAGTCTCAAGACTGCTGCGCGACTACAGCCAACCCGACGTAGCCACCTGCCACGTGCTCGGGCTGCTCCTCAACATCCGCGTCTTGCCCATCCTCGTACGCGCCGGCCACCTGCCACCCGAGGTACTCGACGCAGAACCCCCGCCCACAGAGCCCACCACCGAAGACCAGGCGCTCACGGTCCTCGGCGTCACCGACCCAGACGACCGCGCCGCCGTACGCGCCATGATCACCGCCCTCACCGCCAAGAACCGCCGGGAGGGAACCAACTAGGAAGGCCCGCTCCAGTGACCACCCGCACCGACGTCTACCTCACCGCCGTCTTCGCTGCGGCCATCCTCGTAATCGGACTCACCATCCTCGTGACGGGAGTGTTCACGACGAACGAGGTAGGCGCCGTAATCACCGCGGGCACCGCACTCACCACGGTCGGCGCCCTCGCAACGGTCGCCACGGGCTACCGCGCCGCCCGCCACTACGCCACCCACAAGACCAACCGCGCCACCATCGCCGCCCTCGCCCACGCGATCGCCGCCCACGACGCGGCCCTCGACGCACAACCGCCGGAAGCCTCAACGGTTGTGTCGTTCGGCGGGGCACAGGCACGGCGCCAGCCCCGGGAGTCCACTCCGTGAAACGAACGCTCAACCCGCCGAAGGGCTCACGCCTGGGACCCGCGCGTGAGCCCTTCGTGGCGTACATCCGCGTCTCGACCTACTACGAGGAGAAGATCAGCCCCGAGATCCAACGCAGTGCGATCAAGGCGTGGGCCGACCGCAGCAACGCCGAGATCGTCGACTACATCGAGGACCTCGACGTATCCGGCCGAAAGATGAAACGCAAGATCGCCGACGCGCTGAAGATGGTCGAGGACCGCACCGCGCGCGGCATCGCCGTATGGCGATACAGCCGCTTCGGCCGTTCCCGCCACGGCAACGCGGTCAACCTCGCCCGCCTCGAAGCGCTCGGAGGCCGCCTCGCATCCGCCACCGAAGCAGCCGACACCCGCACCGCGTTCGGCAAGCTGCAAATGGGCATGGCGTTCAAATTCGCTGAGTACGAAAGCGACAGGATCGGCGAGCAGTGGGCCGAGACACGCGAACACCGGCGCGTGGCCGGCTTGCCCGCCACCGGCGGGAAGCGATGGGGGTACATCTGGCACCGACGACAGTTCGACGAAGACGCCGGCATCATTCACCGCGAGTGGTACGAGCCCAACGACATCGGCCGCATCGTCACCAAGCAGTACGAGCGGATAGCCGACGGGGGGTCCATGGCCGCAGCCACACAGTGGCTCGGCAGCAACGGCTACGTCGGCATGCGCGGCAAGCCCTGGCTGCAATCCGGTCTCAGCCGCTATCTCGACAGCGGATGGGCCGCCGGATGGATCCGCTACCATCCCGACGACTGCGACTGCCCGCCCAAGGACCCCGACTCGACGTTCTCGCGCGGCGAGAAGTGCCCCAACCGGATCTGGATACCCGGCGCCCACGAGGCGATTGTGCCGGAAGATGTCTGGGCGGAATACAAGAAGCGGCGCGAGGAGGCCCGCAAGAGGCCAGCGAGCTACCGCAAGCCGGCGTATCCGCTCTCCGGACTCATGCGCTGCGCGCGTTGCGGCGGCACCGCATCAGCCGCGAGCAGCGCCACCTACGGCGCCGGCAAGAAACGCATCCTGAAACCGGGCTACGCATTCAGGTGCACCCGGGCACGAGACAACGCCACATGCGACGGCGTGTACATCATCCGCACCGTCGCCGAGGCCGCCCTACTCAAGCGCCTCGCCGAGTGGACGGCCGAAATCGAAGCCGAGGCCGCCACCATCCCGCAGCAGCCCGAGGAGGCCACCAACCCGCGCGAGCGGCTCAGCGCAGCACGAGAGCGACTCCGCGCCCAGCTCACCGAGATACAGCGCCAACTCGACCGGCAGACCGACCTACTCGCCCGGGAGATCATCCCCGAGGACTCCTACAAGCGGGAGCGTGACCGGCTCACTGCGGACCAGGTGAGCGTCACCGCTGAGCTGGCCCAGCTCGACGAGCGCTCTGAGGAGGACGAAGCGCGGCCGGTTGACTTCCTGCCTGTCATGCGTGGCCTGATCGAGCGGTGGGACGTGACGCCCGTCGACACGATCCGGTCGCTGCTCCGATCGATGCTGCGGGGGGTGTGGGCGTACCCGAAATCCATCGCGCCGGACGGGACCGAGGTACCCGTGTACGCCGTTCCGGTCGCCATCTGGGAGCCCGTACCCGAGCCACTCGGACCGCGCGCCAACGCGTAACCGCAGGTCAACGAACGCGAGTCCTTCCCTCTCCTGCCTGAGGAGGTTGGCCAAGGAGTCGTTGCTCACGACATCTCCCTTTCTCAGGGTTGTCCGTTGTGTCCCAGGCCACACCTCATCAGACCCGAGGGGACGATGACAAGGGTCGACGGACAATTGGTTTAGACCTGTCAGGCCGTCCGTCGACTCCGTGGCCAGTGGTCATCCGTACCCACGGGCGCCGACGGCGCGAGGTTCAGCGTGTGTAACGCCTCTCACACTCCGCGCGCGTCGGCTCTCGTACGGCTCAGGCGGTCAGGTCGGTCTCCCGCACCAGCTCGAACCGCCCGGCCCCGTCCGCCTCGGTGAGCAGATACGCCTGGGCCTCGCCCACGTGGAAGTACATGCCGTGCAGCTCCAGCTCCCCGGCGGCCAGTGCCCGGGACACCGAGTCGTGGGCGCGCAGGTGCTCCAGCTGCTGGACGACGTTGGCCAGGCAGAGCTGCTCGGCCGCGTCGACGGGCCGCCGTCCCGCCAGCCGGATCCAGGAGTCCTCGTCCTCGGACACGCGCCGCAGGCTAGGCGCGCCGTGCCGCAGCCACCGCTTGAGCGGCGTCCGCGCGCCCCCGGTCTCGGTGCCGAGCAGCGCCTGCATGGCACCGCACCCCGAGTGGCCGCACACCGTGAGGGACCGCACCTTCAGCACGTCCACCGCGTACTCGATCGCGGCGGCGACCGAGTCGTCCCCGCTCTCCTCGCCAGGCAGCGGCACCAGGTTGCCCACGTTGCGCACGACGAAGAGGTCGCCGGGGCCGCTGGAGGTGATCATCGACGTGACCAGCCGGGAGTCGGCGCAGGCGAGGAACAGCTGGGAGGGCTGCTGTCCCTCGCGTGCCAGCCGGGCCAGCTCGCCGCGCACCAGCGGGGCGGTGTTGCGGTGGAACGCGTCGATGCCGCGCGCCAGTTCGCGTCCGCTGGACCCACCGGGCCCGTCGGGCCCGTCGGTCCTGCCGGTTCCGCCGGCTCTGTCGGGGACCTCCGTCTCGCCAGTCCCGTCGGCCGTGCCGGGGTCCTGGGGGCCGGGCCGCCGGCCGTCGCCGAGCGGGCGCACGGGTACGGTCCGGGGGCGTTCGCACTGGTGGTTTCGCCAGGGGGTCCAGGGGCGGCAGCGGCAGCCGTCCGTGTCGGCCGGCTCGGAGATGCGGAGCCCGGGACGACGGCCGGTGATCTCGACGGAGCCGCCCTGCGAGGTGTGCGTCCTCTGCCAGTCGTGCAGCGTCTCGTACGCCGCGTGGTCCATGAACGACCCGTCCAGCTCCACGACGGTATCGGCACCGTGAGGCACCTGGTGCAGGACTCGGCTGAGTCTGGGCACCGCCAGGAACGTCAACTGGCCTCTGACATGTACGTGGTGGACTCCTTCCGTGTCGACGTGTGTGATGCGGGTGCGGGTCAGCCGGTGCAGGGCGACACCGACGGCGACGGCGATGCCCAGTGCGACGCCCTCCAGGACGCCGAGGAACACGACGCCGCAGGTGGTGACCGCGTAGACCAGGACCTCACGGTGGCGGGTCACCGTGCGGATGTGGTTGAGGGACACCATCTTGAGGCCGACGGCCATGACCAGGGCGGCGAGTGAGGCGAGCGGGATGAGCTCCAGGGCCGGGACCATCAGCAGTGCGGCGATCACTACGAGAACGCCGTGCAGCATCGTGGAGTTCCGGCTGACGGCGCCCGCTTGCACATTCGCGGAACTGCGCACGGCCACACCGGCGATGGGCAGGCCCCCGAGCGCGCCGGAGACGACGTTGGCGGCGCCCTGGCCGAGCAGTTCGCGGTCCAGGTCGGAGCGTTCGACGCGGGCGGCCGGGCCCGGCCGGGCGGCGGTGAGCTTGTCGACGGCGACCGCGCCGAGCAGGGACTGCACGCTGCACACGAGCGTGGTGGTGAGGACGGCGGCGACGAGGCCGAGCACCGGACCGTCAGGCAGTGCGGCCAGCGCGTGGCTGCTCCAGGAGGGCAGGTCGACCTTGGGCAGCTGGAGGCCGGTGAGGGCGGCGACCGCGGTGGCACCGGCGACGGCGACCAGGGCGGCGGGCACTTTGCCCAGGAGCTGTCCGGCCCGGCCGGGGAGGCGGGGCCAGAGCAGCAGCACGCTCAGGGTCAGCACGCTCACCGCCAGGTCGGCGGGCTGCACGTTCGCCAACTGGGCGGGCAGGGCGCGCAGGTTGTCGGGGACCGCGCTCTGCGGGGTGCCGCCGAGGACGATGTGGAGCTGGGCGACGGCGATGGTGACGCCGATGCCGGCGAGCATGCCGTGGACGATGGCGGGGCTGACGGCGAGGGCGGTGCGTGCCACGCGCAGGCAGCCCAGGCCCAGTTGGGCGAGCCCGGCGAAGACGGTGATGGCACAGGTCGTTCGCCAGCCGTAGCGCTGGATGAGGTCGGCGGTGACCACGGTGAGTCCGGCCGCGGGGCCGCTGACCTGGAGCGGGCAGCCGCCGATCCGGCCGGCGACGATCCCGCCCACGGCGGCGGCGACGAGGCCGGCCTGGAGGGGGGCGCCGGTGGCGAGCGCGATGCCCAGGGACAGGGGGAGGGCGATCAGGAAGACCGCGATCGATGCCGAGACGTCGGCGCCCGCGATGCGGAATCGCCGGGGGCGTCCGGGCGGTGGGCTGTGGGGTGGATGGACGTGCTTGGTCCGGGCCGAATCGGCGCGGGCGGGGACGCAGGCTGACATGTTTCCCGTCTCCTCCGGGGCTGCGCGGTCGCGGTCAGGGGGGTCCCCCGCTCGGCGGGGGCGGTGTCGCGGCCGTGGGTCACGGCGTACAGCGGCGGGACGCCTGAGTGCGGCTTGATTGCGCTCAGTAAACGGATCGTAATTCAGAGTAAAGAAAAGGCATAGGCTTTTCGCGCAT
Organism: Streptomyces sp. SID5910; assembly: GCF_009862125.1. Taxonomy (GTDB): domain Bacteria; phylum Actinomycetota; class Actinomycetes; order Streptomycetales; family Streptomycetaceae; genus Streptomyces. Next base: position 97,327 of record NZ_WWHX01000901.1, read on the forward strand.
ATGGAGCAATGGGCCGCTCTAGCGAGTGAATCGGTCTTTTCATCGGCTTGTCGTATTAATTCCTTCTCGGTCCCGTGCCACCTTGACGGCGCTGACGGCACGTCCCGGTACAGCACCCGACATCGCCCTCGTCGGCGTTGGCCCGAGAGAAGGAAGAAGGTGGGCGGAACATGGCCGCCACCCACAGGATCGCCACGCGCGTCGTGATCGCCACGGTCTGCGCCGCGTCGCTCGCCGGCTGTGCGCTCGGCACCAGCGGCAACCATTCCGACCAAGGGACGCAAGGCCCGGAGAAGGGAAAAGCGGCGCCGGCGCCCAAGAACGCGGTACGGCTGATCGGCGACGGCTCGACGGCGTACACCGGAGCACAGCCCCACCTGCCCCGGCCCGAGCGCCTCAAGCCCGGTCAGAAGCCCCCGCAGTTCGTGGTGTTCTCGTGGGACGGGGCGGGCGAGGACAGCCAGAAGCTGTTCTCCCACTTCCGTGAGGTGGCCAAGGAGAACAACGCCACCATGACGTACTTCCTGAGCGGCGTGTACATGCTGCCGAAGGAGAAGGCGGACCAGTACCAGCCGCCGCAGCACTCCCCGGGCCGCTCCGACATCGGCTTCAACGACCAGAAGGGCATCACCGACACCGTCTCCCAGCTGCGGCAGGCGTGGCTGGAGGGCAACGAGGTCGGCACCCACTTCAACGGTCACTTCTGCGGTGCCGGAGGCGGCGTCGGCGAGTGGTCGGTCGACGAGTGGAAGAGCGAGATCAGCCAGGCCAAGCAGTTCGTGAAGACCTGGAAGACCAACACGGGGCTGAAGAGCGCCTCACCGCTGCCCTTCGACTACGACAAGGAGCTGATCGGCGCCCGCACCCCGTGCCTGGAGGGCCAGGACAACTTCATGCGGGCCGCGAGCCAGATGGGCTTCCGCTACGACAGCAGCGGCGTCAACAACCAGGTCTGGCCGAAGAAGAAGTACGGACTGTGGGACCTGTCGATGCAGCTCGTGCCCTTCCCCGGGCACTCCTTCGAGCAGCTGACCATGGACTACAACTTCATGGTCAACCAGTCCGGCACGGCCACCCAGGGCGACCCCGCCAAGCGCGAGTTCTGGGGCGACCAGATGCGTGACAGCCTCCTCCAGGGCTTCCAGCGGGCCTACGACGGCAACCGCGCGCCGCTGATCGTCGGCAACCACTTCGAGTCGTGGAACGGCGGCACCTACATGCGGGCCGTCGAGGAGGTCGTCGAGAAGGTGTGCACCAAGGAGGAGGTGCGCTGCGTCTCCTTCCGGCAGCTCGCGGACTGGCTGGACGCCCAGGACCCGAAGACCCTGGAGAAGCTGCGCACCCTGGGGGTCGGTGAGGCTCCCAAGAAGGACTGGGCGTCCTTCCTGTCGGCCGCCCCCGCACCCGCGCCGAAGGGCGTGCCCGGAGCGCCGGCCGACAAGCGGTAGGCGTCACGCCGGGGCGACGACCTCCTCGCCGAGGACGAAACCGGGATCGACCTGCGCGGCCAGGTCGGTCCCGGTCCGCTCATTGCCCCAGCTCCGGGCGTTCTTCAGGTGGAAGTGCACCATCTGCCGTGTGTAGCGCTGCCAGTCCCGCAGTTCGTACGTGGCGTCCGCGGCCGTGTGCAGCGCCCGCAGCGCCCGCCGGTCGGTGTCCTCCAGGAGCTCGAACCGGGGCGGCCGGCCCTTCTCCATGGCGCGCACCCAGTCCGAGTGCCCGACGGTCGTCAGCAGGTCGTCCCCGACCTCCTCGCGCAGGAAGTCGAGGTCGTCCGGTCCCTGCACCTTGTTGCCGACGACCTTCAGGGCGACGCCGAAGTCGCGGGCGTACTCCTTGTACTGGCGGTAGACGGAGACCCCCTTCCGGGTCGGCTCGGCGACGAGGAACGTGACGTCGAAGCGGGTGAACATGCCGGAGGCGAACGAGTCCGAGCCCGCCGTCATGTCGACCACCACGTATTCGTCGCGGCCGTCGACCAGGTGGTTCAGACACAGCTCCACCGCTCCGGTCTTGGAGTGGTAGCAGGCGACTCCCAGATCGGCCTCGGTGAAGGGCCCGGTGACCATCAAACGGACGGCGTCGCCGTCGAGTTCCACCGGCCGGGCGCACGCCTCGTAGACCGGGTTCTCCTCGCGCACCCGCAGCAGCCGCGAACCCTCGCCGGGCGGCGTCGTCTTGATCATCTTGTCGGCGGAGGCGATGCGCGGGTTGGTGCCGCGCAGGTGGTCCTTGATCAGCGGGAGGTGGTCGCCCATCGCGGGCAGCGCCGCCGCGTCCGCCTCGTCGAGGCCCAGCGCGGCCCCCAGGTGCTGGTTGATGTCGGCGTCGATCGCGACGACGGGTGCGCCGGTGGCGGCGAGATGGCGGATGAACAGGGAGGACAGGGTGGTCTTGCCGCTGCCGCCCTTCCCGACGAAAGCAATTTTCATGTTCACCAAGCGTAGTGTGCTGATAGCTGTACGTGTCACGAGAGCCGGGAAGTGCGTGAAGAAGACCACTCATTCGTGGGGTGGGGCGCCGGGGTGCGTAGGGTCGTACCCATGAGTACGACAGGCGCGGCCGCCGATCCGCTCGCGGCCCTGGGCTCGCTGCCCGGTGTGGCCGAGACCGTGGAGTCCGTACGCAAGGCCGTGGACCGGACCTACGGTCACCGGATCATGCGGCGACGCAGCAACGAGATCACGTCCGAGGCGGCCCTGCGCGGCGCCCGGGGTTCGGCGGCGCTGTCCGGCGCGGACTGGGCGCTGGAGGAGGTGCGCCGGCGGACCGACTTCAGCGGTGACGACGAGGCGCGCACGGTGGGCGCGGCCCTGCGGCTGACCGCCGAGGCGGGGCAGCTGCTGTCGATCTGGCGCCAGTCCCCGCTGCGCGTGCTGGCCCGGCTGCACCTGGTGGCGGCCGCGGACAAGGACGACCAGGTGGGACGGCCGCGCCAGGAGGGCGAGGCGGTGGACGAGCCGCTCGTCGAGCTGCCGCTGCCGGGCGCCGCGGAGGCGCACGGCCGCCTGGACGGCCTGTCCGAGCTGGTCATCGCGGGGGGTTCCGCCCCGGCGCTGGTGACCGCCGCCGTCGTGCACGGCGAGCTCCTGGCCCTGCGTCCCTTCACCTCGCACAACGGCCTGGTCGCGCGTGCGGCCGAGCGGATCGTCCTGGTCGGCAGCGGTCTGGACCCGAAGTCGGTCTGCGCCGCCGAGGTCGGACACGCCGAGCTGGGCCGCGCGGCCTACCTGGCGGCCCTCGACGGCTACGTCTCCGGCACTCCCGAGGGCATGGCCGCCTGGATCGCGCACTGCGGCCGGGCGGTGGAGCTGGGCGCACGCGAGTCGACGGCGGTGTGCGAGGCGCTCCAGCGCGGAGCGGCATAAACGGCCGCACCCGGCTGGAGCCCGGCACAAAGTAATGCGGCGGTACGAGAATTCGTACCGCCGCTGGCATGCCCACCCAGTTACCAAGCGTCCTCGAGATATGCCCATCAGGTCGGGACTTTGCCCGTCACCTGGTGCGGCTGGCCCGTAATCGACGGGTCGACGTCGCGTGGGTGCCCGGTGTTCATGCTCGGTCCGTGGGGCCAAATGCGTTCTTAAGGTGATCCTTTCGGATGTCCTTGGTCTCGCGGGCCGTTGACTCCTTTGTACTCCTGCCCGGGAACAAGTGGAAGCCCTCCCCGCACTTCTTTACTTCTGTGGTCAAACACGGGTGAAAGGGTCAGGGTCGGGCCGCTGTCAGGCCACTGCCGCCCGGCGCCGGCTCGCGTACCAGACGAGGCCGGCGGTGGCCGCCGCGGCGCCTATCGCGGCGGCGGCGACGAGGGCCGGCCGCGGTGGTACGGCGAAGCCGGGGAGCCGCTGCTTGAGCCGCACGGGCCGGTGGAAATCGAGAATCGGCCATTCGCGCGCGACCGCCTCGCGCCGCAGGGCCCGGTCCGGGTTGACGGCGTGCGGGTGGCCGACGGACTCCAGCATCGGCAGGTCGGTCGCCGAGTCGCTGTACGCGTAGCAGCGGGCGAGGTCGTACCCCTCGGACGCGGCCAGTTCGCGGACGGCCTCGGCCTTGGTCGGACCGTAGGCGTAGTACTCCACCTCCCCGGTGAAGCAGCCGTCGTCGCCCACGATCATGCGGGTCGCCACCACCCGGTCCGCCCCCAGCAGCTCGCCGATCGGTTCGACGACCTCGGCGCCCGACGTGGAGACGATGACGACGTCACGGCCGGCGGTGTGGTGCTCCTCGATCAGGGACGCGGCCTCGTCGTAGATGATCGGGTCGATCAGGTCGTGCAGCGTCTCGGCGACGATCTCCTTGACCTGCTGGACGTTCCAGCCGCGGCAGAGCGCGGACAGGTACTCGCGCATCCGCTCCATCTGGTCGTGGTCGGCGCCGCCGGCGAGGAACACGAACTGGGTATAGGCGGTGCGCAGGGCGGCCCTGCGGTTGATCAGCCCGCCTTGGTAGAACGACTTGCTGAAGGTGAGTGTGCTCGACTTCGCAATGACCGTCTTGTCCAGGTCGAAGAAGGCCGCGGTACGGGGCGAGGAGTGGTTTTCCACGACCCCGAGCATAGGCGCAGCCCATTCGGCGTAAGGTGGGGCGTGTGGGTTTGCCTGAGAAGGCTCTCGGGTACACCATGGAAGTCACGGATCGTTCGCGACCGTGCTAACCCGGTCCGACTCCTCCCCCCCCGAGTCGGCCGTGGAGACGACCCCCGCTCTCCCCCCCGGCGGGGGTCGTCGCATGTCCGGGTGGGTTTTCCCTTCTTCCGCCGAGGCGGTCGGCGTGCTCGGTCGGTGCGAGGCGAGTGTCTTGTCATGTCCATGATTGCTCACGGTGGGTAGTTGACGGGCTGCTCTGCGGGAGTCGCACGCGGGCGTGGAGCGGGGTGGCTCCGGACTCACCGGTAAGGGTGACGGCGATATCCACAGGCCTCACGTTGTCCACAGATATCGACCAAGATCCACACGATTTCGCGGGCCGCTGCACCGTGATTCCACGCGTTCGGGCCGTGCCCGCTCATGACCGGTTCGTTTTGCCGGGCGCATATGGCCGGTTTCCGGCGGAGCGATGCCCAGGACGCCGACGAAGCAGGACTCGACGAAGCAGGACACGACGAAGGGGGACACAGGCATGACCGGAACCTTCACTCACGATCCGCCGCCCGCCGCCGGTGGACGGCAGGGCGGCCCACTGATCGTCACCGAGGACACCGAACTCCTCGACGACCTGCTGCGCCTGTGCGCGGCGGCCGGCGCCACACCCGAGGTGCACCACTCGGTGCCCGGGAAGCCGTCGGCGTCCGGACAGCGCGGCAGCTGGGAGGCGGCGCCGCTCGTCCTGGTGGGCGACGACGCCGCACGGCGCGTACGCGGTGCCACGCGCAGGCGGGGCGTGGTGCTGGTCGGCCGCGACCAGGACGACTCCGGGGTATGGCAGCGGGCCGTCGAGATCGGCGCCGACCACGTCCTGATGCTGCCCGACGGCGAGCAGTGGCTGGTCGACCGCATCGCCGACGTCGCGGAGGGCGTCGGGCGGCCCGCCCTCACCGTGGGCGTCATCGGCGGGCGCGGAGGTGCCGGAGCGTCCACGCTGGCCTGCGCGCTCGCCGTCACCTCGGCACGCCAGGGGCTGCGCAGCCTGCTGGTGGACGCCGACCCGCTCGGCGGCGGACTCGACGTCCTCCTCGGCGGTGAGACGGCCGAGGGGCTGAGGTGGCCCGCGTTCGCGGCCTCGCGCGGGCGGGTCGGCGGGGGCGCCCTGGAGGAGTCGCTGCCCGAGCTGCACTCGCTGCGTGTGCTCAGCTGGGACCGCGGGGACTGCGTCGCCGTACCTGCCCCGGCCGTACGGGCGGTCCTCGCGGCGGCGCGGCGCAGGGGCGGCACGGTCGTCGTCGACCTGCCGCGCCGGATCGACGACGGGGTCGCCGAGGTTCTCGCCCAGATCGACGTCGGAATCCTCGTCGTCCCGGCCGAACTGCGCGCCGTCGCGGCGGCCGGGCGGGTGGCCTCCGCGGTCGGCATGGTGCTGCGCGACCTGCGGGTCGCGGTACGCGGGCCCTACGCGTCGGGGCTCGACGACCGCGAGGTGGCCCGACTGCTCGGGCTGCCGCTGGTCGGTGACGTGCCCGTCGAGTCCGGGCTGCTGCGGGCGACGGAGGGCAGGCGGCCGCCGGGCGCCGCCGGACGCGGGCCGCTGGCGCGCTTCTGCCGGGAGTTCTGGGAGCGGGCGCTGGTGGCGGAGACGGGCGGTGCGGGATGAGGGCGCCGGTGAGTGCCGTCGACGCGGTGGCCGAGGGGCTGCCGGCCGGTGCGGTGGTGGTCCGGAGGGCCAGGGGAGCGGGTCCTGGGCGGTCAGGCGGGGCGGGGCAGCGGGAGGCGGTGGGGCGGCCCTCGTGGGCGGTCACGGCGACGGGGCGCCGGGAGGAAGGGCCCTCGTGGGCGGGCACGGGGGCGGGGACGTCCGTGGGGGCGGCCGTGGCGTCGTGCGTGCGGGCGCCGGCAGTCCCGGGGGCGTTGC
>NZ_WWHX01000902.1 GCF_009862125.1 Streptomyces sp. SID5910
AGGGGCGCGGGGAACTGCGCGACAAGCCACGACGGCGCCGCACCCGCCACACAACCCGCACCCCCGCCCCCTGAGGCGCCCTTAAACGCCCTGCAACCGCTTCTCCCGCAACAGCGCGGCCAGCGCCCCCGCGAACTCCACCGGCTCCACCGGCGACGCCACAGCACCCTCCGCACGGCTCCACGTGGCCAGCCACGCGTCCTGCGGCCGCGCGATGAGCAACAGCACCGGCGGGCAGTTGAAGATCTCGTCCTTGATCTGCCGGCACAGGCCCATGCCGCCCATGGGGACGGCCTCGCCGTCCAGGACGCAGACGTCGATCCCGCCCTTGTCCAGCTCGCTGACGACGGCGGCCGGCGTCGCGCACTCGACGAACTCGACCACGGGCACGTCCGGAGCCGGCCGGCGGCCGGTCGCGAGCCGCACCTGTTCGCGGGTGTTGGAGTCGTCGCTGTAGACCAGCACCGTGGCGGTCGCCTGCATGCTTCCTCCGATACGCGGTGGGGACTGTCGTGCCCGTTGCGCCGGATGCTACTCCCTTGAACAGCCCGTCAACACTGGTTCGGACACGGCTTCGACGGGCCGTTCGATGGGCCATCCGGGCACTACAGAGGGGGCGAACACACCGAACGGCACCCCCCGGGGTGAGGGCGGGATAAGCGACCGACATAATGTCGGTCGTGGCGACAGCAACGACAGTAGATACCGGGCACGCGCACCCGTCGGTCAACCGGCCGAACCTCACCAGCGTCGGAACCATCATCTGGCTGAGTTCCGAGCTGATGTTCTTCGCGGCCCTCTTCGCGATGTACTTCACCCTGCGATCGGTGACCGGCCCGGACTTCTGGTCCGAGAAGGCCGGCGCGTTGAACTTCCCGTTCTCCGCGACGAACACCACGATCCTGGTGCTCTCCTCCCTCACCTGCCAGCTCGGCGTGTTCGCCGCCGAGCGCGGTGACGTGAAGAAGCTCCGGATGTGGTTCATCGTCACCTTCGTGATGGGTGCGATCTTCATCGGCGGTCAGGTGTTCGAGTACACCGAGCTGGTCAAGAAGGACGGCCTCTCGCTGTCCTCCGACCCGTACGGCTCGGTGTTCTACCTGACCACCGGCTTCCACGGACTGCACGTGACGGGCGGCCTCATCGCCTTCCTGTTTGTCCTCGGCCGCACCTACGCGGCCCGGAGGTTCACCCACGAGCAGGCGACCGCGGCCATCGTCGTGTCCTACTACTGGCACTTCGTCGATGTCGTCTGGATCGGCCTCTTCGCCACGATCTACATGATCAAGTAGTCGCGGCACGCACCCGCGCAATATCCAGAAGCATCGACGCAGAAGATCCTGACACCGGGGTAATCCGTGAAAAAGCTCTCCGCACGACGACGCCATCCGCTGGCGGCGCTCGTCGTCCTACTCCTCGCGCTGGCATGCACCGGGGGGCTGTACGCCGCGTTCGCGCCCGCGAGCAAGGCGCAGGCCGATGAATCCGCCCAGTCCCTCGCCATCGACGAGGGCAAGAAGCTCTACGCCGTCGGCTGCGCCAGCTGCCACGGCACCGGGGGTCAGGGCACCACCGACGGTCCGAGCCTGGTCGGCGTCGGCGCCGCGGCCGTCGACTTCCAGGTGGCCACCGGCCGCATGCCGGCCCAGCAGCCCGGCGCGCAGGTCCCCACCAAGCCGAACCTCTACTCGCAGGCCGAGATCGACCAGCTGGCGGCCTACATCGCCTCGCTCGGTGCCGGTCCGGCCGTCCCGACGGAGGAGAAGTACGGCCCGGAGGGCGCGGACATCGCCAAGGGCGGTGAGCTGTTCCGCTCCAACTGCGCGCAGTGCCACAACTTCACCGGCAAGGGCGGCGCGCTGACGCACGGCAAGTACGCGCCCAGCCTCGAAGGTGTGGACCCGAAGCACATCTACGAGGCCATGCAGACCGGCCCGCAGAACATGCCCTCCTTCCCCGACACGACCATGTCGGAGCAGAACAAGAAGGACATCATCGCCTACCTGAACGCGGTCAACGGTGACGAGACCGTCAGCCCCGGCGGTCTGTCGCTCGGCGGCCTCGGGCCGGTCAGCGAGGGCCTCTTCGGCTGGATCTTCGGCCTCGGTGCCTGCATCGCCGTCGCCGTGTGGGTCGCCGCTCGGACCGCAAAGGCCAAGAAGTCATGAGTAGCCAAGACATTCCAGAAGAGAACCTGCCTGCTGAGCAGGGCACCGCGCACGGTGCGGTGAAGGTCGCGGACGAGGCTCACCCGTTCGCCGACCCGGGGCTGCCGCCCCACGAGCACCGGATCCAGGACATCGACGAGCGGGCCGCCAAGCGGTCCGAGCGCGTGGTCGCGTTCCTGTTCACCTTGTCGATGCTGGCCACCGCCGGCTTCATCGCCTCGTTCGTGAGCATCCCGCACGACAGGTCGATCTACGTCTTCCCGATCGGGCACGTGAACGCGATGAACTTCGCGCTCGGCCTGACGCTGGGCGTGGCGCTGTTCACGATCGGCGCGGGTGCCGTCCACTGGGCGCGCACCCTGATGTCCGACGAGGAGGTCGCCGACGAGCGGCACCCGATCGAGGCCGACCCCGAGACCCGTGCGAAGGTCCACGCGGACTTCAAGCAGGGCGCCAAGGAGTCGGTGATCGGCCGGCGCAAGCTGATCCGCAACACGATGCTCGGCGCGCTCACCCTGGTGCCGCTCTCCGGTGTCGTCCTGCTGCGTGACCTCGGCCCGCTGCCCGGCACCAAGCTCCGCCACACCCTGTGGTCCAAGGGCAAGCTGCTCGTCAACATGAACACGAACGAGCCGCTGCGTCCCTCCGACGTCGCGGTCGGCTCGCTCACCTTCGCCAAGCCCGAGGGCCTGGAGGAGCACGACGAGGAATTCCAGAACGAGATCGCCAAGGCCGCCCTGATGATCGTCCGGATCCAGCCGGAGAACATCAAGGACAAGCGCGAGCTCGAGTGGTCGCACGAGGGCATCGTCGCGTACTCGAAGATCTGCACCCACGTGGGCTGCCCGATCTCCCTGTACGAGCAGCAGACGCACCACGTGCTGTGCCCCTGCCACCAGTCCACCTTCGACCTCTCCGACGGTGCCCGGGTGATCTTCGGTCCCGCCGGTCACGCCCTGCCGCAGCTGCGCATCGGCGTGAACGACGAGGGCTATCTCGAGGCGCTCAGCGACTTCGAAGAGCCCGTCGGTCCTGCATTCTGGGAGCGCGGATGAGCACGCCAGAGAACAATCAGTCCCGCTCACGCGGGAAGGCACCGGCCGGCGAGCGCGTCGCCGACTGGGCCGACGGCCGGCTCGGGATCTACTCCCTGGCCAAGGCCAACATGCGCAAGATCTTCCCCGACCACTGGTCGTTCATGCTCGGCGAAGTGTGCATGTACAGCTTCATCATCATCATCCTCACGGGTGTGTATCTGACGCTGTTCTTCCACCCGTCGATGAACGAGGTCACGTACCACGGCTCGTACGTGCCGCTTCAGGGCCAGCTGATGAGCGAGGCGTACGCCTCGACGATGAACATCAGCTTCGACATCCGGGGTGGTCTGCTGATCCGGCAGATCCACCACTGGGCGGCGATCATCTTCCTCGCCGGCATGTTCGTGCACATGATGCGCGTCTTCTTCACCGGCGCGTTCCGCAAGCCGCGTGAGATCAACTGGCTGTTCGGCTTCCTGCTGTTCGTCCTCGGCATGTTCACCGGTTTCACCGGCTACTCGCTCCCGGACGACCTGCTCTCCGGCACCGGTGTCCGCTTCACGCAGGGCGCGATCCTGTCCGTGCCGATCGTCGGCACGTACATCTCGATGTTCCTGTTCGGCGGAGAGTTCCCCGGCCACGACTTCGTGGCCCGGTTCTACTCGATCCACATCCTGCTGCTGCCGGGCATCATGCTCGGCCTGATGGTGGGCCACCTGATCCTGGTCTTCTACCACAAGCACACGCAGTTCGCGGGTCCCGGCAAGACGAACAACAACGTCGTCGGCATGCCGCTGCTGCCGGTGTACATGGCGAAGGCCGGAGGCTTCTTCTTCCTGGTCTTCGGTGTGATCGCGGCCGTCGCCGGCCTGGTGTCGGTCAACCCGATCTGGAGCATCGGCCCGTACCGGCCCGACCAGGTGTCGACCGGCGCCCAGCCCGACTGGTACATGGGCTTCGCCGAGGGCCTCGTCCGCGCCATGCCCGGCTGGGAGATCAACTTCTGGGGTCACACGCTCGTCCTGGGTGTGTTCGTCCCGCTGCTGATCTTCGGTGTCTTCCTCGCGGCCATCGCCGTCTACCCGTTCATCGAGTCGTGGGTGACGGGTGACAAGCGGGAGCACCACATCCTGGACCGGCCGCGCAACGTCCCGACCCGTACGGGTCTCGGCGTCGCCTGGGTCACCGCGTACATCATCATGCTGATCGGTGGTGGCAACGACATCGTCGCCACGCACTTCCACCTGTCGATCAACTCGGTCACCTGGTTCGTCCGCATCGGGTTCTTCGTCGGTCCGGTCATCGCCTTCGTGATCACCAAGCGGATCTGCCTCGGCCTCCAGCGCCGCGACAAGGACAAGGTGCTGCACGGACGTGAGTCCGGCATCATCAAGCGCCTGCCGCACGGTGAGTTCATCGAGGTGCACGAGCCGCTCAGCCAGGGCGCGCTGCACACCCTCACCTCGCACGAGCAGTACAAGCCGGCCGAGATCGGCCCGACGGTCGACGAGAACGGCGTCGAGCGCAAGCCGAAGGGCGCGGAGAAGCTTCGTGCCAAGCTCAGCAAGGCGTACTACGGCCCGGAGTCGCAGATTCCGAAGCCGACCGTCGAGGAGTACAAGGAGATCACGAGCGGCCACGGCCACCACTGACCCTCCAGCGTCGCCACACCACGGTCGAAGGGCCCCGTCCGTTCCGCGGACGGGGCCCTTCGCCGTGCCCGGGGGCTGGATAGGGTGGGACCACACTGTCTTCCCACGATGCACACGATCAGGAGCGGCTCATGAGCGCTGTGACCCCCGCTGGAGGCGACACCGCGGCGGGCCGCTCCTGGCCCGCCCTGCTGAACGCCCTGCTGGACGGCCGCGACCTGTCCGTCGACGACACCGCCTGGGCGATGGACCTGATCATGCGCGGCGAGGCCACCGACGTGCAGATCGCCGGGTTCGCGACGGCGCTGCGGGCCAAGGGCGAGACCGTCGACGAGATCTCCGGCTGCGTGCGGTCGATGTACGAGCACGCGCACGTCATCCAGGTGCCCGGCGACACGGTCGACATCGTCGGCACCGGCGGTGACGGCGCCAAGACCGTCAACATCTCCACCATGTCGGCCGTCGTCATCGCCGGCACCGGCGCGAAGGTCGTCAAGCACGGCAGCCGTGCCGCCTCCTCGGCGTCCGGCGCGTCCGACGTGCTGGAGAAGCTCGGCGTCAATCTGGAGCTGACCCCGAAGCGGGTGGCCCAGGTCGCCGAGGAGGCCGGGATCACCTTCTGCTTCGCCGTGAAGTTCCACCCCGCGCTGCGCCATGTGGCGACCGCGCGCGGCCAGCTGGGCGTGCGGACCGTGTTCAACTTCCTCGGCCCGCTGACCAATCCGGCGAAGGTGAAGGCGCAGGCGGTCGGTGTCGCGGACCCGCGGATGGCGCCGATCATCGCCGGGGTGTTCGCCGAGCGCGGCAACTCCTCCCTGGTGTTCCGCGGCGACGACGGCCTCGACGAGCTGACCACGACCTCCACCTCCCGGGTCTGGGTCGTGCGGGACGGCACGGTGACCGAGGAGTCCTTCGACCCCCGGGACGTCGGCCTCGAACTCGTGCCCGTCGAGGCGCTGCGCGGCGCCGACGCCTCCTACAACGCCGACGTGGCCCGCCGTCTGCTGGCCGGCGAGCCGGGTCCCGTCCGGGACGCGGTGCTGCTGAACTCGGCGGCGGCCCTGGTTGCCCTGACGCCCGGCGCCGGACCGCTGACCGAGCGGATCCGGTCCGGCATGGAGCAGGCCGCCGAATCCATCGACTCCGGCGCGGCCAGGCGGACCCTGGAGCGCTGGGTGGCCGCCAGCAACGCGTAGGGCCCCCGGGGACAGTGATGTCCGTCCCGCGATCCGGACTCGGGTTGCGGGGCGGCGATCACTTCGCGTACGTTCCTTTCCAGGTCATGAGTGACAGTCATGAGGCCCCGGCCGACTGTCCGGCAACCCTCCGTCCGTGGCGGGGTGCCCCGGGTGAAGACCAGGTCGTGGACAGCAAGGTCCACGGCAAGCGCGGACCCCTCGCGGAACCAGGGGTCCTGGGTCGTCCGAGGGAGTCTCCCGTGAACCAGCGAATGCAATAGGGCCGCAGAGCCCCGCCTCCGCATCCCCCTTTTCCTTTCCGTCCCACGCTCGAGCCGTGCGCGCTCGCGTGGTGATGTCCTCTGCCTTCTTCACGGGAGCCCCCATGTCCGTCGCCGCCGTCTCCGCCGACCAGTCCGTCTGTGCCCCGCTGCCCGTCCTCGGCCGCGACGTCACCGTCCCGCTCGTCACCGGCGGCGAGGTCACCTACGCCGCGCTCGACTACGCCGCCAGCGCCCCCGCGCTCCAGCGGGTCTGGGACGACGTCGCCGCCTACGCCCCCTACTACGGCAGCGTGCACCGCGGCGCCGGGTACCTGTCGCAGCTGTCGACCGACCTGTTCGAGAACGCCCGGAAGACCGTCGCCGAGTTCCTCGACTGCCGGGACGCCGACCAGGTGGTGTTCACCCGGTCCACCACCGACTCCCTGAACCTGCTCGCCGCCGCCCTCCCGGCCGGCTGCCGGGTCTTCGTCTTCGAGACCGAGCACCACGCCTCGCTGCTGCCCTGGCGGGACGCCGACGTCACCTACCTCGACGCGCCCAGCAGCCCCGGCGAGGCCGTCGAGACCCTGGAGCGCGCGCTGGCCGCCCGCGAGCCGTACGGGCCCGCCCTGGTGTGCGTCACCGGCGCCTCCAACGTCACCGGCGAGCTGTGGCCGGTGCGGGAGCTGGCCGCCGCCGCGCACGCGCACGGTGCCCGGATCGTGCTGGACGCCGCCCAGCTCGCCCCGCACCACCCGCTCAGCGTCCGTGACCTCGACGTCGACTGGGTCGCCTTCTCCGGGCACAAGCTGTACGCCCCGTTCGGCTCCGGCGTCCTCGCGGGCCGCGCCGACTGGCTGCGCGAGGCCGAGCCGTACCTCGCGGGCGGCGGGGCCAGCCGCAGCGTCAGCCGGCGCGCGGACGGCGGCGTGGACGTGCAGTGGCACGACAGCGCCGCCCGCCACGAGGCCGGGTCGCCCAACGTCATCGGCGTCTACGCCATCGCCTCCGCCTGCAAGGCGCTCACCGAGGCCGGGTTCGACACGCTGGTCGCCCGCGAGGAGCACCTGATCCGCACGGTGCGGGAGGGACTCGCCGAGGTGCCCGAGGTGCGGGTGCTGTCCCTCTTCGGGGACGACGCGCCCCGCGTCGGCGTCCTGTCCTTCGTCGTCGAGGGCTGGAACAGCTCCCACTTCGCCGCCGCGCTGTCCGCCGAGTACGGCATCGGCGTGCGCGACGGCCTGTTCTGCGCCCACCCGCTGGTGCGCACCCTGCTCGGCAGCGACCCCGAGACGCAGGGCGAGTGCGGCGCCCCCGAGGCGGCGCCGGGGGAGAAGTCCCTCAACGCCATCCGGGTCAGCTTCGGCGCGGGCACCCCGGACGAGCACGTCGAGCGGTTCGTGAACGCCGTCAGGGAACTGGTGAGCGACGGCGCCCGGTGGAACTACCGCACCGAGGACGGCCGTTGCGTGCCGGACACGTCCGCCGCCTGAGCCCTTGGGCGGCGTTCGTCCCGGGCAGACCTCAGTTGTCAAGCCCGATCGCGAACGCCGCCTCCAGGTCGTGCTGCGAGTACGTACGGAACGCGACGTGCGTGTCCGTGCCCTCCACGCCCGGGATCTTGCTGATCCGGCCCGGGATGACCTCCGCCAGGTCCTCGTGCTCGTTGACCCGGACCATGGCGATCAGGTCGTAGGTGCCGGTGACGGAGAAGACCTCGCTGACGCTCTCCAGCGAGGCGATCTGCTCCGCGATCTCGGGGATCCGGTCCACGCTGGTCTTGATGAGGACGATCGCGCTGATCACGGCTGGTTCTCTCCCTCGGGGGCGGTCGCTGGAACGCCTCCAACTCTAGTCCCACCGCCGAACCGCACCCAGGCGAAGGCGAAGCCCAGCCCGAACCCCACCAGATGCGCGAGATAGGCCACCCCCGGCCCGTCGCCCGCCCGGCCCGCCGCCATCCACTGGAGGGACGCCCAGAACGGCAGCACCACCCAGGCCGGGAAGCGCAGCGGCAGGAAGAACAGGAAGGGCAGGAGGCTGGTCACCCGGGCGCGCGGGAACAGGAAGAGGAACGCGCCGAGGACCGCCGAGATCGCCCCCGAGGCGCCGACCAGGGACTCCTGGGAGTGCGCGTTGGCCGCCGCGTAGCCCAGCAGCGCCAGGTAGCCGCAGCCCAGGTAGAACAGCAGGAACTGGAGCCGCCCCATCCGCGCCTCGGTCATCGCGCCGAAGACGTACAGGAAGAGCATGTTGCCGAGCAGGTGCACCCAGCTGCCGTGGACGAACAGTGCCGTGGCCGGGGAGAGGGCGGCGCCGGGGGAGTCCTCGAACAGTTCTGCGGGGATCACGCCCCAGCGGCGGAACCAGGCGCGCTGCGCGGCGATCAGCTCCTCCCCGGTCCCGTGGGCCGGATCGAACCCCGAGGCCGGGCTGACCAGGAACAGCAGACAGCACAGGGTGATCAGCGCGTAGGTCACCGGCGCCGTGCGGCCCCGCGGGGTGCGGGGCGTGCCGAGCGTCCTGACCTTCCGGAGGGCCGCCGTGCTCCACTTGCGGATCATGAATACAGAGCATGACGCAACCGGACGCAACCGCCCATACCGCCTCGCCGCCGTGGACACGCGGGCGGCGGGTACCCGCCAGGCCGTAGGGTTACGAGCCACACGCGCCGGGGAGACCGGCGTCGCGGACACTGGAAGAGAGCGAACAGCCACGATGACGGTTCCCCTGCCGACGGACACGACGCGGTGGCGCTGCACCCTCTGCGGCAATCTGACCCGGTTCGACGTGACCCGCGCCTCCAAGGTCGTCGAGTACGTGCACCTCGACCTGGCCGGTGAGCCGACGGTCGAGGAGCGCGAGGTGCTCAGTGAGACCATCGAGTCGGTGCGGTGCCGCTGGTGCAATGCCGTGGACCAGGTGGAACTCGTGGACAGGCCGGGCGCCGGCTCCTGACGGGAGCGGGCTCCGCGGGCCGTGGTCCCGGACCGGGACCGCGCACAGGCATGCGCAGGCAGCAGAGGCATTGGGGTGACGGATGGTGGAGACACACGGCGGGGGGCCGGGCGACGGCGCCGCTGAGGTGCTCGACCGCCCGCTGCCCGACGGAGTGCGCCGCAGGGTCGTGCAGATCGTGTCCGACGGCTTCGGCGGACTCACCCTCGGCGAACTGCCCGCGCAGCTGAGACAGTACGCCCGCTTCGCCCCCAACCGCCGGACCAAGTTCGCCGGCAACGCCATGGCGGCCGCCGTGGAGAGCGACCCCCTGTTCCGGCAGCGGATCGGCGAGAAGTTCAGAGAGGCCCAGCCGGAACTGGCCGGCGCCCTCGACTCCGGCTCCCCGCCCCCGGCCGCGGACCCCCTGGACGTGGCGGCCGCGGCCTACGTGCTGCGCCCGCACGGCTGGGTGAAGCTGGTGACCGCCGCCGGCGAGGAGGCGCAGCGCGCGGACGCCGAGCGCGCCGACGAGGAGAGCCGCGCGGAGCTGGAGCGGCTGCACGAGGAGCTGGCCCGGGCCCGGGAGCACACCAGGACCGAGACGGAGCGGCTGCGCGGCGAGCTGGACGCGGCGAAGAAGGAGACCGAGTCGCTGCACCGCAAGCTGCGCTCCGCCCTCAGCGACGTCAAGCGCGGCGAGGCGGCCCTGCGCAAGGCGCGGGAGGAGATGGACACCGTCCGCACCGAGGCGCATGCCCAGGTGTCCGCGGCCGAGAGCGAGAGCCGCCGGCTCAAGGCCCGCCTCGGCGAGACGGAGGCCGCGCTGGAGGCCAGCCGCCGGGCGGCCCGCGAGGGACGCAGCGTCGAGGACATGCGCGTACGGCTGCTCCTCGACACGCTGCTGGACGCCACGCAGGGGCTGCGCCGGGAGCTCGCGCTGCCCCCGGTGTCGGTGCGCCCCGCGGAGACCGTGGACGCCGTCGAGCCCGGCCGGATGTCCCCGAAGGACATCGCCGCCCGCGCGCTGTCCGAGCACGATCCCGCCATTCTCGACCAGTTGCTCGCGCTGCCCCAGGCGCATCTGGTCGTCGACGGTTACAACGTCACCAAGACCGGCTATCCGCAGATGCCGCTGGAGAAGCAGCGGCTGCGGCTGCTCGGCCAGCTCTCCCAGCTCGCCGCGCAGACCGGCGCCGAGACGACGTGCGTCTTCGACGGGGCCGAACTGGCGGCGCCGGTGCTGCTGGCGCCGCCGCGCGGGGTGCGGGTGCTGTTCTCCAAGCCCGGCGTCACCGCCGACGAGTTGATCCGCCAGCTGGTGCGGGCCGAGCCGCCGGGCCGGCCCGTCATCGTCGTCTCCACCGACCGCGAGGTCGCCGACGGGGTGGCGAAGGCGGGGGCGCGTCCGGTGGCCTCCGTGGTGCTCCTCAAGCGGTTCTCGCACGGCTGACCCCTGGGCGGTATGTCCCCGGGGTGCCCTCCGCCCCAAGCGCAACATAGGGGCCGCTTGCCCGTATTGAGGGCCGCCCGGGGCGACGCGCTGTCAAGGACGCCTCACCGCACGTGAGTTGTCGGCAAAATATGCCTCACCGGTCCCACTATTTTCACCTGAGGATTTGAACTCATCACGACTTGGTCACTAGGGTCTGCCTTCGAACCCGCGATCGGGTGATCCCCCTCAAGAAGGAGCTCGACTCCGTGGCGTCCCACCGTCGTCCCAAGCAGCCGAGCCGCACGCGTGTGACCGTGCTCACCACCGCCGCGGCAGCCGCAGTCGCTCTCAGCTCGCAGGCGGCCAACGCCGCGCCGAGCGAGAAGCCGAGCAAGGACGAGGTCCAGGCCAAGGTCGACAAGCTCTACGAAGAGGCGGAGCAGGCCACCGAGAAGTACAACGGGGCCAAGGAGAAGCAGGAGAAGCTCCAGGGGGAGATCTCCACCATCCAGGACAACGTCGCCCGCGGCCAGGAGGAGCTCAACGAGCTGCGCGACGGCCTCGGTTCGATGGCCAGCGCCCAGTACCGCTCGGGTGGCATCGACCCCTCCCTCCAGCTCTTCCTGTCCGCCGACCCGGACGACTACCTGGACAAGGCCTCCACGCTCGACCAGCTCAGCGGTCAGCAGGTCGAGGCGCTCAAGAAGATCCAGGACAAGCAGCGGGACCTCGCCCAGCAGCGCGCCGAGGCCTCCAAGAAGCTCAAGGACCTCTCGGCCACCCGCACCGAACTGGGCAACAAGAAGAAGGAAGTCCAGGGCAAGCTCTCCTCGGCGCAGAAGCTGCTCAACACGCTCACCGCCGCCGAGAAGGCCGCCCTCACCGCCGAGCAGGACCGCGCCACCCGCAGCAGCGAGCGCGAGGCCCTGTCCGGCTCCACCGCCTCCGCCTCGGGCCGCGCCGGAGCCGCGTTCTCCGCCGCCCAGAGCAAGATCGGCACCCCGTACGTCTACGGCGCCACCGGCCCGTCCTCCTTCGACTGCTCGGGCCTCACCTCCTGGGCCTACGCGCAGGCCGGCGTCGGCATACCCCGCACCTCCGAGGCCCAGGCCAACTACGGCACGCGCATCTCCTCGATGAGCGACCTCCAGGTCGGCGACCTCGTCTTCTTCTTCAACGACCTGCACCACGTGGGCCTCTACGCCGGCAACGGCCAGGTCCTGCACGCGCCGCGCACCGGCACGGTCGTCCGCTACGAGTCGATGGACACCATCGGCGGCCCCTTCATGTGGGGCGTCCGCGTCTGATCCCCGCTCCGGGAAGTTCCGGGATCACCCCGGCCGTGCCGCCCGTTCGGGGGAATCACGGCACGGCGTTCTGAGCCTCCGCCCCGCCGGTGACCTGCGTCAGCGGCGGGGCGTCGCGTTGTGCGCCCCTCCGAGGCCGTTGGTCGCCGCCCCGCCGCGGGGCTACTGTCTGCCGCGTTTCGTCCGCCAGCGGAAGGAGTGCGGCTTCCCGTGGGGTCCCATCGCCGCCTTGCACCGTCCGGGTTCGATCGCGGCGCCACCGCCGCCATCGGCCTTCTCTCCGTCGCCACCGCCGTCCTGGGCGCCGTACCGGCGGCCGTGGCCGCGCCGCACGACGACACCCGTGCCGAGGTGGACCGCCTCCACACGGAGGCGGAGAAGGCGACCGAGGCCTACAACAAGGCCGACGAGCGCACCGACGCCCTGCGCGAGGAGCTCGACGACGCGCAGGACGAGATCGCCCGCAAGCAGGAGCGGATCAACACCATGCGGGACGGGCTCGGCTCGCTCGCCGGGGCCCAGTACCGCTCGGGCGGCGTCGACCCGTCCCTCGTCCTGCTGCTCTCCGCCGACCCGGACGACTACCTCGACAAGGCCTCCGTGCTCGACCGGGTCACCGCCCGCCAGGCCGGTGACCTCCGGGAGCTGCGCGGCGCCCTGCGCGAGCTCTCCCAGGACCGTGCCGAGGCCGCGCGCACGCTCGCCGAGCTGGAGAAGGGCCGCAAGGCCGTCGCCGCCCACAAGAAGACCGTCGAGCACAAGCTCGCCGAGGCCCGGCGGCTGCTCGGCACCCTCCCCGCCGGCGAACGCGCCGCCTACGGCCGTGCCTCCCGCTCCGACCGCCCCGACCTGACCGCCCTCGGCGGCGCCGCACCCGCCGCCTCCGGCCGGGCCGCGGCTGCCTTCGCCGCCGCCCGCTCCGCGCTCGGCAGGCCCTACATCTGGGGCGCCAACGGCCCCTCCGGCTTCGACTGTTCGGGCCTGACCCAGTGGGCGTACGCCCAGGCCGGCGTCGGCCTGCCGCGCACCTCGCAGGCGCAGCGGTACGCGGGCCGGCGGATCCCGCTCTCCGAGGCACGGCCCGGCGACCTGGTCGCCTACCGGGACGACGCCAGCCACATCGGCATGTACGCCGGCAACGGCCAGGTGATCCACGCGCCCCACCCCGGCGCCCCGGTCCGCTACGACCCGGTCGGCATGATGCCGGTCTCCTCCGTCACCAGGGTCTGACCTCCCCGAACCCCGGCCGCCGCGGCCCGGCGCCCGTACGATCGGAGAGGTGGCTGGTCGAAGGCGGGTGTCGGGTTCCTCGGTGGTGGCGCTGTGCCTGCTGCTGGTCTCCCTCGTGGCCTGCGGCGGCCGGACCACCGCCGACCCCGTCCGGACCGAGGTGCAGCGGGTCCTGGACCGGCGCGCGGCGGCCGTCCTCGCCCACGACGGGACCGCCTGGGCCCGCACCGGCACCGGGACCGCCTTCGGCAACCTGAGCGCGGTGCCGCTGGCCGCCTGGTCGTACCGGGTGACGGGCCTGCACCGCACCGGCGACACCGCCACCGCCGACGTCGACCTCAGCTACCGCGTCGAGGGCTACGACCGGGGCGCCGTCACGACCGCCCGCACCGTGCGGCTGAGCCGGGAGGACGGACAGTGGTCCGTCGACTCGGACCGGCCCGCGAAGCAGTCCGGCCAGCAGCCCTGGGACCAGGGCCCGGTGCGGGTGGTGCGGGGCGCGCACAGCCTCGTCCTCGGCGTCGGGCAGTCCACCGGGGCGCTGCGCGGCTACGCGAACCTCGCCGACCGCGCCGTGCCGGCCGTGTCCGACGCCTGGGACGGCGACTGGGCCCGCCGCGTCGTCGTCCTGGTGCCCCGGTCGCTGGAGGGCATGGCGGGGCTCCTCGGCTCGCCCGCCTCCTCCTACCGGGGCATCGCGGCGGTCACCACCGGCGAGATCGGCGGCCGGGCGCAGGCGCCCGCGGACCGGGTCATCGTCAACCCCGACGCGTACGGGCTGCTCGGCACCCTCGGCAAACAGGTCGTGCTCACCCACGAGACCACCCACGTCGCCACCCGCGCCCACACCAGCGCCGCCACGCCGCTGTGGCTGTCCGAGGGGTACGCCGACTGGGTCGGCTACCGCGCCGACGGCCGCGCGCCCTCCCAGGCCGCCTCCGAGCTGGCCCGCGCGGTCTCCGAGGGCCGGGTGCCCGGCGGGCTGCCCACGGACGAGGACTTCGGCTTCACCGGCGAGGCGGACGACCTCGCCCGGGCCTACGAGGGCGGCTGGCTGGCCTGCCGGATGATCGCCGACCAGTGGGGCGAGGACCGGCTGGACGCCTTCTACCGGGCCGTGGGCGCCCACGACGGGCGCGCCGGCGCGGTCGAGGACGCGCTGCGGGACGTGCTCGGGACGACACAGGACGCGTTCACGGCACGCTGGCGGGCGTATCTGCGCGAGCAGCTCGGCTGACCGGGGCACGGCCGGCCGGGGCTCAGCGCGGGAGCGGTGCCTCGTCCGCCTCGTCGGCGCGGGCCGGGTGCGGCGGCGCGGGGGCGGCGCCGGGGCGCGG
>NZ_WWHX01000903.1 GCF_009862125.1 Streptomyces sp. SID5910
TCGGACCGGCCCCTTGCCGTGGCGGATGGCGTTGGTGACCAGCTCGCTCACGATGAGCTCGGTGGTGAAGGCCGCCTCGTCCAGGTCCCAGGCCGCGAGCTGCTGGTCGACGAGCCGGCGTGCCGTGCCCACGACGGAGGCGTCCGCGGGCAGCGTCCAGTCCGCGACCTGCTCCGGCGGCAGGGCGTGGGTGCGCGCCAGCAGCAGGACGGCGTCGTCCTGGCGGGAGGGCGCCATGCGGTACACGGCGGTGTCGCACAGCTCCTGGAGCGGCCGGGTGGTCGACGCGAGGACGTGTTCGAGGTGGCCCCGGGCGGCCGTCTCGTCCTCCCCGGCGGCGGCGAGGAGACCACTGGTGCACTGGGCGACGAGGCTGCCCGGCAGCAGCTCGACCACGACCGGCGTGAAGGCGTCCCCGCCGCCCGCGCCCAGCGGCGGCCCCTCGGGAACGTCCACGGCGAGCGGCGACCCGTCGGGGTCGATGAGGACGGGCGCGGGATGCCCGGCGCGGATCATGGTGCACTGGCAGGAGACGGGGTTGTAGACGGTGATCGCGCAGGTCGCCACGTGCGCGTGCGGCTCCGAGGCGCCGGCGACCGGCAACTGCCCGGCGACCTCGTCCAGATGGGTCATCAGCTCGTCCGTCTCCAGGTCCTGGAGGGCGAGGGT
Organism: Streptomyces sp. SID5910; assembly: GCF_009862125.1. Lineage (GTDB taxonomy): Bacteria > Actinomycetota > Actinomycetes > Streptomycetales > Streptomycetaceae > Streptomyces. Next base: position 670 of record NZ_WWHX01000903.1, read on the forward strand.
GCGCAGCGCGACGCGGAGCTGACCCATCGTGGCCGCCGCCTCGATGCCGTGGCCGACGACGTCCCCGACCACCAGGGCGACGCGGGTGCCGGAGAGCGGGATGACGTCGAACCAGCCGCCGCCGGCTCCCTCGGGCAGGTACACGTGGGCGGTCTCCACGGCCGAGAGGCGCGGGATGACGCCGGGTTGCAGCGTGCGCTGGAGCGCGGAGGCCACGGTGTGCTCGCGGCGGTAGCTGTGCGCGTTGTCGAGGTGGGCGGAGACGGTGGAGGCGGCCTGCCGGGCCACGTCCAGATCCGCTTCGTCGAACGGGTCGATCCGGTTCCGGTACAGGCTCAGCAGCCCGAGTACGGCGTCCCGTGCCATGAGCGGGGCGACGATCATGGAGTGGACGTCCGCCGTGACCAGCGGCGCGAAGTCGTCCGGGTGGGCCGTGAGCCACGGATCGTCGGCGGAGACCTGGACGAGGCGGGCGTGCGTGTCGTTGAGGGCCTGGGTGTAGGGGCTGGGGAAGGGGAAGGGGCGGCTGTCCCCTTCCTTCCTGCTCAGGTCGGCGGTGGGCGGCGCGTAGGACACCCGGCGCAGCGGGACGTCCGTCGGCACGGGCCCGGGCCGGTGCGCGGTTCCGGCGGGGTCGTCGTCCAGCAGGTCGACGCTCGCCAGGTCGGCGAAGCCGGGCACCAGGGCGCGTACCAGTTCGTCGGCCGTGGTCCGCACGTCCAGCGTGGAGCCGACGCTCGCGTGCACCGTGCTGAGCACGGCGAGGCGGTCCGCGGCGGCCTGCCGCTCCGTCACGTCCTCGACCACGCCGACCAGCCCGGGGGCGCCGTCGTCCCCGGCGGACAGCGGGAAGAGGGACACCTCGACGGCGAGCGTCCGGTGCGGCTCCGAGGGCGACCGGCCGCGGAACAGCCGGCTGCGCACCGGCTCGCCGGTCGCGAGGACCTCGTCGACCAGGGAGTCCAGCTCGCCCGGCTCGAAACCGGGGGCGAAGGCCTCGACGCCGTGCCCGATGACGTCCTCGGCGGGCAGCCGGCGCACCCCCCGGCCTGCGGGGTTGTAGCGCGTGACCTTCTTCTCGGCGTCGAAGACGAACAGGCCCTGGGGCGAGTCGGCGAACAGCGCGCTCAGCACCGCGGTGTCGTCGACGGGATCGCCTGTCACCCGGACTCCCTTCACGGACCTTCCTCCCCACCTTCTCGCATCGGCCCCGCACGGCAACTCGGCCGGCGCGGCACGGTGAACCGTGAGGGCGGGGCGGGCCGCGGGGTCAGCGCACGGGGAAGCCGAAGGAGTAGCCCTGGTCCTTGAGCCAGGGCAGGACGCGGCGCAGGGCCTCGACGGTCTGGGAGCGGTCGCCGCCGGCGTCGTGGAAGAGGAGCGTCGGCCCGTTGGGGAGCTCCCGCTGCACGGTGGCGACGATGGCGTCCGTGCCGGGCCGCTCGAAGTCCTTGGTGTCCACGTTCCAGCCGAGCGGGCGCATGCCGTGGGAGGCGGCCAGCTTGCGGCTGTACGGCGTGAAGGCGCCGCCCGGTGCCCGGTAGTACATCGGCCGCACGCCCCCGGACGCCTCGACGATCATGCGTTCGGCGTCGAGGATCTCCTTGGACTGGTAGGCCTCGGACTTCTTGTCCATGGCCGTGTCGTGGGAGACCGAGTGGTTGCACAGCCGGTGCCCGGCCGCGACCACGTCCTTCACGAGGTCCGGATGGGCCTGCGCCTGCGTCCCCGTCACGCAGAAGGTGGCCTTGACCGCGTACTCCCGCAGCAGGTCGAGGACTTGGGGCGTCCACGCGGGGTCGGGGCCGTCGTCGATGGTGATGTTGACGCCGCGCGCCCCCGCGTCCGAGGCGTGCGCGATGGTCACCGCGACCTGCTCGGCGGCACCGCCGGGCGCGGCCGGCGCGGTCGCCCCGGACGACGCCGAACCGCCCGCGGAGTCGGCCTGCGCGGTCCACACCGAGGCGCCGACGGCGAGCATCGTCACCCCGAGCGCCGCCCCGACGACCTTGCCGTACCAGCCCCGCCCGCCACTGTGCCGCGCCATGTCCGCCCCGCTCTCCCGCAGTTGCCCGCCTCGGTCACCCTCAGTCCACCTGGCAGGACGACGAACGGCGGCCAGGGGCTGCGTCCGTTACCGATCACGGACAAACCCGGGGGGTTTCACGGACAACCGGCCGAGCGGCGGACGACGTACAACCACCAACGAGACGCAGCGTCTTGCAAACGGCGAAGGAATGCCCTATGGTCGAGTCATCGCAAGACGAGACGAGACGTCTCGCCTCGCATCGCTTCGTTCTGCGTCCCTGTCACCGACGAAAGAAGACGCACTTGTTCCATGCTCCGGAAGTCACCTCCGCCCGTACCGCCGCCTCGCAGCTCACCGTCACCGACGTCAGCAAGCGCTACGGCGGGCACCTCGTCCTGGACCGGGTGTCCTTCACGGTCCGCCCCGGCGAGAAGGCCGGGGTCGTCGGGGACAACGGCTCCGGCAAGTCCACCCTGCTGCGTCTGCTCGCCGGCGCCGAGCAGCCCGACAACGGCGAGGTCCGCGTCGTCGCACCGGGCGGCACCGGCCACCTGGCGCAGACCCTCGACCTCCCCGACTCGGCGCGCGTCGGCGACGCCATCGACCTGGCCCTGGCCGAACTGCGCTCCCTGGAGCGCCTGTTGAGGTCGACCGGCGCCACGCTCCACTCCGCCGACCCGGCCGCGTACGACCGTTACGCCGCCCTGGAGGCGGAGTTCGAGGCGCGCGGCGGCTACGACGCCGACCGCCGGGTCGACGTGGCCCTGCGCCACCTCGGCGAGCCGGCCGGCCTGGACCGGTCGCGGCGGCTCGGCACCCTCTCCGGCGGCCGGCGCTCCCGCCTCGCCCTGGCGGCGACGCTCGCCTCGGCACCCGAACTGCTGCTGCTCGACGAGCCGACGAACGACCTGGACGACGAGGCCGTGGCCTGGCTGGAGGAGCGGCTGCGCGCCCACCGGGGCACCCTGGTCGCCGTCACCCACGACCGGGAGTTCCTCGACCGGGTCACGGACACCGTCCTGGAGGTCGACCACGACACCCGCACCGTCCGCCGCTACGGCGACGGCTACCAGGGATACCTCGCCGCCAAGGCCGCCGAACGCGCGCGGCAGCAACGGGAGCACGAGGAGTGGCGCACGGAGCTGACCCGCCAGTCCCGGCTCGCCGACTCCCACGCGGGACGCCTGGAGGCGATCCCCCGCAAGGGGCCGTGGGCGTTCAGCGGCGCCGGCGCCTTCCGGGCCCGCTCGCGTGCCCACGGCGCCATGAGCAGGATCCGCAACGCCCGCGAGCGGCTGCACCGGCTCACGGAGAACCCGGTGCCCGCGCCCCCGGAGCCGCTGCGCTTCGCGGCGGACATCGCGGGGTCGGCGGACCGCGCGGTGGAGGTGGCGGACCTGCGCGTCCCGGGCCGCCTGGCGCTGGACTCCCTCCACGTCCCCGCGGGCGGCCGCCTCCTGGTGACCGGCCCCAACGGCGCGGGCAAGACCACCCTGCTGCGGGTCCTGGCCGGCGAACTCACCCCGGAGCCGGGCGCCACCGTCCGGCGGCCCGCACGCGTCGGCTTCCTGCGCCAGGTGGCGCTCCCGGCCACCCCCGAGGAGGAGAGCCGCCCCCTGCTCACCGCCTTCGGCGCCGACCGCGCCGACGAACTGCTGGCCCTCGGCCTGTTCCGCGAGGCCGACCTGACCCGGCCCGTCCGGGACCTCTCCACCGGCCAGCGCCGCCGCCTCGAACTGGCCCGCCTGCTCACGGGCAGGCACGACCTGCTGCTGCTCGACGAACCGACGAACCACCTCTCGCCCACCCTGGTCGAAGACCTCCAGACGGCCCTGACCCACTACGAGGGAACCCTCGTCGTCGTCACCCACGACCGCCGCCTGCGCGCGACCCTCCCGGGAGCCGTCCGCGAGATCACCCCGGCCGGGTGACCGGGCAGCTCACGGAGTGACGATCGCGAAGTCCGGATCGGGGTCGTCGAGGACCGACAGCAGGGTCCGCAGGACGTCCGGGTCGCCGGTGTGCTCGACGCCGTTCAGGCCCTTGCCCGTCAGCACGCCCATGAGCTGGGGCTTCGTGAGGGTGAGGGCGAGGCCGGCGTCCTCGACGGGCTTCGCGGTGGGGGTGTGGGTCAGGACGCCGTTGCGCAGGTTCATGCGGTGGCGCTCGTCCAGGTCGGTGAAGTGCCAGGAGACGACGAGGTCCTGGTCCCACGCCCGGGGGCCGTCGACGCGGATGGCGAGGGAGTCGAACGCCTGTTCCACAGTGAGCGCGGAGGCCATGCTGCCCGCGGTGAAGGGGGTGGGCGTCACGCCACCGCGCAGTTCCCGGGCGCCCATCAGGTAGTTGTTGCGCCAGGTCCCGCACTCGGCACCATGTCCCAGGCGCTCGAAGACATCGGCCAGCAGCTCCTTCGCCTCGGCGCTGTCGGGTGCGGCGAAGGTGGCGTGCTTGAGGAGCTGCGCGGCGAAGCGGAGGTCGCCGTCGTCCCGGTAGGAACGGGCCTTGACCAGCACGGAGTCCAGGCCGCCCATGCAGTCGACGTAACGCTCGGCGCTCTCGGTGGGCGGATGCTCCCACAGGGAGGCGGGGTGCCCGTCGTACCAGCCCATGTAACGCTGGTAGACGGCCTTGACGTTGTGGCTGACCGAGCCGTAGTAGCCACGGGCGTGCCAGGCGCCGGCCAGCCGGGGCGGCAGCTCGATCCGCTCGGCGATCTCGGTGCCGGTGAGGCCCTGGTTGAGCAGGCGCAGAGTCTGGTCGTGCAGATAGCCGTAGAGGTCCCGCTGCTCGGTCAGGAACCGCTTGAGCCGGCCGGTGCCCCAGGTCGGCCAGTGGTGGGAGGCGAAGAGCACGTCGGAGTCGTCGCCGAACAGCTCGACGGCCTCGGAGAGGTAGCGGGACCAGACGCGGGCGTCGCGGACGAGGGCGCCGCGCAGGGTCAGGATGTTGTGCAGGTTGTGCGTGGCGTTCTCGGCCATGCACAGGGCCCGGCGCTCGGGAAGGTGGAAGTTCATCTCCGAGGGGGCCTCGGTGTCCGGGGTCAGCTGGAAGCGGAACAGCACCCCGTCGAGGGTCTCCTCCTGCCCGGTGTGCGTGATCTCCAGCGTCGGCGGCAGCAGGCTGGGCAGCCCGTCGGAGGCGGCGAACCCGAGCCCGACGCCGACGAGCCCGGCCGGGCCCGGCTCCAGTCCGCGGCCGGTGTGGTAGCTGCCGCGGCGCAGCATCGCCGTACCGGCGTAGACGTTCTCGGAGACGGAGTGCTCCATGAACCCTCGCGGCGCCACGACCGGTACGCCGTCGTCGGCACCGATGACGCCGAGGACGCCGCCGAAGTGGTCGATGTGGGAGTGGGTGTACAGCACGGCGGTGACCGGGCGGTCGCCGCGGTGCTCGCGGTACAGGGCGAGGCCGGCGGCGGCACACTCCCGGGAGACCAGCGGGTCGACCACCACGACACCGCGCTCGCCCTCGACGAGCGTCATGTTGGACAGGTCGTAGCCGCGGACCTGGTAGACCCCGTCGGTCACCTCGTACAGCCCGGCACGGGCACACAGCTGAGCCTGCCGCCACAGGCTGGGATGCACGGTCTCGGGACAGTCCCCCTCCAGAAACGCGGTGGCCCCGAAGTCCCACACCACGCGCCCGTCGTCCCCGGTGACCACCGCCGAGGCGGGCCCGCCGACGAGCCCCCGGTCGGCATCCTCGAAGTCACCCCGATCACCGAAGTCGGGCACCTTCCCGACACCACCCACGACAGCCTCCAGCCCTGAGAACGCGCCTTTACCCCTCGGAAGCTACCAATCCACCGCAAAAGCCGCAGAACTCGTCGGCGGGCTCGGCCCACCACGCCGTCGGCTCGCCGTTCGCTCATCGGCTCTGCCACCACATCAGGCCGCACGCGACGAGAGCGGAGCCCGTGGCCGTGGCGACGCCTCGTACGGCGGCGAACAGGGCGGCACGCCCCAGACGGCGAGCGGTTCGCCGCCGCTTTCGCTCCGTGAGCCTGCTCATCGGGATCTCCTCCGGTCGGTGTCGTCGCTGCTGCGAACTGGCGGTCCGAGTCTTCTGCGGTGACGTGGAAGAGACCCGGCCGGGCGGGAGGACCGGGCGTTTTCCGTTCTACGCTGCTGGCTGACGGGGTGCCCGCCGCACCCGCTGCGGACAGTCCCGGGCGCGGGCGGCCAGGAGAGGGAACGCGAGTGACAGCACGGTCCCGGGAGGCGCAAGCGCTCTACGAGCAGTTGCGCGCACTGGAGGGACGGGCGCGGGCGGCCCGTCACCGGTACTCGCGGCGGGAGGTGATCCAGGCGCTCGCCAAGCCCCCGTACGGGAGGAGAGTCGGCAATCAGCGGATCAGCGACTGGGTGCCGGCAGGGGACAAGGAGCCGAAGGTCCCGAGCGACAGGAGCAGCGACGACGTCCTGGCGTTGGTGCGGCTGTGGAGTTCCTGGGCAGGTGAGAGCGTCAACGAGCGTCACTGGCGCGACCTGTTGGAGCAGGCGCAGCCGGTGCGGGGCATGCGCGCGGCGCCGGCCGGCCCCGGACGTCCGATCGGTGAGTTCACCGATCCGTTCGCGCTGGAAGTGCACGAGGCCATCGACGGCGACGGCGCGTCGGGGCTGCCGTTGCTTCCCCTCTATGTCGAACGGCAGCACGACCGGTGGCTGGCCGACGTGGTGGACGGCGTCGTCGCGTGGTCCGGAGGGCAGCCGGCCGGCGCGCTCGCCGTCCTCGTCGGGGAATCATCGACCGGCAAGACGAGGGCGTGTTGGGAAGCGCTGAAACTGCTCCCTCCGGACTGGCGGCTCGTGGTTCCTCTGGTACCGAGCCCCGCCGAAGCACTGATCGCCGCATTGCCCGGCATTGCTCCCCGCACGGTCCTGTGGCTCGACGAGATCCACCGCTTCCTGGGCGGAGACCGGGGCGAGCAGGCAGCCGCCCACCTCCGCGAGGTGCTGAACGACCCGGGGCGGGGGCCGCTGCTCGTCCTGGGCACGACCTGGCCCGGCCTGTGGAGGGCCCTGGTGAAGCCGCGTGGAGACGGCGACCACGGAGATCCGCGGGCGCAAACCCGTGCACTCCTCACCGGGAGGCACCACAGGACACCGGACACCTTCGAGGACGCGGACCTGCCCGAGCTGCGGCACCTAGCCGTTGCGGACGTCCGGCTCCGGGAAGCGTTGGAGAAGGGCGAGCCGGGACGGATCACGCAGTACCTGGCGGGCGGTCGCGCTCTCGTCGACCGGTACGAGACCGCCACGGCCCTTCAGAGGGCCCTGATCGAATCGGCCATGGACGCCCGTCGCCTCGGGCACGACACGCCTCTCCCGCGAGTCCTCCTGGAGGCGTCGATCCGCCACTACCTCTCCGCCGACCAGTACGACTTGGTGGGGGACGGCGACATCGATCTCGCACTGGCGGAACTGAGTGAACCGGCGCGTGGAACCCGCGGCCCCCTCACGCCCATCACCCACCGCGAACCCGGCAGACCTCGTGTCCACACCGACGACATCAGACTCGCGGACTACCTGGACCAGCACGGCAGGAAGGAAAGGCGCACCAAGGCACCGCCGGCGGGACTGTGGGACGCCCTGGCCGACCACGCCACGCGCGACTCCCTCACGGCATTGGCCGAATCGGCCAGGAACAGAGGGCACCTGCGGATCGCACTGCGGCTGCTCGTGGCCGCGGTGGAGGCGGGGGTGCCGGGTGCGGCCGTGACAGTGGCTCAGTTCCTTGAGGATGAGGGCAGACCGGACGAGGCGCTGACGTGGTGCCTGCCTCTCGCGGAAGCCGGGGATGTCGCTGCCATGGACTGGGTGGCCGGGCTCATGGAGGCGACCCGCCCGGACGAAGCGGTGGCCTGGCACAAGAAGGCCGCAGAAGCAGGAGGAACTCACGGCTGGCTCTACGCCGGCATGCTCCTGCGCGGGGCTGGAGAGTTCCAGGAGGCGGAGTCCTGCTTCAGGCGGGCGGCAGATGCCGGTGTGCACGGCGCACACGGCGAGTTGGCCCAACTGCTGCGACAGGCGGGGCGGACGGAGGAGGCGCTCGTCCATCTCCGGCAAGAGGCCGAGGAGAGCGGCGGTTACGCAGTGGTGGAGGCGGCCACCCTGATGCGGCGGCGCGGTGACAGCGGCCTGACCGTCCTGGCGTGGCTGCTGCCCCGTGCGGCGGAGGAACTCGGAACGGACGACAGCGGCTTCGTCCCTTGGGCAGAGCATGCGTTGATCGGGCACCTGGCCATGGACGCCGGCCTTCGAACCCGATTGTGGAGCCTGGTCGAGGAGGAGGGGCAGGACGCCTCGGCACGCCGTGACTTGACCGCACTGCTCCGCCTTGCGGAGGAGTACGCCAAGAGGGACCGTCCGGAGAAGGACACGAACACGCCGGAGATGCTCAGGCGCCAGGGCCGCCTGGCGGAAGCACTCGCGCTGTACGGGAAAGAGGCCGAGGCCGGTCGAAGGGACGCGGTTGCGCATGTCGCGGCCCTGCACGAGCAACTGGGCAGGCCCTCGGACGCCCTCGCCTGGTACCAGCGTGCGGCGGAAGGCGGTGATCGGGAGGCCATCCCTCAGATCGCTCGCCTGATGACGGCAGCCGTCGGGCCGGACGAGACGTTCGACTGGCTGAAGTCGTGCGCGGATCGCCGAGGTGAGGAGGGCTACCCGGAGCAACGGGACGTCGTGGCCGAGCTGCTCCGCCTTGCCGGCCGCACGGACGATGCGCTCGCCTGGCTCCGCCGCGTCTCGCGATCCGGTGACCCGTACGCCCGGTACCAGTACGCGAAACTGCTTGAGGCGGCCGGTCGTACGGAGGACGCGCAGCGCGTACGGCGGTACGGCTGGGAGCCCGGCGGTGAGATGTCGAAACCGTGGAGTGCGGTCGACTCCGTCGGGTGACGTGTCAGACCCGTGCGTCAGACTCCTGCCCATGTCCCCACGATCCGACATGGCGAAGAGGAGGAAAACGGCTTACGGAACTCCTCGGCACGGCACGACGCGCTGCCGCCCAGGCGGAAGAATGGGAAATTGTGCGGGCCATGTCCATGATTAACGAGTTCTGGTGTATGGAAGCCGAGAAATATCAGGCCGACCATCCTGAAGCCGCTGTCGCGGATATTCTGGACCACATTCGCACATTGGGTGCGGACGCTCAGTTCATGCAGGCTCCCGTAGAAGATCCAGCGCGTTATCACATTCCTCGCGGGATAGCGGAGCGTGCGGTGTGGACGGAGCGCGTGCTGAAGAATCGGGTAGAGGTGACAGACCCGGCGGGAGCTGCGCGTGCGCTCGTCCGGACCGGCCCCTACCGGAAGCACGCGATGACGAGCGGGAGGTCCTCCAGCCACCTGCGGAGCTGGGACGTCCTGCGGGCCTTCACCGCCTGCTGATGGACCGTGCCGTCGTGGAGCCTGACGGTCACCCAGAGATACTTCTGCGGTCCCGCCGCGTACTCGACCGTGCTGACGCGGTCCCAGGTGAACTGGAAGTACCGCACGTCCGATTCGAAGGCGACGCCCTCGGCGTCGACCAGAACGGCACTGGTGGCGTCCGCGGCCACGAAGGAGATGTCGGCGTCCGTCGGCCCGGGTGCGGGGACGCCCCAGGGGGCTGCCGACGGGGCGGCCGGCGGATAGGGCGGCGGGTAGGAGGGCGCGGTCGGTGCCTGGTACGGGGGAACCGCGTCCATCGGCGGCAGCACCACCTCCGTGGGGCTGTACGTGCCCGGGGCCGGCGAGAACAGATCCAGCAACCCTGCCGGGGCGGGCCGTTGGGCGGGGTCCTTGGCGAGGCACGCGATGAGCATGGGCCGCAGGCCCGGTGGCACGGACGAGAGGTCCGCCGGCTCGTGCACCGCGCGGTACATCAGGCCCATCGGCGTACCCCCGCCGAAGGCACTCCCCCCGGCGGCGGCGACCAGCACGGCCCCGAGCGCGAACACGTCGGCGGCCCCGCTGACCTCCTCGCCCATGGCCTGCTCGGGAGCGAGGAACCCCGGCGTCCCGAAGGCCACACCGGTGGAGGTCAGGCGGGTGGACTCCATGGCTCGCGCGATACCGAAGTCCAGGACTCTCGGGCCGTCGGCGGCCATGATGATGTTCCCGGGCTTGAGATCGCGATGGACCAGTCCACAGCTGTGGATCGCCGCGAGCGCCTCGGCCAGCGCCGCCCCCAGCCGCCGCAACCGCCCTTCA
>NZ_WWHX01000904.1 GCF_009862125.1 Streptomyces sp. SID5910
TCTCGCGCTGGTCATGACCGGCGGCGAACCCCAGGCCGCGCTCAGCCGCATCGGCGAGACCCTGCTGGCCTGCGCGATCGTGCTGATCGTCGGGCACCTGCCGATGCCGGGACAGCGCGGCGGCACGGTCCGCGCCCGGCTGGAGGCGGCGGGCGGCGCCGCACACGCCTACCTCGCCCACGTACTGAGCGGGTCCGACGACCGCGCCGCCCGCTGGAGGCTGCGCCGGGAGGCCTACCGCACCCTCGCCGAGGCCCGTACCGCCGTCGCCCTCGCCGCCGCCGAGCTGCCCGCGCTCGCCCGGCACTCCGCGGGCGCCGACGAGATCGCCGCCGTGCTGGAACGGCTCGTCGACACCACCACCGCGTGCGCCGTCCACCTCGACGACAGCGGCCGCCTCACACCCCGGCACACCGAACGGCTCGCCGCACTCCGTGACGAGCTGACCGAACGGCGCGAACGTGCGGGACTGCGCCTGCCGGAGCTGCCGCTCGCCGGGTAGCCGGCACGCCGGACAGCCGGCACCCCCGGGACAGGACAGTCCGGGAAGAATCTTGCCGCGCCGCGATGAGTTCCGCGTCCCCCACCGGTCAGCACCCCCGACGGACCGCTGTACAGGAGGAGCTGGAGCCCATGTCGCTTCCCGAGATCGTCTCGCGCGAGGACTGGCGCGCGGCGCGCGAGGCCTTACTGGCCCAGGAGAAGGCGGTCACGCGCGCCCGGGACGCGCTCAACGCCGAGCGGCGCGGACTGCCCATGGTGGAGATCGACAAGGAGTACGTCTTCGAGGGCGGCGACGGCAAGGCCACCCTCCTCGACCTCTTCGAGGGCCGCGACCAGCTCGTCGTCCACCACTTCATGTTCGCCCCCGAGTGGGACGCCGGCTGCCGCAGCTGCTCGGCGTTCCTCGACCAGATCGGGCACCTCGCGCACCTGCGCGCACGCGGCACGTCGTTCGCGGCGGTGTCCCGGGCGCCGTATCCGAAGATCCTTCCGTTCAAGGCGCGGATGGGCTGGACGCTGCCCTGGTACTCGTCGTACGTCAGCGACTTCAACACCGACTTCGAGGTGACCCTCGAACACGAGGGGGAGCTCAGCGAGCGGCCGGGGCTCAGCTGCTTCCTGCGCGACCGCGACCGGGTCTTCCACACCTACTCGACGTACGAGCGCGGCCTCGACGGGCTCGGCTCGACCACCAGCCTCCTCGACCTGACCGCGCTCGGCCGGCGGGAGCCGTGGGAACGACCGGAGGGGCGTGCGTCGGCTCTCGGGGCGCCTGCGGGCAGTGCGGCGGTCCGCTACCACGACGAGTACGAGGACTGACACGCAGCGTTGCGAAAGAGCCCGAACAGCTGAGACGGCGCTCACACTTTGCGGTGAACGAGTGTCAACTTAGTCTCAGTACCGTCACTTCACGAGGCGTTCACTCCATGGTTGGCGTTTAACTCTACGAGTACAGCGCTACATGGAGGTGCGGGGTGAACGGGCGAACGGTGCTCGAGCGCTTCCCCGCCGGCGGGCCGCGTGGGTCCTGGCCGGCGGAGGAGTTCGCGCATGCGCGGCGTCTGGAGGGCCTGCCCGCCGAGGTCGTCATGGACCTCGCCACGGACATGTTCCTGGTCGTCGTCCGCGGCGGCGACGCGGCCGGTGACGCGGCCGCGTGACGACCGGTGGCGCATCCCCGTACAGCTCCGGGTAGACCCCGCGCGCCGCGTCGGCGGCTACGCGCTCACCGGGCGGGACCAGGTCGGTGTCGTGCCCGTCAGGCGGCACAGTGCGAGGTAGAGCGGGATGGGCGGGGTGTACGGGACCGTGCCGTCCGGCCGGTGTATCAGGCCGGGAACGCCCGGGGCGTCGGGGACGACCGCGCCGGTGGCGTACCGCGCCGGGGCGGGCCACTCCAGGGCGTAGTCGGAGTCGGACGGGACGATCCACCACCAGTGCGCCTCGTCGGCGTAGACGCACCCCACGCGGGGCAGCCGGGGCAGCACGAGGGGGCCGAGGCGCGCGGGCACCGCCACCGCGTCGCAGCCCAGCGGGGCCGTCATGCCCTCGGGCACGAGCAGCCGCCGGGGCGTTCCGGGCTCGCGCAGCGCGCGCTGGAGACGGACCAGGGTGTCCAGGCCGACCGTGCGGGTGCCGGACGGAGCCCTCATAGCCATTCGGTCCCCGTTCCGCGGCGTGCCTCTCGGTGGTGTCCCTCCGCCTCGCCGTCGTCGCCGGTGTCGTCGGCGGGTCCCGGCTTCGGGCGGGCGCCCCAGCCCAGGTCGTTGCGGGGCTCGGACGGGTCGCGCGGCGCGTCGGCCTTGCGCGGAAGTTCGGCCCAGACCAGCAGTCCGGGCCCGTGCTCGTGGGCGCCCCAGGCGTCGCACAGGGCGTCGACGAGGAGGAGCCCCCGGCCGTGCTCGTCGTCGGGCCGCTGCCCCTCCGGCGGATGCGGCTGGCCGGGCGCGCAGCCCTCGTCGCGTACGGCTATGCGCACCAGCTCGTCACCGTCGTGCAGCTCGCACACTATGTGCCGGCTCGCGGTGTGCACGATCGCGTTGGTCACCAGCTCGGAGACGACCAGCGCCGCGGTGTCACAGGTGTCCTCGCACACCGCCCAGCCGTTCAGCCGGGCTCTCGTCAGGCGTCTGGCCTGCGCGGGAGAGCCTGGGTGTGCGGCCAGCTCGAAACGGAAGCGGCGCTGAGGAGCGGCGGCCCCCGTGGGGCCGGCTCCCATGGCGGCGCCGAGCCCCAGGGGGGCCGCGACGGCGTCTGTTCCTAAGGGCGCGGACGGAATCACGCTTGCCACTATCGCCCCGCCGTGAACACTTGGCAAGTGTCACTCTGAAAAATGCAGAGTGCTGTGTGACGGTCTCAAAGGCCGTGGCACACTGCTTCGCAACAGCACGTCGAGCGGCGCCACTTCAGATCACCGAAGGTCTGCCCGGACTTTCGAATAGGTCTTCGAATGGCGCCGCCGGGCTGTCCGCGCGCATCGCGGCCGGCCCGTCGATGATCAGGGTGTCGCCGGTTCGGGGATCATCGGATCACCGGACGGTTCAGGACTTTTCGTGGAGGTGGGGCGGTGAGCGAGCCGCGGTCCGCGCCGACGGTCGGCCAGGTCGTCCTCGGCCGGCGCCTGCTCGACCTGCGCGAACGCGCGGGCCTCAAGCGCGAGGAAGCCGCCCGCATCCTGCGCGTGGCCCCCGCGACGGTCCGCCGCATGGAGATGGCCGAGGTCGCCCTCAAGATCCCGTACCTCCAGCTGCTGCTGAAGGCCTACGGCATCGGGGACGAGGAGGCGGAACTCTTCGTCCAGCTGGCCGAGGACGCGAACAAGCCCGGGTGGTGGCAGCGCTTCCACGACATCCTTCCGGGCTGGTTCTCCATGTACGTCAGCCTGGAGGGCGCGGCCGCGCTGATCCGTTCCTACGAGCCCCACTTCGTCCCCGGGCTGTTGCAGACCGAGGACTACGCGCGCGGGGTGCTCCGCTCGGGCGCCATCGGCCAGACCCGGCCGGACGACATCGAGCGCCATGTCGCCCTGCGCATGCAACGCCAGGACCTGCTCACCCGTGAGGACGCGCCCCGGCTCTGGGTCGTCATGGACGAGACCGCCCTGCGCCGCCCGGTCGGCGGCCCGGAGGTGATGCGTGGCCAGATCGACCGGCTGCTCGACGCCACGAAGCTGCCCAACGTGACGCTTCAGATCGCCCCGTTCGAGAACGGGCCGCACCCCGGCACGTACGGGCCCTTCGTGCTGTTCCGATTCGCCGTGCCGGAGCTTCCGGACATGGTCTACAGCGAGTACCTGACCGGCGCCGTCTACCTCGACGCGCGCACCGAGGTGGCGACCCACCTCGAGGTCATGGACCGCATGGCGGCCCAGGCCGCCACGGCACATCGCACGAAGGAGATCCTCCGGGATCTCCGCAAGGAGTTGTGAATGAACCGCATCAAGTCCCAGCCATCGCCACGCGGCCGCGCCGAGCGCATCTACAACGGCATGCCCGCCCGCGAGCTGGGCAGCGAGGGCTGGCACAAACCGTGGAGCGGCGGCAACGGCGGCAACTGCCTGGAGGCGATGAAGCTCGCCGACGGCCGCATCGCCGTACGGCAGTCCACCGATCCCGACGGGCCGGCGCTGATATACACCTCCGCCGAGATGACGGCCTTCATCGAGGGAGCGAAGGCGGGAGAGGCGGATTTCCTGCTGTCCTGAGCCCCGCACTGTTGTTGATGCCTCTTTCTAAGCTGATGCTTTCTCTCACTTGACTGGTTTTGTCCGGCATCGCCGATCGCTGTTCAGGCCGTCATCGGGCGGTCGTACGGGCCGATCGGCGCCGGCAGCCGCGTGCCGCCGTCCGACAGGTGGCGGTCGACGGCGGCCGCCACCGACCGCCCCTCGGCGATCGCCCACACGATGAGCGACTGCCCGCGGGCGGCGTCCCCCGCGGCGAACACCCTGGGGACGTTGGTGGCGAAGTCCCGGTCACGGGCGATGGTGCCCCGCGGATCCAGCTCCAGCCCCAGCCCGTCGACGAGCCCGTCCGTCCGGTCGGGGCCGGAGAAGCCGAGGGCGAGCAGCACCAGGTCGGCGGGGAGCGTCCGCTCGGTACCGGGCAGCGGATGGCGTCCGGCGTCCACCCCGACCAGGTGCAGCGAGCGCACATGCCCCCGGGTGTCGCCGGTGAGGCGGAGCGTGGACGCCGCGAACAGCCGCGCGTCCGCGTCGGCCGCCGGCGCCGACCGCAGCCGGCCGGCCTCCTCGTGCGCGACCGACAGCCGGTACAGCCTCGGATACGTCGGCCACGGCTCGGCCTCCTCGTCCCGTGCCGTGCCCGGCTGGGCGTAGATGTCCAGCTGGGTCACGGACGCGGCCCCGTCCCGCACCGCCGTGCCGAGGCAGTCCGCGCCGGTGTCACCGCCGCCGACGATGACGACGTGCTTGCCGGCGGCGGACAGCGGCGAGGCCGCGAGGTCCCCCTCGCACACGCGGTTGGCCAGCGGCAGGTACTCCATCGCCTGGTGCACCCCGGCCAGCTCCCGGCCCGGCACGGGCAGTTCGCGCCAGGCGGTCGCCCCGGTGGCGATCACCAGCGCGTCGTACCGGGCCCGCAGCTCCGCGGCGTCGGTGTCCCGCCCGACCGCCGTCGACGTCCGGAACCTCGTCCCCTCGGCCCGCATCTGGTCGACCCGGCGCTCCAGATGCCGCTTCTCCATCTTGAAGGCGGGGATGCCGTACCGCAGGAGTCCGCCGACGCGGTCGTCCCGCTCGTAGACGGCGACCGTGTGCCCGGCCCGGGTCAGCTGCTGCGCGGCCGCGAGCCCGGCGGGCCCCGACCCGATCACCGCCACCGTCCGCCCGGACAGCCGGTCCGGCGGGCGCGGTGAGGTGAAGCCCTCCTCCCAGGCCCGGTCGGCGATGGCGCACTCGACGTTCTTGATGGTGACCGCCGGCTGGTCGATGGCGAGCACACACCCCGCCTCGCACGGCGCCGGACACAACCGGCCCGTGAACTCGGGGAAGTTGTTCGTGGCGTGCAGCCGGTCGCTCGCCGCCCGCCAGTCCCCGCGGGCGACCAGCTCGTTCCACTCCGGGATCAGATTGCCGAGCGGACAGGCCTCGTGGCAGAACGGCACCCCGCAGTCCATGCACCGGTCGGCCTGGGGACCGATCAGCGGCAGCAGCGCACCCGGAACGTACACCTCGTCCCAGTCCCGGACCCGCTCCTCGGCGGGCCTGCGGGGCCAGTCCTCGCGGGGCGTGGTCAGGAATCCCTTGGGGTCGGCCATGGCCGTCTTCCTCGCGTGCTGCGGGCGGGCAGGCCGCGCGTCGCCGCACAACGCTCTTCCGGCCACGATACGTCCCGCCGCGGCCGCCCGCAGAGCGCCGCCGCTCAGGCGAGGGCCAGCACGTACGCCACGGACGCCCCGGCCGAGGCCCCGGTGCGGACGTGGTTCCACGCGGTCCACTCGCGCACGTATGCGGGCCAGCGGCCGGCCGCCTCCGCCGAGCCCGGCTCCAGCCGGAGCAGCGCCGTGTTGCGCGGCACGTTCGCCGCCACGGTGACCCCGAACGACCCGAACAGGTACAGCGCGCTGCCCAGCAGCAGCTCCACCGCGCCCTCGTCCGGCCACACGACGAGCGTCACCACCGCGATCACCGCGGAGAGCACCGTCGTCCCGAGGAACACCAGCATGAACGCCGGGCGCACCGCCGCCGTGTTGATCGCGTTCATCGCCGCGACACCCTGCGCGGGCGGCAACGCGGCGAGGCCCCGCATGACGAACGTCGAGAACGCGCAGAAGACCCCCGCCGCCAGACCGGTGCCGAGCACCCCCAGCACCGCCAGCACGAAGTACGGCCCATCGATCATGTCGCGTCCACTCCCACCCCTCGGGCCGGTGCCCCTGCGGCACCGCCTGCCGTCGATCACCCCCAGTCAACTCCCGCACGGGCACGGTGACCATGGCCGAGCGGAGCGGGACCATACGCGGGCGTCCGCGCGGCCCGCCACGCGTGCGGGACGGCCGACGGCGCATCATGGGCACGTGCGACTGGAAGCGATCACCTGGGACCGGCTCGGCGACCGGCTCGCCGAGCGCCTCCTCGACCTGACGCCGGCCGACGGCAGCCCCTGGCCGCGCGTCGCCTTCGACGGTGCGCCCGCCGCCCGCCCCGGCGACCTCGCCGAACGGGTCGGGGAGGCGCTGCGCCTGCGCGGCCGCCCCTCCCTCGTCGTCGGGACGGAGGGCTTCCTGCGCCCCGCCTCCGTCCGCCTGGAGTACGGACGCCAGGACGTCGAGGCCTACTACAACGGCTGGCACGACACCGGCGCGCTGTGGCGTGAGGTCTTCGACCCCCTCGGCCCCGGCGGCGACGGCCGGGTGCTGCCCGACCTGTGGGACCCGGTCACCGACCGGGCCACCCGCAGCCCCTACGTCCACCTCCCGGCGGGCGGCGTGCTGCTGCTCCACGGACCCTTCCTGCTGCGCCACTGGTTCCCCCTCGACCTCAGCGTCCACCTCGTCCTCACCCCCGGCGCCCTGCGCCGCCGGACCCCCGACACCGAGCACTGGACCCTCCCGGCCTTCGACCGCTACGCCGAGGAGGCCGACCCCGCTGGCACTGCCGACGTCCTGGTGCGCGCCGACGACCCACGCCACCCGGCGTGGAACGGCTGACCCGGCGGCCCCCGTACCGCCCGCCACGCCCCGAGGGCGTCGTCAGAGCCAGCCGTTGCGCCGAAATCCCCGGTACAGCACCAGACACGCGACGGATATGACGCCCAGCACCAGGCCGTAGCCGTACCGCCAGCCCAGCTCCGGCATGTGCTCGAAGTTCATGCCGTACACCCCGCAGACCATCGTCGGCACGGCGACGATCGCGGCCCAGGCCGTGATCTTCCGCATGTCCTCGTTCTGCGCGACCGTCACCTGGGCGAGATGCGCCTGAAGGATGGAGTTGAGGAGTTCGTCGAACGCGGCGATCTGCTCCGTGGCCCGCAGCAGATGGTCGGCCACGTCCCGGAAGTAGGCCTGTATCTCCGGGTCGACCACCCGGGCCGGCCTGGTGGCCAGCTCCTCCAGTGGACGGCCGAGGGGCACCACGGCCCGCTTCAGCTCCAGGAGTTCACGCTTGAGCTGGTAGATCCGGCCCGGGTCGACCCGCGCGCCGTTCTCCGCGAACACGTCGGTCTCGACCTGGTCGATGTCCGCCTGCACCGCCTCGATGACGGTCAGGAACTCGTCGACCACATGGTCGGCGATCGCGTGCAGCACCGCCGACGGTCCCTTGGCGAGCTGTCCGGGATCGGTCTCCAGTCCCTCGCGCAGCGGGCCGAGCGAGCCGTGCCGGCCGTGCCGCACGGTGATCACGAAGTCCTCGCCGACGAACACCATGATCTCCCCGGTGTTCACCACCTCGCTGGTCGCCGTGAGTTCGTCGTGCTCGACGTAGCAGACCGTCTTGAACACGGCGAAGAGCGTGTCGCCGTACCGCTCCACCTTCGGGCGCTGGTGGGCCTCGATCGCGTCCTCGACCGCCAGCGGATGCAGATGGAACAGCTCCGCGATGCCCGCGAACTCCCGGGCCGTCGGCTCGTGCAGGCCCAGCCAGAGGAATCCGTGGCCGTGCTCCCGCATCCGCCGCACGGCGTCGACCGGCTCGTCGTCCGCGGGCGTGCGGACACCGTCCCGGTAGGTCACGCAGTTCACCACCGAGGAACCCAGCGGGGAGCGGGCCGGGTGGCTCAGATCGACGCGCGGGCGCCGGCGGGCCAGCCGCGCCACTCTGCGGAGGCCGCCGACCCTGCCGAGAGTCGTCACCTTCCGCAGATTCCCCGCCATCGACATCCCGGTCTCCTCGCGTGGGTCCCCTCGCGTCGCGCTTTCCGCGCCGTGGCGCGCCAGTCTGCCAGCTCCCCGGAAGCGGCGTACGAGCCTGTGGGAGCGGGAGATTCCGCTTTGTTCCCGCCTGTGGAAGACCCCTGGCGCACCGCTTCCCGCGGCCCCCGGCGGCCGGGGCACCGGAGCGTCGCCCGCTTCCGGCAAGCCGGGCAACTGGGATGATCGAGGCATGACGCGAACCGACGGATACCTCCTCGACAACCAGCAGTCCGAGGCGGCGGAGCGCTTCGACGCCTTCGCCACGCTCTTCGACCCCACGACGTTCCGGCACCTCGAAGCGCTCGGCGTCGGCCCCGGCTGGCGCTGCTGGGAGGTCGGGGCCGGCGGGACGTCCGTGGTGTCCTGGCTGGCCCGGAAGGTGGGGCCGACCGGCAAGGTGGTCGCGACCGACATCGACACCTCGCGCGTCGCCCCGGCCGCCCGCCCGCCGGTAGAGGTCCGCGTCCACGACGTGGCCGCGGAGGAGCCCCCGGGCGAGGGCTTCGACCTGGTGCACGCCCGTCTCGTCCTCGTCCATGTCCCGGACCGGGAGAGGGCTTTGCGCTCCATGGTGCGGGCCCTGCGGCCGGGCGGCCGTCTGCTCGTCGAGGACGCCGATCCCGCGCTCCAGCCCCTGCTCTGCCCCGACGAGCACGGACCCGAGCAGCAGCTGGCGAACCGGCTGCGGCACGGCTTCCGCGAACTGCTCGCCCGCCGTGGCGCCGACCTGTCCTACGGCCGCAGGCTGCCGCGCCTGCTGCGGGAGAGCGGCCTGCGCCGCGTGGAGGCCGACGCCTACTTCCCGGTCACCTCGCCCGCGTGCTCCGTGCTCGAGTCCGCGACGGTCCGGCAGATCCGCGATCAGCTGGTCACCGCCGGGGTGGCCACGGACGAGGACATCGACCAGCACCTCGCCAACGTCGCGTCCGGCAGCATGGACCTGGCGACGGCGCCGATGATCTCGGCGTGGGGGCGCAAGGCGTAGAGGGTCGTGCGCGACGGACGCCGCCCGCCGGCCGGATGCGCCGTGTGCGCCGCAGGTTGCGCAGACGAACGGCCGGCCCGCCGCACCGCACCGCGCCGCGTGCGCAACGGCGCCATCTGACGCCGCGCCGCGTTCGCGACGGCGCTCCCGACCCCGCGCCCCCGGTCCTGAGGGGGTGACCGGTCAGCCGTTACCCCGGTCTCGCGGAGGCCTCCCTCCCACCCGCCCGACCGCCACGGCACCCGCCCGGCACCCCGCCGTCGCCGCGTCCTCGGGCGTCGCGCCCGCGACCAGCGCGGCGAGGAACGCGCCCGTGAAGGCGTCACCGGCGCCCGTGCTGTCCCGCGGGGACGCCGGTACGGCGGGGACACGCGCGCACACGGCACCGGACCGGGCCACCAGCGCCCCCTCGGCGCCCTGCTTGGCGATCACCAGCGGAACGTGCCGGCTCAGCTTGGCCGCGGCGTCCGCGGCGTCGGGCAGCCCGGTGAGCAGGCACGCCTCGTCCCGGCTGGGCAGCAGGACGTCGACCCCCTCTACCAGGCCCAGGAACCGGTCGACGCCCAGGTCCGCCAGGAAGCCCGCCGACGCCGGATCCAGGCTCACCGGGACCCCACGCGCGCGTGCCGAGGCCAGCGCGGTCTTCACCAGGGCGCGGCTCGGCTCCGAGAAAAGGAGGTAACCCGACAGGTGCAGCCGCGCGACCCCGTCGAGCAGCGCGTCCGACCAGTCACCGGGGTCCAGGCGCAGCGAGGCCCCACTGTCCGTCAGAAACGTCCGTTCGGCCGAGGCGCCCGTGTCGACCAGGCAGATCACCGTCCCCGTCGGTGCCGACCCGTCGACGACCAGGCGGGGTCGCACGCCGTGTGCCAGCAGCTCCCGCTCGTGCCAGTCCGCCGCGTCGGCGCCGACCCGCC
>NZ_WWHX01000092.1 GCF_009862125.1 Streptomyces sp. SID5910
GCCGCCGAGCCGGCCCGTCCCCACCCGCCCCGGGCCCGCCTCTAAGCCCGGGCATACGGAAATCCGCTGGTCCGGGGCCCGGCCGTACGGCTACCGTCGTCGCCCATGCGACGCGAGACGACGACCCTGTGGCGACCCACGGGCCTCGAGGAGCTGGCCCTCGTCGAGGCGTCCGGCTGGACGGCCTGGCCCCCGCGCCTGCCCGAGCAGCCGATCTTCTACCCGGTCCTGAACGAGGACTACGCCGTCCGCATCGCCCGCGACTGGAACGTCCCCGCGTCCGGCTCGGGCCACGTCACCCGCTTCGAGGTGGAGACGGAGTTCCTGGAGCGCTACCCGGTACGGCAGGCCGGCGGCGAGACGATCCTGGAGCTGTGGGTCCCGGCGGAGGAGCTGGCGGAGTTCAACCGGCACATCGTGGGGCGCATCGAGGTCGTGCGGGAGTTCCACGCGGACGCGTAGCCGGCGGGCAACTTTCCGCCCGTGATCGCCGTCCTTGAGGGAGGATTCGGGCATCGCAGCCGCGAGCGGAAGGCCGGGACGTGGACACCGACACGGCGAGGGGCGGGTGGACGGACGCGCCCGGCGACCGGGGGGCCCGCCGGGGCGGGCGGCGGTTCGGGGCCTGGTGCGCCGGGCTGCTGTTCGCCGCGGTCAGCGCGGTCGTCGGCTGCCGGATCGCCGACACCGACGGCATCACGCCGGTGCCGCAGCTGCTCGCCTTCCTGCCCTGGCTGCTGGTGCCGGCCGGCGCCGGCCTGCTGCTGACGCTGCTCGCCCGGTGGTGGACGGGAGCGGTGTGGGGCGTGGCGCTGCTCGGGCTGCTGGCCTGGTTCACCGAGCCGTACGGCAAGGCCGGCGAACCGGCCGGGCCGCCCGTCGCCGAGGTGCGGGTGCTGACGTCGAACGTCGAGTTCGGACAGGGCACCGACGCCCTGATCGGCGCGGTGCGCCGCGAGCAACCCGACCTGCTGTTCGTACAGGAGTGCGAGTACACGTGCGACGCGGCCCTGCGGCGCGCGCTCGGTGCCGGCTATCCGCACCGCCGGGCCGTCGAGGGCGGCGGCTCCGAGGGGTCGGTCATCCTGAGCCGCTTCCCGCTCACACCCGCCCCCGCCGTCCCCGGCACCATGGGCATGCCCGCCGCCGTCGCCGACGTGCGCGGTCACGCCGTACGCCTCCAGCTCGCCCACCCGATGCCGCCGCTGCCGGAGCAGCTCGGCCTGTGGCGCACCGAGCTGGGCCGGCTGCGCGACGCCGCCGACGGGGCCGGCGGGACACCCACCGTCCTCGCCGGCGACTTCAACGCCTCCCAGGACCACGCCGCCTTCCGGCGCATCCTCGACACCGGGCTGTACGACGCCGCCCGCCTCGCCGGCCAGGACCGGGCGCCGAGCTGGCCGTCCCGGACGACCCCGGTGCTCGGCGCGCAGATCGACCACGTGCTGGTGTCGCCGGACTTCGCCGCGCACCGCGCCCGCTTCCTGCACCTGGCCGGCACCGACCACCGCGCACTGGTCGTCGACCTCACCCTGCACGCGGCGGACGGCTGACCCCGTCGTCCCGGGGCCGCTCAGACGCCGATGTCGCCGCCGTCCGCGCGCCACACCGCCACGACCGCCGGGCGCACGATCTTCCCGGGCCCGTCGGGCCAGGTGCTGGCCGGCTTCTCCACCGAGGCGCCGTCGACCTCGCCCGGGTGCTGCACGGAGACCAGCACCCGCCGGTCCTGGACGAGCGGACCGCAGGTCTCCGCACCGGTCGGCACGGTCAGGAACTGCTTCAGCTCACCGCGCCGGTCGCCCTTCGTCGCCACGCCGAAAAGGCCGTCGTGGGTACCGAGCGCGTTGCCGTCGGTGGAGATCCACAGGTTGCCGTGACCGTCGAAGGCCACGTTGTCCGGGCAGGAGATCGGGCTGACGGCCTCCTTCGGGAAGCCCGCGAAGTACGTCCCCGGGTCCTCCGGGTCGCCGGCCACCAGGAACAGCGACCAGGCGAAGGAGGTCGCGTCGGCCCGGTTGCGGCGCTCGGTCAGCTCCAGCACGTGGCCGTGCTTGTTGCCGACCCGCGGGTTGGCCTCGTCGGGGCCGGCGGACCCGGCCTTGCCGCGGTTGGTGTTGTTGGTGAGGGCGACGTAGACCTTGCCGGTCCCCGGGGACGGCTCGATGTCCTCGGGCCGGTCCATCTTCGTCGCGCCGGCCTTGTCGCCGGCGAGCCGCGTGAAGACGCAGACCTCCTCGGCGCTCATGCCCTCGACGTGCGAGACGGCGCCCCGCTCGGTCGCGGTGACCAGCGGGATCCACTGGCCGCTGCCGTCGAACTCGCCGTCGGCCGGCAGCGTGCCCGTGCCGTCGATCTCGATCGCCGGGGAGTCGCCGGTCAGCCTGGCGACGTAGAGGGTGCCCTCGTCGAGCAGCGTCAGGTTGTGCTCGTGCGCCGCGCGGCTGCCGCCGTGCCGCATCCGCTTGCTGCCGACGAACTTGTAGAAGTAGTCGAACCGCTCGTCGTCGCCGGTGTAGACGACGGGACGCCCGTCGCTCGTCAGCCGCACGGTCGCGGCCTCGTGCTTGAAGCGGCCGAGCAGGGTGTGCTTGCGGGGCGTGGAGGTGGGGTCGTACGGGTCGAACTCGACGACGTACCCGAAGCGGTGCACCTCGTTGGGCTCCTGGGCGACGTCGAACCGCTTGTCGAACCGTTCCCACTTCCGCTCGGTGGCCCCGGTCCCGATCCCGTACCGCTTGTCGGTGGCCCGGCCGCTGTTGGCGAAGTACTGGTTGAAGTTCTCCTCGCCGTGCAGCGTCGTGCCCCACGGGGTGGTGCCGCCGGAGCAGTTGTTGAGGGTGCCGAGCACCTTGCGGCCGGTCCGGTCGGCAGAGGTCTTCACCAGGTCGGACCCGGCGGCCGGGCCGGTCAGCCGGAACTCGGTGGTGGCGGTGACACGCCGGTTGAGGTGGTGCCGGGACACCGGCGTCAGCCTGCCGCTCCTGCGGTCCTCCTCCACGACGACGGCGGACAGCCCGTGCGCGGCCCACGCGATCTCCACCTGCTCGCGGGTGGGGTTCTCGGGGTCGTAGCCCCGGAACATCAGCACCTCGTCGGTGTACTCGTGGTTGGCGACGAGCAGCTGCCGGCCCCGCTCACCTCGCAGCGGCAGCAGCGCGAGGAAGTCGTTGTTGTACCCGAACTGCCCGGCCTGCGCCTTCGCGGTCTGCTTCGCCGGGTCGAAGGCCGGCGCCCCGCGCAGGATGGGCTCGCCCCACCGGATGACGACGCCCTGCCGGTAGCCCTCCGGCACGACCACGGCGTCCTCGGTGTTGGGAGCGACGGGCGCGAACCGCAGCCCGCGCGCACCCTGCGGCTTCGGACGGCTCCCGTGCCCCCTCCCCGCCGCCGGCGCGGCCTGCGCCGAGGGCGCCCCCGCCACCCCCACGGCACCGGCGCCCGCCGCGGCGACGGTGACGACGGCCGCGGCGCGCATCATGGAACGCCGGCTGAGCGCGCCCGCGATGACGTCGCCGACGTACTCGTTGGAGCTGGTGTTGGGCACCTCGTGGAAGCAGGCGTCACCACACCGGAAACGGCAGGTCATGGCGGACCGTCCGCCGGGGTGCGACCCGGACGGCGTTCCGATCAACGGCAGCAGCTTGCGCACGTGTCCAG
>NZ_WWHX01000905.1 GCF_009862125.1 Streptomyces sp. SID5910
GTACGCCGACGGACGGTGAGACCGCTGGCGGTGGTGGCGGGCGGGGCGGGCTCGGCGGCCGCCGGGGGCACGGGGTGGGGTGTCGGTTCGGCCTGTGCCGTGGCCTGGGCCGCCGCGGGTACGGGCTGCGGTGCCGGTTCGGCCTGTGCCGTGGCCTGGGCCGCCGCGGGTACGGGCTGCGGTGCCGGTACGGCTTCTGCTGCCGGCTCGATCGCGGGTACCGGCGGTGCGGCGGGCGTCTCGGGACGGGCCGCGGGGGCCGCCGACGAGGCGGAGGTGACGGCGGTGACGGCGGTGCCGGCCGCTCCCGGCGTGACGAGGAGGTTCTTCGGCAGCACGATCATGGCGCGGGTGCCCTGGTAGATGTTGGGTGCGGTCAGCTCGACCCGGAAGCCGTAGTTCTCCGCCAGCAGGGACGCCACGCGCAGCCCGGTCTGGGGGTGGGCGCCGAGCCGGGTGATGTCGTCGCGCTGCTCGCCGGACATCACGTCGCTGGCCCACAGCAGCCGCTCGTCGTCCATGCGCAGTCCGGCGTCGTCGACGATCAGGAAGAACGCGTGGTGGCCCTGCTCCAGCGACACATGGACGCTGGCCGCGGGCGGGGAGTAGCGCAGCGCGTTGTCCAGCAGCACCGCGAGGGCGTGCACGACCGCCTCGACCGCGCGACCCTCGACGGAGACGGACCCCAGCTCCGGGTGCTTGATCCGCTCGTACCCCTCGATCCGGCCCATCGCCGCCCGCACGATGTCGGTCAGCGAGGTGGCGGGCCAGCGCCGGGAGAGCTTGTCCCCGGCGAGCACGGCGTACCCCGACGCGGTGAGCAGCATCTGCTGCGTGAGGTGGTCGATCTCCACCAGGGTCGCGTACGCCTCGTCGGAGATGTGCCGCCGTACGCCCTGGCTGACGGACCGGCCGAGCCGCGCCGCCCGTGCGACGACGTTGTTGGCGAAGCCGCGTACGGCGGCCCGGGCGACGCCCAGGGACTCCTGCCGCACGTGCGCGATCTGGCGTTCCGTGTCCTGCCGGATCTGGTCGGCGGTCCGGGCGGCCGCCGCCCGCTCCTGCGTCCGCACCTCACCCACCGCCGAGGCCAGCGCCCCGGGGAGGGCGAGCAGGCGCTCGGCGAGGGGAGTGCCGTCGAGGTTCGGCGGGACGGTGAGGGCGGCCCGGTGGCCGTCGGCGTTCTGTCCGGCGGAGGCCGCCGCGGGGATCACGGTGGCCGTGAAGTGGCCCACGCACTGCTCGGCCGCGAGGAGTTGCAGGGTGAGCCGGTCGGCGTGCCGGCGCAGCAGCTCGGTCTGGTGCCGGGCCTGGTCGCGTGCGCGCCGGAAGTACCAGGCGGCCCCGGCTCCGGCCACCGCCAGCAACAGGGCGCCGGTCAACAGCAGTTCAGTCATCGGGTCCTCACGGATGGGGAAGCCGTCGGGGTGGGGGAGGGGCGGCCCGGTGGGCACGGCCGGGATCCGGGCTGACGAGACGGTGCCGAGGCGGGCCGGCGACCGAAGGCCTCAACAAGCCAGATTCAGCGGGTGTCTCCCGGCCCGCGGCACAGGCACGCGGCGGCCCTCGACGCTCCCCGGCGGCACCGACCGGCATCGCACCCCCGCCGCGGGCCCCCGTGCCGAGGATTCAGCGGCGCTGACATCGGTGAGGGTGCACGACATGGATCTCCCGGGGACGAGCGAGGGCCTGCGCGAGCGGTGGGACGACGGGCGGAGCGGGCTCGCGGCAGCGCAGGTTCGTTCCTGCGGGCACCCGAACTCCCGCGCCCGCCAAGGGCATTCGGCAGGGACCATACCGCTTGTGCTCACGCGTTGTGGCAGCTCGGTGACCAGGGGACGCCGTCCCCGGGAGTATGAGGCGAAAAATGCGCGGTTGACGGCCAACTGGCTTTGGCCGAAAAGGTAGTTGGTGTGTGAGCAGGTGTCCTGCTAGTCAGCGACCGGGCCCGGGGCAGGTGCTGTGGGCGCCCCGAGCGGGCCTGGGTGTGCTCACTGGACGCTCCAGCGATGCGGGTGCGCCGGGTCGGCGGGGCAGGCGAAGACGTTCAGTTCACCGTGGTTGCCGACGACGACCTGGGTGGGCGTGGCGAAGGGGTGCGGCGGCAGGTCCCGCTCCTCGACGGGCTTCCAGCTCCCGCTGCCGCCGTCCCACTCGGAGGAGTCGATGGTGAGCAGCAGCTCCATGGGAGCCGCGCAGGTCCGGCAGTCCATGGCGTAGGGATCGGTGAGATGCCAGGAGGCGTACCCACCGGCACGCCACCCGGGCGGTATGGAGAGGTCGTACTGATACCCGACGGCTCCGGCTCCCCCGTCTCCCTCCTCATCCTCGGCTTCCTCCTCGCGGGCCTCGTCCCAGGCGTCGAGCCGGTCGCACAGGTCCTGGGGCAGGAGCCCGGCGAACGGATAGGTGATGACCTGCTCGGGGTGCAGCACGCAGGGCTCGGGCACGTACCCGGCGTAGCCGACCACGTCCGGCAGTGGCGGCGCGGTCAGCACCTCGCCGACCTCGGCCGACCTGCGCCAGCGCAGCTCCAGGTAGGACTCGTAGCCCGTCCTGCCATGCGCGTCGAAGGGGCACCAGAACACCTGGAGCAGATCGCAGCCGTCCGGCCCGGGCAGGAGGTCGGGAACGTCCCGCCGGTACAGCTGGGCGAGGCCGATCATCGGCACGGGGTCCGTCTCGGAGACGCCGGGGACCCGGTACGTCCGCTGAAGCTCGTCGAGCGTCTCCCGCTCGGCGTCACTGAGCCCCGCCCGCACGCCCCGCTTCCGCGCCGCCGCCCACAGCTCCCGCTCTCGACGGATGTCCGCGAGCCGCCGCCCCTTGTCGCGCCCGTGCGGCTGGACACACACGGGCCACGGCTCGTCCACGGGCCACAGCAGGGGCCCGCCCACGGAACTGTCCTCCACGCGAGGGCTCCCCGCCCGCGGATGCAGCCGGGTGGTGGTGCCCCGATGGCCGGCGAGCTCGGGGAAGTGGGCCTCGATGTCGAGCGGGCGGGGCGGAGTGGTCCTGGTCATGCCGCAGACTCTCTCACCGTCCAGCCCACCTCGGACGCCGAGGCCCGTGCCACCAACCGCCCCTGACCTCACCGTATTCCGGTACCGCGCGGCGAACGGCGGCACTACATTGACCGGCGGACGATACCCACCCCGCCCCAGGAGCCACCGCCGTGACGCATCATCCCGTCGACCACGAACTGATCGAGGCCGCGGCCGACGTCGCCCGCACGCGCGCCCACGGCGACAACCACACGATGGCAGCGGCGGCCCGCACCCGGGACGGCCGCATCGTCACCGCGATGAACGCCTACCACTTCACCGGCGGCCCCTGCGCCGAGCTGGTCGTCATCGGCGCGGCGGCGGCGCAGGGCGCGTACGACCTGGACACGATGGTCGCCGTCGGCGACCGCGACCGGGGCGTGGTCCCCCCGTGCGGCCGCTGCCGCCAGGTCCTGGCCGACTACTTCCCCGACCTCAAGGTCATCGTGACCACGCCCACGGGCACCCGCACGCTGCCCATCACGGACCTCCTCCCGGTGACGTACGTCTGGTCCGACCACCAACTGGAGCCGGACGGGGCGGGTACGGCGTCCTGAGCGCGCAGGCGGCCGGTTCGATATCGGATCGTGTGAGGTGGTCGCCCGCTGGCACGCTGCCCCCATGGATCACGCAGAGGTACTTCTCATCGGAGGACGAGCTGGCGTAGGCAAGACGACGGTCGGGTGGGAGGTTTCGGCTCTGCTGCGTTCCGAGGGGATCGCTCACGCGATTGTCGACGGTGACTTCATGGGTCAGGTACATCCGGCACCGGAGGGAGACCCTCACCGCGCGGAGATCACCGAGTGCAATCTGACCGCTGTGTGGGCGAACTTCGCCCAGCGCGGCTACCGACGCCTGATCTACACGAACACCATGAGTGTGCTGCCGGAGGCGACGGGCATGTTCGAGCGTGCCATGGGGGCCGGGGCGGTGATCGTGCGCGTCCTGCTCACCGCCTCCGACGCCACTGCCCGCGAGCGGCTGGTGGGACGAGAACTCGGCTCGGAGTTGGAGCGCGAGCTGGAGGGAAGTGTCCGCAAAGCGCGGCTTCTTGACCAGCGAGCCTCCGCGGGAACGGTGCGCGTGGCGACGGACGGACGGCTCGTCGGTGACATCGCGCAGGACGTGGTCGCCGCCACCGGTTGGGCCGGGCGCGGTGGGCGACGCGCTGAAATGGAGGGCGGTGCCCCGTGTGGCCACGGGTGAACGGCATGCGGGCGCTGGAGCTCGGCACGGCCGGTGAGCTGCGGGAACGGCTCAACGCCCTCGTCCTGGCCGGACGGAAGACAGCGACGACCGGGCTGCTGGCCGAGTACGTCGAGGAGACGGAGGGCCTGGAGTTCGAGGGCGAGCGCCTGGCACTCCTCGGCAACGACGGAGACTGCGTCGCCACGATCGAGATCACCGGCGTAGGGCTGACGCCCTTCGGCGGGGTCACATGGGAACATGCCGCCGCCGAAGGAGAGGGCGACCGGTCCGGTTACGATTCCGCCGACACCCGCACCGAACTGGACCGGCGGGGACTG
Source organism: Streptomyces sp. SID5910 (assembly GCF_009862125.1). Lineage (GTDB taxonomy): Bacteria > Actinomycetota > Actinomycetes > Streptomycetales > Streptomycetaceae > Streptomyces. The sequence continues at coordinate 4,571 of NZ_WWHX01000905.1, forward strand.
CGCGGGCAGATCGCGCACAAGGGCGAGAAAGCGCCGATCCAGGCGAGCCGGCGCTGGCACGTTGAGCGCACCCATGCCTGGCAGAACGCCTTCCATCGCCTGGCCCGCTGCTACGAACGCCGCACCACTGTGATCAACGCTTTCTTCGACCTCGCCGACACCGTCATTACCGTCCGCAGCCTGATCCGGCGAGCGTGGACCACTCACCGCTGGGACGACCGTCCCCAACGTCGACAATGAGAAACCCCGATCAGGGCCGACTCTTGCTGAAAACGGCCCGCACGACATTGTCCGGGGCACCGCTCGCCTCGGCGATCAGCTCTCCGCCGGCCGACCAGATTCCCGAGCGGCCAGACGTGCGGTCGAAACCGCCGCCGGTCGGGCCCGCGAAGGCCGCCGTGGCAACCCACACATCATGGTCCGCGGCGACTCGCAGGGCGCGCTCGCCATGAACGTCGGCCTCGTCATCGGCGTGGACAACCCCCGCTACATAGCCATCGATACCCAACGCCGCCGTCTTCGCGGCATGCTCGGGGATACCGGTGTCACGGCAGATGGCGAGCCCCAGCCGCCACCCGTCCACTTCGATCACGGCCGGTTCCCCGGGCACGAAGCGGGCGGCCTCGCTGTCATGAAGGCAGACCTTCCCATAGGCCACGCGCGCGCCCTCTCCGTCCACAGCCAGGACGCCGATACGCGGACCCGGCACGGGTGCACCGACCAGGGCGAGTGTCCCGGTCTCGGCGCACGCCGCGACGATCGGAGCCAGCCGTGCATCGTCCGGGGAGACCGGCGCGGCGTCCAGTTCGTATCCCGTCAGCGACATCTCGGGGAAGACAACCACCCGCGCGTCCGCCGCACGAACTGCCTCCGCGTGGGCCATCGCGTTGGCCGTCACGTCATATGCCACACACCGCGGTTGCGCCACCGCGATGCTCAACCGCTGCTCCACCCTGACACCTCTCGTT
>NZ_WWHX01000906.1 GCF_009862125.1 Streptomyces sp. SID5910
GCGCTGGTGCACGTCCAGGCCGCGGTCGAGGCCGTCGGCGAGGACGGTGAGCGTCTGGAGCGCGGCGGGCACCTCGCCGGCCGGGTCCACCTCCAGCACGCCGGGGCCGGTGAACAGCACGAGCGCGAGGGCGAGGTAGCGCAGCTCGCCGTAGCCGAGGCGGGGGAGGCCGGTGCGGACGCCGTCGCCCCGGTCGAGCAGCGCGCGGACCACACCGCCGACGACCGGCTCGGCCAGCACGTCCTCGACGGGGCCCGCGCAGCCGGCGCGTACGGCGGCGACGAACTGGGCGTGCCGCCGGGCGCACTCGGCCCGGGTGCGCCACAGCACGTCGGCGAGGTTGTCGCAGCCGCCGAGCAGCCGTCCGGAGCCGGTGGGCACGGGGGCGCGCATCCTGGCGGGGCGCGGGTCGCAGGCGAAGACGGAACGCAGGGCGACCACCACCTGCTCGGCCGCCGCCAGCACCCTGCGCTGCCCGTCGGTCTTGCCGGCCACGCGCAGCGGCAGCAGCGGCGTGCCGAGCCGGTCGTCGGGCAGCGGGGCGCGGGTGACGGGCGCCGACCCGGCCGTGTGCCAGGCGGCCTGCACGGCGCGTCGGCCGGGGTCGCGCAGGGCGGTCTCCAGCAGGACGAGTCCGCCGGCCGTCAGCCGCTCGCCCACGATGCGCAGTTCGGGCTCGGCCTGTACGGCCACGTCGAGGCTCACCGGGCCCTCGGGGCCGTCGACCGTGCAGCCGATGCGGAAGCCGCGGCGCCGCTCGGCGTCGGGCAGGGCCCGCTCGGGGACGCAGGCGACCGGGTCGGGGAAGACCGCGGTGAGCTCCGCGCCGCCGCCGAGCCGGGCGAGCGCCTCGTAGGCCCGCAGCGCGCTGGTCTTGCCGCAGCCGCTGGGGCCGGCCAGCAGGGTGAGGGACGCTAGCGGGATCCGGGCCCGCCGGTGCCGGGCGAACGCGGACAGCCGCAGTTCCGTGACGCGCGGTCGGTCCGGGTGCGCGGGGGCGGCGTACGCCGCCGAAGGGGACGTCGTCGAGGGGGACGCGGTTCCAGGGGACATCGCCGAGGGGGACGCCGTCGACGCGGGTGACACGGCCATGTCCGGACCGTAGGGCTCCGGATCCCGGGCGAACCGTTCCGCCCGGTCGACGTTCCCACGATCGGGGGACGCGCTCGCCAGGCCGGAAGCGCTGGTCACGCGCCGGGCCCGCCGGGCCGCCGGGCCTGGGCTGCCGGGGCTAGGCCAGCGGGCCTGGGCCAGCACGCCTGAGCCGCCAGGCCTGGGCCAGCACGCCTGGGCCGCCGGGCCTGAGCCGCCGGGCCTGGGCCGTCGGAGCTCAGCCAGCATGCCTGGGTCGTCGGGCCTGGGCCGTCGGGGTTGCGCCGTCGAGGTTGGGCCAGCGCGCCTGGGCCAGCGGGCCTGGGCCGCCAGGCCTGGGCCGGGCGCCGCGAGGGCCCTCCTGATCCGCCCCGCGGGCGGAGGGACTTCGCGGGGCCGGTCCCGTCGTACCGGGCGCCGCGTACCGCGCGCCCCCGGTCCCGGGGTCACATTCCGGGGACCCCGGCCGCGCCCTCCATCAGGCCGTTCACCTCGGTTCCGGCCGGCGTCAGCAGGAACACGTTGCGGTCGACCCGGTGCATGCCGCTGGCCAGGCCGAAGACGACGCCCGTGCTGAAGTCCAGGACGCGCTTGGCGACCTCGGTCTCGGCGCTCGTCAGGTCCAGGAGCACCGGAATGCCCGCCATCAGCGTCTCGGCGACCTCGCGGGCGTCCGCGAAGACATTGACCCGCAGGACGACGAAACGCCGCCGCGCCTCCGTCTCCGCCTCCGGCATCGCGCGATGGCCGACCGACGACGGCCAGGCGTCGCGCCCGCGCAACGGAACGACCTGGGCGAGCCCTTCCCACTGTTCATCGGTGACGTCGTAGCTGTTCACCGGCTCCCCCGATTCCACTCGCCTTCAATGCGTGCACCAGCCAATTCTTACGTCAACTCACCCGTTCGGCCCAACAGCGACACGGTCCGCGACCGTCCCGGCGCACACCGCCACCCCGAGGTTGCCGCGACCTGCCGCGGGGTACCCGCCGGCTGCCGTGCCGCACACCCGGCCGGTCGTCGCCGTCGCACCGTACATCTCGCCGAGGAGGCCCCGATGGGCGCGCTGGACCTGCCCGAACCCGTCGTCCGTGAAGGGGCGCCGCCGCCGGTCGACACGGCCGCGCTGCGGGCGGCGCTGCGCGAGCGGGTCGACGGCGAGGTCAGGTTCGACGCGGGGAGCCGCGCCGCGTACTCGACGGACGCCTCGAACTTCCGGCAGACGCCGATCGGCGTGGTCGTCCCGCGCACCCCCGAGGCCGGCGCCGAAGCGGTGGCCGTGGCCCGGGAGTTCGGCGCGCCGGTGCTGTCGCGGGGCGGCGGGACCAGCCTGGCCGGGCAGTGCACCAACGCCGGGCTGGTGCTCGACTGGTCGAAGTACTGCACGCGCGTGGAGTCCCTGGACGTGGACGCGCGCACCTGTGTCGTGCAGCCCGGGATCGTGCTGGACGACCTCAACCGGCAGCTCGCCCCGCACGGCCTGCGCTTCGGACCCGAACCCGCCACCCACGCCAACTGCACCATCGGCGGCATGATCGGCAACAACTCCTGCGGGGCCACCGCGCAGGCGCACGGCAAGGTCGTCGACAACATCGCCCGCCTGGAGGTGGTGCTGTACGACGGCACCCGCTTCTGGTGCGGGGAGACCGGCGACGAGGAGTACGCCGCGATCGAGCGGCAGGGCGACCTGCGGGCGACGGTCTACCGGCGGCTGCGGACGCTGCGCGACACGTACGCCGACGAGATCCGCCGCCGCTTCCCGGACATCCCGCGCCGGGTGTCGGGCTACAACCTGGACTCGCTGCTGCCGGAGCACGGCTTCGACGTCGCCGGGCTGCTGGTGGGCAGCGAGTCGACGCTCGTCACCGTCCTGCGGGCGGAGCTGGAGCTCGTGCCGGTGGTGCGGGAACGCACGCTGGTCGTCCTGGGGTTCGACAGCATCGAGCGGGCCGCCGACGCGGTGCCCGACGTGCTGTCGCACGGGCCGATCGCCCTGGAGGGCGTCGACGCCCGGCTGGTGCGCGACGAGCGGATCAAGCGCCTCAACGCGAAGGCGCTGGCCGAGATGCCCGACGGGAACGCCTTCCTGATGGTGCAGTTCGGCGGCGACACCGTCGAGGAGGCGGGCGCGCGGGCGCACCGGATGCTGGACGCGGTGCACCGCTCCGAGCACGACGCCGACTGCGCGTTCATGGACGACCCGGCGCACGAGCAGGACCTGTGGCAGGTCCGCGAGTCCGGGCTCGGCGCCACCGCCCACATCCCGGGCAGGGCGGACACCTTCGAGGGCTGGGAGGACTCGGCGGTGGCGCCCGAGAGGCTGGGCGACTACCTGCGCCGGCTGCGGTCCCTGTTCGAGGAGTTCGGCTACCTCAGCGACACCGGGCCCAGCCTGTACGGCCACTTCGGGCACGGCTGCGTGCACACCCGCATCCCCTTCGGCCTGTACACCGCCGACGGGGTCGCGGCCTACCGCCGGTTCATGGAGCGGGCCGCCGACCTGGTCGTGGAGTTCGGCGGGTCGCTGTCCGGGGAGCACGGGGACGGGCAGAGCCGGGGCGAGCTGCTGCCGCGCATGTTCGGCGACGAGCTGGTGGAGGCGTTCGGGCGGCTCAAGGCCGTCTTCGACCCGCTGGACCGGATGAACCCGGGGAAGGTCGTGGCGCCGTACCGGCTCGACGAGAACCTGCGGCTCGGCGGCGACTGGGCCCCGTACGAGCCCCGCGACCCGCACTTCCGGTTCCCGCACGACGGGGGGTCGTTCGCGCAGGCCGCCAACCGGTGCGTGGGGGTCGGCAAGTGCCGCCAGCACACCAGCGACGGCACGGTGATGTGCCCGTCGTACCAGGTGACGCGGGAGGAGGAGCACTCCACGCGGGGGCGGGCGCGGCTGCTGTTCGAGATGCTCGACGGGCACGGGGACGCGGCCGTCCGGGACGGCTGGCGGTCGGAGGCGGTCAAGGACGCGCTCGATCTCTGCCTGGCCTGCAAGGGGTGCAAGAAGGACTGCCCGGCGGACGTCGACATGGCCACGTACAAGGCGGAGTTCCTGTCCCACCACTACGCGGGCCGGCCGTGGCGCAGGCCGCGCTCGGACTGGTCCATGGGCTGGCTGCCGGCACTGGCGCAGGTGGTGGGCCGTACCCGGCTCGGGCCGGTCGTCAACGCGCTCACGCACACGCCGCTGCTGTCGAGGGCCGCCGTGGCCCTCGCGGGCGTGGCGGACCGGGAGGTGCCGCTGTTCGCCGGGCGGACGTTCGAGCAGTGGTTCGCGGACCACGAGCCGGAGGGTGACGGGCGGCGCGGAACGGTGCTGCTGTGGCCGGACACGTTCACCAACCACTTCCACCCGCACGTCGGGCGGGCGGCCGTACGGGTGCTGGAGCACGCGGGCTGGCGGGTGGAGCTGCCGGGCGAGCCGCTGTGCTGCGGGCTGACCTGGATCTCCACCGGGCAGCTCGGCACGGCGGAGCGGATCCTCACCCGGACGGTGCGCGCCCTGGCCCCGCACGTGCGGGCGGGCGGACTGGTGGTGGCGCTGGAGCCGAGCTGCACGGCGGTGTTCCGGGCGGACGCGGCGGAGCTGTTCCCCGGCGACCAGGACGTGCTGCGGCTGGCCGAGCGGACGGTCACGCTGTCGGAGCTGCTGACCGGGCACTCCCCCGGCTACGAGCCGCCGCGGGTGCCCGAGCGGTCCGCGAGGGCGCTGGCCCAGGTGCACTGCCACCAGCACGCGGTCATGGGCTGGGACGCGGACCGGGAACTGCTGCGCCGGGCCGGGGTGGATGCCGAGCGGCTGGACTCCGGCTGCTGCGGGCTGGCCGGCAACTTCGGCTTCGAGCGCGGCCATCTGGACGTCAGCGAGGCGTGCGCGGAGCGGGTGCTGCTGCCGCGGCTGCGGGACGAGGACGCGGCGACCGTGGTGCTGGCCGACGGCTTCAGCTGCCGCACCCAGATCCACGAGTTCGACAGCGGCGGCCACGAGGGTGTGCACCTGGCGGAGCTCCTGGCCTCGGCACTGCCCGGCTCCGCCGGGGACACCGACGCGCCGGGCAGCGCGTACGGCATGGCACCGGGCGCCCGCCCCACGCCTCCGGGCCGCCGGTCCCGGACCCTGGCCCTCGCGCTCACCGGCCTGGCCCTCGCAGGCACCGGCCTGGCCGCCGCCGGCACGGTCGCCGCCGTGACTCGGGCGCTGCGGCGACGCTGAGGGGGGCCGGCTGGGCCGGACGCGGGCCGTATCGCGGGCCCATCGGCGACGCGCGTACTCCGCGGGGGGGG
>NZ_WWHX01000907.1 GCF_009862125.1 Streptomyces sp. SID5910
AGGGGCGCGGGGAACTGCGCGACAAGCCACGACGCACCGTCACCCGCCCACGCACCGCACCCCCCGAGCTGGACGGCGACACACTCATCCGGCGGAGCCAAACGCGTCGTTCATCTTCCCCGCCGCCCCCTCCGCAGCGGCCCCCACGGACTTCTTGCCGCTGACCACCTCCTGGAACATCGTCGGCAGCACCAGCGACGAGTCGATCGTCGCCCAAGCCGCCGACGCCGGCACGAACCGCGTGCCGGAGGCCAACGTGTCCACGAACGGCTTCACGAACGGCTCCTTCGCCGCGACCCCCTGCCGCACATCCGTGAAGGTCGGCAGGAAGCCCATCGCGTCGAACAGCTCGCCCTGCGCCTCCTTGGACGCCAGCCGCTTCATCAGGTCGACGGCGAGGGTGCGGTGCGAGGTGCTCTTGAGGACCCCGATGTTGTTGCCGCCCGCGAAGGCCGGGGCGATCGAGCCCGGTTTCACCCCCGGCAGCGGCACGACCGCGTACTTGCCCTTGACCGCGCCGGCCTCCACGGCCTGGTGGCTGAAGTCGCCGCCGATCGCCATGGCCGCCTTGCCGGAGGCGAACGCGGTGACGGTGTCGTTGCCGCCCATGCCGGCGCACTTGGCGGCGGGGCAGTTGTCGTCGCCGAAGAGGGACGTGTACGCCTTGATGCCCTTCTGCGCGGCGGCGCTGTCGATCGCCGAGGCGTACGAGCCGCCCTTGCCGGTGGCGAGTTCGCCGCCGTTGGCCCAGATGAAGGGCATCGCGCCGTAGGTGTAGGCGCCGCCGACGGCGATGCCGTAGAGGTCCGGCTTGGCGGCGCGGATCGTCTTGGCGGTGGACGTCAGCTCGTCCAGCGACGTCGGCGGCCGGAGGTTCAGTTCCTCGAACACGTCGGTGCGGTAGTACAGGGCGCGGATGCCGACGAAGTAGGGGGCGCCGTACACCTTGCCGTCCACGGTGACCGACTGCCGGGCGGTCGGGTCGGTGTCCTTGGCCTCGTCCCAGGCGCCGAACTCCTCGGTGACGTCCGCGAGGCCGCCGTCCTTCACATAGCCGGCGGTGTCGGTGTTGCCGTACTCGATGACGTCGGGGGCGCTCTTCGGGTCGTTGAAGGCGGCCTTGATGCGCTGGGCGCGGGCCTCGACGGGGATGTACTCGACGGAGACCTTCGTGCCCTCGTGGGACTTCTCGAAGCCGGCGAGGACCTGGTCGACGAGCTGTTCCTTGGGCTTGTTGTTGACCTCCTGGAAGAGCCAGACCCGCAGCGTGCCGCTCTTCTCGTCCTTGCCGGAGGAGGAGTTGTCGGACGTCTGGGGGGCGCAGGCCGCGGTGACGACGGCGGTGGCCGCCAGCAGGACGGCCAGTCGGGGGGAGAGCTTCATGGAGTGTTCCTCCGGGCGCGCGTTGCAACATATGCAATGACGGTTTCGCTCTGCACAACACCCAGGAGGTTATGGACTACATGAACATGTCCACAAGAGGTCTCGACCACTTCGTGACACGCGAAGGCCCCCGGAGCGCGCGCGGGCACGCTCCGGGGGCCTCGTAAGAATTCGGCCGGGCGGGGGCTGCTACTTCTTGTCGCCGCCCTTGCCCTGGTCGCCGCCGGCGCTCATGGACTCGTAGATCTCCTTGCACATGGGACAGACCGGGTACTTCTTCGGGTCGCGGCCCGGCACCCAGACCTTGCCGCACAGCGCCACGACGGGGGTGCCGTCGAGGGCGCTCGCCATGATCTTGTCCTTCTGGACGTAATGCGCGAAGCGCTCGTGATCGCCGTCGCCGTGGGACGTCTGCGGCGTCGGCTCGACGAGGGTTCCCGTACCAGTCCCGCGCTCGGGCTCGAGAGTGCTCATAGACGCCAAGGGTACTGAAGCTCACACGCTTCAGTTGAGCGAAGGGTCGTCCGGATACGTCGCCACCATCGCCAGCTCGCTGCGCTGGCGGCGCAGCACCTCGCGCCAGAGTCTGTCCGGGAGCGGGCAGGAGACGTCGCCCGGCTCGGACTCCACCACGTACCAGGCGCCCTCCGTCAGCTCGTCCTCCAGCTGGCCCGGTCCCCAGCCGGCGTACCCGGCGAAGATGCGCAGGGCGCCCAGGGCGGGGGCCAGCAGCTCCGGCGGTGCCTCCAGGTCGACCAGACCGATCGCGCCGTGCACCCGGCGCCAGCCCAGCGGGGCCGCCTCCCCGGACGCGCCGCCGGGGACGACGGCGACACCGAGGGCCGAGTCCAGCGACACCGGGCCGCCCTGGAAGACCACCCCGGGCTCGCCGGCGAGGTCCGCCCAGCCCTCCAGGATGTCGCCGACGTCGACCGGCGTGGGGCGGTTGAGGACGACACCGAGGGAGCCCTCCTCGTCGTGGTCGAGAAGGAGCACCACCGCACGCTCGAAGTTCGGGTCCGCCAGGGCGGGCGTTGCCACGAGCAGCCGCCCCGTGAGCGAGGACACCTCGGTCATGCCAGACATGATCCCGCATGTTCCCCTCCCATGGGGAGGCAATCGGGGGCACGGGGGTGAACGGACCCTCCGCGCACGCCCCCGCGCGGTGACCCCACGTGGCCGCCGGGAGACCCTTCGTGTTGTGACACATCCATGACGTCGCCGGACCCTCCTCGGGCTTACAGAAGGGGGGTCGAGGGCGACTACCCTTTCCCTTCTGGCCCCTGCCCCACCCCACGGAACGCGAGATTCATGACCGTCAACGGCGCTGATGACGTACTGCTTGTCCACGGCGGAACACCGCTGGAGGGCGAGATCCGGGTCCGCGGTGCGAAGAACCTCGTGCCGAAGGCCATGGTCGCCGCCCTGCTGGGCAGTGCGCCGAGCCGGCTGCGCAACGTGCCGGACATCCGCGATGTGCGGGTCGTACGCGGACTGCTGCAACTGCACGGGGTCACGGTCCGTCCGGGCGAGGAGCCCGGTGAGCTGGTCCTCGACCCCACCCACGTGGAGAGCGCGAACGTCGCTGACATCGATGCCCACGCGGGCTCGTCGCGCATCCCGATCCTGTTCTGCGGCCCGCTGCTGCACCGCCTCGGGCACGCGTTCATCCCCGGCCTGGGCGGCTGCGACATCGGCGGCCGGCCCATCGACTTCCACTTCGACGTGCTGCGCCAGTTCGGCGCGAAGATCGAGAAGCGGGAGGACGGCCAGTACCTGGAGGCCCCGCAGCGGCTGCGGGGTACGAAGATAAACCTGCCGTACCCGTCCGTCGGCGCGACCGAGCAGGTGCTGCTGACCGCGGTGCTCGCCGAGGGCGTGACGGAGCTGTCCAACGCGGCCGTGGAGCCGGAGATCGAGGACCTGATCTGCGTCCTGCAGAAAATGGGCGCGATCATCGCGATGGACACCGACCGCACGATCCGCATCACCGGTGTGGACCGCCTCGGCGGCTACACGCACCGCGCCCTCTCCGACCGCCTGGAGGCCGCCTCCTGGGCATCGGCGGCGCTGGCGACCGAGGGCAACATCTACGTCCGGGGCGCCCAGCAGCGCTCGATGATGACGTTCCTGAACACCTTCCGGAAGGTGGGCGGCGCCTTCGAGATCGACGACGAGGGCATCCGCTTCTGGCACCCGGGCGGCCGACTGAAGTCCATCGCCCTGGAGACGGACGTCCACCCGGGCTTCCAGACGGACTGGCAGCAGCCCCTCGTGGTCGCCCTGACGCAGGCCACGGGCCTGTCGATCGTCCACGAGACGGTCTACGAGTCCCGCCTCGGCTTCACCTCCGCGCTCAACCAGATGGGCGCCCACATCCAGCTCTACCGCGAGTGCCTCGGCGGCTCCGACTGCCGCTTCGGCCAGCGCAACTTCCTCCACTCGGCCGTCGTCTCCGGACCGACCAAGCTGGAGGGCGCCGACCTGGTCATCCCCGACCTGCGCGGCGGCTTCTCGTACCTCATCGCCGCCCTCGCGGCCCAGGGCACGTCCCGGGTCCACGGCATCGACCTGATCAACCGCGGCTACGAGAACTTCATGGAGAAGCTCATGAACCTCGGCGCCAAGGTGGAACTCCCGGGCAAACCCCTCGGCTGACCGACACCGAACACGCCGATGGGGCGGTCACCCGAACCCGGGTGACCGCCCCATCGGCGTTGACTGAAGCGCCCCGTCAGGGGCGCGGGGAACTGCGCGACCAGCCACAACGGACCGCACAGCCGCCCACGGCGCCCAACCTGACGGCGCTCAGGCGTGCCTTACTTACCCTTGGCCGCTTCCTTGAGCTTGGAGCCCGCGGACACCTTCACGCTGTAGCCGGCCGGAATCTGGATCGGCTCGCCGGTCTGCGGGTTGCGGGCGGTGCGAGCGGCACGGTGCGTGCGCTCGAAGGTCAGGAAGCCGGGGATGGTGACCTTCTCGTCGCCCTTGGAGACGATGTCGCCGACGACGTCGGCGAACGCGGCCAGAACGGCGTCGGCGTCCTTGCGGGTCACCTCGGCGCGGTCGGCCAGCGCGGCCACCAGCTCACTGCGGTTCATGTTGTTACTCCCGTGTTCTTCTTGCCGTTGAGGCGTGCCACGCGGCGGAGCCGCATGCGGGCACAGCGAAAGCCGATGCTGCCAGGGACCTCGGACAGTTCCCTCACCCGGGTCCGTCGTCGGGCCCTCGCGCCCAGACAGGCATCCTGCCTGCACCTGCGGCGGTAATGCCAATCCGGCACCCCCAGGAGTCGTGAGAACACCCTTGGGAGTCAACGGAGAGGGCCGGGGGCCCGGTCTGGCGCAACCCTAGAGGGCCGTCCGAGGCGCTCCGTTCCGCGACGCGCCGGTACGGCGGCCCGTCGTGGCGATCCTCACAGCCACCGCACGGGCCACCGTTCCCCTGTCCGGGGGTCCCTACGACGCCACGCCGGCGGCCTTCGCCGCCTCGCGCACGGCGCCGGCGACGGCACCGGCGACCTTGTCGTTGAAGACGCTCGGGACGATGTAGTTCGGGTTCAGCTCGTCCTCGGTCACCACGTCCGCGAGGGCCTGCGCGGCGGCCAGCATCATCTCGGTGTTGACGGTGCGGGACTGCGCGTCCAGCAGGCCGCGGAAGACACCCGGGAAGACCAGCACGTTGTTGATCTGGTTCGGGAAGTCGGAGCGGCCGGTGGCCACGACCGCCGCCGTCTGGCGGGCGATCGCCGGGTCCACCTCGGGGTCGGGGTTCGCGAGCGCGAACACGATGGCGCCGTCGGCCATGGCGGCCACGTCGTCGCCGTCCAGGACGTTGGGGGCGGAGACGCCGATGAAGACGTCGGCGCCGTGCACGGCCTCCTTGAGGGTGCCGGTCAGGCCCTCCGGGTTGGTGTTGTCGGCGATCCAGCGCAGCGCCGACCCGGGTGCGGCGTCGACCAGGTCGGCGCGGCCCGCGTGGACGACGCCGTGGATGTCGGCGACGACGGCGTTCTTGACGCCCGCGGCGAGCAGCAGCTTGAGGATGGCCGTACCGGCGGCGCCGGCGCCGGACATGACCACGCGCACGTTCTCGATGGGCTTGTCCACCACGCGCAGCGCGTTGGTGAGGGCCGCGAGGACGACGATGGCGGTGCCGTGCTGGTCGTCGTGGAAGACGGGGATGTCGAGGGCCTCGCGCAGCCGGGCCTCGATCTCGAAGCAGCGCGGCGCGGAGATGTCCTCCAGGTTGATGCCGGCGAAGCCCGGGGCGATGGCCTTGACGATCTCGACGATCGCGTCGGTGTCCTGGGTGTCGAGGCAGATCGGCCAGGCGTCGATGCCGGCGAAGCGCTTGAACAGGGCCGCCTTGCCCTCCATGACCGGCAGCGCGGCCTTGGGGCCGATGTTGCCGAGGCCGAGGACCGCGGAGCCGTCCGTCACGACCGCAACGGAGTTGCGCTTGATGGTCAGGCGGCGGGCGTCCTCGGGGTTCTCGGCGATCGCCATGCAGACGCGGGCCACGCCGGGCGTGTAGACCATGGAGAGGTCGTCGCGGTTGCGGATGGGGTGCTTCGACGCCATCTCGATCTTGCCGCCGAGGTGCATCAGGAACGTACGGTCGGAGACCTTGCCGAGGATGACGCCCTCGATGCCGCGGAGCTGCTCCACGATCTCGTCGGCGTGGGAGGTCGAGCCGGCCGCGATGGTGACGTCGATACGGAGCTTGTCGTGGCCGGACGCGGTGACGTCGAGGCCGGTCACCGAGCCGCCGGAGGACTCCACGGCGGTGGTGAGCTGCGAGACGGCGGTTCCGCTCGCGGGCACCTCCAACCTGATGGTCATCGAGTAGGAGACGCTGGGCGCCGTTGCCATGGCCGACTTCCTCTGCTTTCACCGTGTCGCGTGTTGTGCCGTCCGATCGTCGCACCTACCACCGGGTACGTGGTAGCCGCCCCGGATTGCGAACGTTTTGTTCGCGTGCCGTCCGACCGGAGGAGAGATGATTTCGGAAAACGACTTCCACCATACGAGAAGTTGCGCGTCTACGGAAGAGGCTGCCGGAAGCGGCGGTCCGCCCGGGGAAAGAACTCGCGGGACGGGAATTGTCTTGCGGGGATCGTTTGTTACCTTGGACGTGGCACCGGCTCGATCCAAGCCCCCGGGCCCAACCATCGTCGCTACGAGCGACCACTTGCCGCGAGGCGAGCATGGCGGGTCGGTGCCACCTAGACAGTTGTGAGGCCCGCGCCGTTCCGACGGCGCGGGCCTCATGCTCGTGCGGCGGTGCTCAGTCCCGCAGCAGGTCCGGCACCCCGGCCGCGTCCGGCTCGTCCCGGTCGCCGGAGACGATCGTGAGCTGCTGGGTGGCCCGGGTCAGGGCGACGTAGAGCACGCGCAACCCGGCGGGCGACTCGTCCGCGATCTCGGCGGGCGAGACGACGACGGTCGCGTCGTACTCCAGGCCCTTGGCCTCCAGACTGCCCAGCGCCACCACCCGGTCGCCGAGCCCCGCCAGCCAGCGCCGGGCCTCCTCGCGGCGGTTCATCGCCACGACGACGCCGACGGTGCCGTCGACCAGGTCAAGGAGCCGGGCCGTCTCCGCCCGCACGGTCGACGCGAGGCCGTCCCCGACCACGGCGAAGCGCGGTTCGACGCCGGTCGAGCGGACCGCCGTCGGCGCCGAGGAGCCCGGCATCGCGAGCGCCAGCACCTTGGCCGCCAGCTCGGCGATCTCCGCCGGGTTGCGGTAGTTCACCGTGAGCTCGAAGCGCCGCCGGGGACGCGTGCCCAGGGCCTCGTCCCGGGCCGCCGCCGCCTCGTCCGGGTCGGACCAGGAGGACTGCGCCGGGTCACCGACGACCGTCCACGTGGCGTGCCGGCCGCGGCGGCCGACCATCCGCCACTGCATGGGCGTGAGGTCCTGCGCCTCGTCGACGATGACGTGCGCGTACTCGGTGCGCTCCTGCGCGAGGCGCTCGGCGCGCTCCCACTGGGTCTCCTCGCGCTGCGGCATCAGCTCCTCCAGGCCGGTGAGCTGGTCCAACGGGTCCAGCTCGCGCCGCTTGCGGGGGCGGGCCGGGGTGCCGAGGACGGCCTGGAGCTCGTCGAGCAGGGCGATGTCGTGCACGGAGTGGCCCTCGCGGCGCAGCGACCGGGCCACCTTGCGGACCTCGCCGGGGTTGAGGATCCGCCGCGCCCAGCGGCCCAGCCGCTTCTCGTCCGCCATGGCCGCCAGCACGGCACCGGGCGTCAGCTCCGGCCACCAGGCGTCCAGGAAGGCGAGGAAGGAGTCCTCGGAGCTGACGTCCTCGTCGAAGGAGGAGCGCAGCTCGGCGGCCAGCTCCGGGTCGCTGTGGCGGCCGGCGGCACCGGATCTGCCCCACAGGGCGTCCAGGAGCAGCCGGCGGGCGCGGGGGCGCAGCAGGTTGACGGGCGCCGTGCCGCCGAGGACGGTGCGGCGGATGCCGGCCAGCTCCTCCGCCTCCAGCTCCAGGCGCCGGCCGAAGGCGACGACCCGCAGCAGGTTCGGCGAGCCCTCCGGCTCCAGCGCGCCGCGCGCGGCCTTGCGCAGCACCCGCAGCATCCGCGAGGAGCCCTTGGCGCGGGCCACGGCCGGGGAGTCGTACAGCGTGGCCTCGGCGCCGTCGACCAGCGAGCCGATCGCACGGATGGCGACCTGCCCCTCCTCACCGAGGGAGGGCAGCACGCCCTCGGTGTACGCCACGAGCAGCGGGGTCGGCGAGACGATCAGGATGCCGCCCGCGTAGCGGCGCCGGTCCTGGTAGAGCAGGTACGCCGCCCGGTGCAGGGCGACGGCGGTCTTGCCGGTGCCGGGGCCGCCCTCGACGTACGTCACGGAGGCGGCGGGGGCGCGGATGACCAGGTCCTGCTCGGCCTGGATGGAGGCGACGATGTCCCGCATGCTGTGCGTGCGGGCCTGGCCGAGGGCGGCCATCAGGGCGCCGTCGCCGATGACGGGCAGCGCCTCGCCGTCCAGGTACGCCGTGATCTCGGGCCGCATCAGGTCGTCCTCGACGCCGAGGACGCGCCGCCCCTTGGACCGGATGACCCGGCGGCGCACGACCCGGCCCGGGTCGACCGGCGTGGAGCGGTAGAACGGCGCGGCGGCGGGCGCCCGCCAGTCGATGACCAGCGGCGCGTACTCCTCGTCCAGGACGCCGATGCGGCCGATGTGCAGGGTCTCGGCGATGTCCGCGGTGTCGTCGGGCCGTACGGCGCCCTCGGCGGGCTCCACCGCCGTGTACGCGCCGTCCGCGCCCTTCTGGCCGTCCCTGCCGAGGAGCAGGTCGATCCGGCCGAAGAGGAAGTCCTCGAACTCGTTGTTGAGCCGGTTCAGGTGGATACCCGCCCGGAAGACCTGCGCGTCGCGCTCGGCGAGCGCGCCGGGGGTGCCGACGTGGCCGCGCCGGGCCGCGTCCTGCATGAGGAACTCGGCCTCGTGGATCTTCTCCTCGAGGCGGCGGTACACCCGGTCGAGGTGTGCCTGTTCCACGCTGATCTCTCGGTCGCGTACGGAATCGTGCACCGAGTCGACCGCCGAATCCTGTTGTGCCTGTGCGGCCACCGGGCCCCCTTCTGACGTGCTGGGCAGCCGTCAACCGTACGCGAAGGGGGGCCCGGAGGCCACGGCGCGGTCCCGTGGCGCTACACGTCGACCTCCACCAGGCGGTCGCCGTCGAAGGTCATGACCTCGAAGTGGTCGATCTCGTTGGGCTCCAGGGCGGCGCCGCCGTGCACGTAGAGCGGCTCCTTGGCCTTGTCGGTGGCGGCGCCCGGGATGCCGTAGCCCCAGTTCGGGACGGACCAGGAGCTGAGCGTCTCGCGCTCGCCGTTCTTGCCGACGGCGATCAGGGAGCACTTCTCGGGTCCCTTGACGTTCTTGAGCTCCAGGACCGCGTCGGTGCCCCAGGCCTTCTTCTCCAGGGCGACGGTCGCGCTGACCTTGGTGGCGGGGTCGGTCGCGGTGACCCGGTCGGGCATGGCGGCGAAGGCGGAGGCGGCGGGGCTCGCGGTCTGTTGCGCCTCGCTGCGGTGGCCGCCGCCGTCGTCGCCGCCGCTGGTCGTCGCGACCGCGGCGAACGGGCCGCCGATGATCAGCGCGGCCGCGGTGCCGACCAGGTAGAAGTTGCGGCGGCGCTTGCTCGCGCGGCGCTCGGCGACCTGGTCCACGAGCTTCTCCGCCAGCCGCGGGCTCGGCTTCACGGTCAGCGACTCGGCGATCGCGGGGGTGCCCGCGCCCGGCAGGTCCGCGAGGGCGGCCATCATGGGCTCCATGCCGGCCAGTTCGTCCAGCTGCTGGGCGCACCACTCGCAGCCGGCGAGGTGCGCCTCGAAAGCGGTTGCTTCGGCGTCGTCGAGGATCCCGAGGGCGTAGGCGCCGACGGTCTCGTGCTCGTTCGGCACCGATGATCCCTGCATGGGGGCAGACCTACCCGAACCACCCGCGCCGAATCCCTGGAAACCCCCGTGGCCGCTCATCACGCCGTCACCCCCCGCTCCTCCAGTGCCAGCTTCATCGAACGCAGGGCGTAGAACACCCGGGAGCGAACGGTGCCGCTGGGAATGCCCAGTGTCTGCGCCGCCTCATTGACGGTACGCCCCTTGAAGTACGTCTCGACGAGAACCTCCCGGTGGGCCGGGGTCAGGTCGTCGAGCGCGTCCGACAGCGTCATCAGCCACAGCGCTTTGTCGATCTCGTCCTCCGCGGGGATGACCTCCAGCGGCGACGGATCGACCTCCTGCGGCCGGGCCTGCCGGCTGCGGTGGCCGTCGATGACGATGCGCCGGGCGACCGTCACCAGCCAGGGGCGTACCGATCCGGTCGCACGGTTGAGCTGACCGGCGTTCTTCCAGGCCCTGATGAGCGTCTCCTGGACGACGTCCTCGGCGCGCTGCCGGTCCCCCGCGACCAGCCGCAGCACGTACGCCAGCAAGGGGCCGGCGTGCTCCCGGTAGAGGGCGCGCATCAGCTCCTCGTCGGGCTCCGAGGAGGTCTGGGGCATGCGATGTCGGGCCCTCGCACCACGTTCACCGGCCACGACGGAATCCTTGCGCACGCCCACCTCCGATGTCCGGGGGTTCCCCCAGTCGGTCGCTCGTCCACCGGTACGGACGTGGGGTGCGGGGTGTTCAAAGTGAGGTGACAGTTTTCTCCGGGGC
>NZ_WWHX01000908.1 GCF_009862125.1 Streptomyces sp. SID5910
CGGGACGGTCGTACGCCGATGAGCCCCCGCGCCGGGAACGCCGGCCCCCGCACTCTCGCCTTCGTCGAGAGCCCGGTGCAACTGCTGAACGTGCTGGAGTGGGCGCACACCCGTGCGCCCGGCGCGGAGCTCACCCTCGTCGTCCTGTCCCCGGTGGACCCGATGACCCGCGGCCAGCTGCGCCGCATGGCGGAACTGGCCCGCCGCGAGGGCCACGAGGTCCGCTGGGAGGAGGCCCGCGGCGGCGCCACGGCCCCCTTCCACACGGTGGGGAGCCTGACGGGCCCCCTGCGCCGCGCGGACCGGGTCGTCATGGGCGACCCCTTCTCCCGCTACGTCCAACTGCTGCTGACCATCACCCGCGCCCCCGACCTGGTCGTCGTCGACGACGGCACGGCCACCATGGAGTTCGTCACCCAGCTCGCCCGCGGCGAACGCCTGGTCCGCTGGCACCGCAAGGGCCACCGCCCCGGCCCCCGCGACCTGCTCTTCGCCCCGGTGTCGGCCGCCGCCCGGCGCCGCCTGACCCCGTCCCGGGGCCGGGCCGTCGAGGTCTTCTCCGCCATGCCCGTGGACGACACCCCGGACGGCGTCACCGTCACCCCCAACGCCTTCGCCTGGACCCGCGCCCGCTTCGGCCCGCCCCGCATCACCAAGGGCGCCGACATGGTCGGCACCTCGCTGGTGGAGACCGGCGTCGTGGACGCCGACCGGTACGTCGACGCCGTCCGCGCCCTGGCCAGGACCCACGGGGCGGCCCGCTACTTCGCCCACCGCCGCGAGAGCACCGAGAAGCTCCACCGCCTGGCCGTGGAGACGGGCCTGGAGATCGTCCGCCCCGACCTCCCCCTGGAACTGATCGCCCGCCGTGGCCCGATCGGCCGTACCGTCCTCAGCTTTCCCTCCACGGTCGTCCACACCCTCCCGCTCGCCCTCGCCGGCACGGACGTCCGCGTCGCCGTCTGCGACATCGACCCCACCTGGCTCACCCGCACCGCCTCCCCCCGGGCCGGCGGCTTCCTCTCCGGCGTCACAGGCTCGGCCCGAGCCGCGCACCGGCTGTCGGCGGTGGGGGGGTAGCGACGAAGTCACCATCCGGCCAGGCCAGGGCTTGTTCCGGCCTGAGTACGGATACTCAGACGTCCTGGTGCCCGTGACGGGTGGGCCCCGTGGTGACGGCCCGTTAGCGTTCCTCTCGACTACGAGCAGTACAGGCGTACGCACAGCCCCGCGCGGCGGCGCACGCCAGGAAACCGGGGAGGGGCCACGCATGGCGTGGGACGAGTGGGAGCAGCTCAAAGCGGCGGCAGCCGAGCGGCAGCCCGCGCACATGCAGCTCAATCAGTTGCCCGCCGAGAGAGAGGGGGCACCAGCGGGGGCGCGGCCTACGGGCCTCCGTCCGGCCGGTTGAGGTCGGACAAATCCGCGTGTAAGGGAGACGCCGCGATGAGGAAAAGGGTCGCAGCGGTCATGGCGCTGGGGCTGCTTCTCGCTGGGTGTGGCGTGACGGATTCGGCATCCTCAAGCAAGGAAAGTCAGTCGGGAATGAACCTGCAAGAGGCCGCAGACAGGGCGGACCAGATTCTGGACGAGACGTTCGCGGCCATCAAGCCTCCTGTTCAGTGGACGCATCGGTACTCCATGCCGGGTGACTGCTACGTGGATCGTGATCGTGCCGTCATGACGATCATCTCCACCGAGCGGCGTGGCAGCTTTCTCGGCGTGCTGGAACGTCACTGGAAGAGCAAGGGCTACAGCCTCGTCGCCACAGGTGCGAACGGCCTCGTCGCTCACTTCAAGACGCCGGACGGCTTCCAGCTCGAAGCCCTGATCGCCCCCAACGGCCAAGCTCATCTGAGCATCACCACCCCGTGTGTGGAGGAGTCGGAGGTTGCACAGCCGACCAGCAAGCCGAACGGCCCGGACTACTCGAAGCAGGAGCTGCCCGCGCCGAATGTGAGGTCGCCGTTCTGGTCGAGCGACGCGCCCCTCAAGAGCTGACAGGTTCTCAGTCGTGTCCCCCGGTGGACGACGGCCCGGCCAGAGGGCACGAGCGAGCCCATGCCCGTCTCCGGGGTCCGTCCAGTGGGTGAACGGGGACGCGTGGGGTGTACGGAGCGTGGTATCCGTGAAAGGAGCAAGGAGTGCGGAGGCGGGCCCGGCGGTAGGAAACGGGTGAGCGTACCCACCTTCGTCGGCAGCCATGCGCCGTACGGCCAACTTTTCTTCCCCTAACGGGTTGAACTTTTGTTGATCGCAGGACAGTTGACCGCCTCGGCGTCCTACCCTTCAGAGGGTGAAGCAATTGATGTCCCGAGAGTCCGAGGCCGACCCGTCAGGGGAAGCGCTGCTTCCCGGCACCCTCCCCGAGGCGCTGCGCGCTGAGCTCGTGGCCTTCCGCCGCGACCTGCACATGCACCCCGAGCTGGGCAACCAGGAGTTCCGCACCACCGCCGCGATCAAGGAGCGGCTAGAGCGGGCCGGCCTCAAGCCGCGTGTGCTTCCCGTCGGCACGGGACTCGTCTGCGACATCGGCACCGACTCGGGCCAGTGGACCGGCGGGCCGCGCATGCTCGCGCTGCGGGCCGACATCGACGCGCTGCCCATCCCGGACACCAAGAGCGAGTGCCCGTACCGCTCGATCGTCCCGGACCGTGCCCACGCCTGCGGGCACGACGTGCACACCACCGTCGTCCTCGGCACCGGCCTCGCGCTCGCCGCCCTGCACGAGCAGGGCCTGCTGCCCCGGCCCGTGCGGCTGGTCTTCCAGCCCGCCGAGGAGGTGCTGCCCGGCGGCGCCGCCGACGCCATCGAGGGCGGCGCGCTCGACGGGGTGCGCCGCATCCTCGCCGTGCACTGCGACCCCCGGGTGGACGCCGGGAAGGTCGGGCTGCGGGTCGGCCCCATCACCTCCGCCTGCGACCGGCTGGAGATCTCGCTCAACGGCCCCGGCGGCCACACCGCCCGGCCGCACCTGACGACCGACCTCGTCACCGCCGCCGCCCGCGTCGTCGTCGACGTGCCCGCGATCGTCGCCCGCCGGGTGGACAGCCGCAGCGGCCTCGCCATGACCTGGGGCCGGATCGACTGCGGCCACGCCCCGAACGTCATCCCGCAGCACGCCGAACTCGCCGGCACCGTGCGCTGCCTCGACCTCGACGCCTGGCGGCAGGCGCCCGACCTCGTCGTCGGCGCCATCGACGAGGTCGCCAACCTGCACCGGGCCAAGTCCGAGATCACCTACGTCCGCGGGGTGCCCCCCGTCGTCAACGAGGTCACCAGCACCGAACTGCTCCAGGCCGCCATGGTCGCCCGGCGCGGCACGGACTCCGTCGAGCCCACCGAGCAGAGCCTCGGCGGCGAGGACTTCTCCTGGTACCTGGAGCACGTGCCCGGCGCGATGGCCCGGCTCGGCGTCCGCCCGCCCGGCGAGCGCACGGTGCGGGACCTGCACCAGGGCGACTTCGACGTGGACGAGCACGCGATCACCGTGGGCGTCGAGATGTTCACGGCGGCGGCCCTGATCGACGCCGTGCAGTAGGCCGCTTCGCACCCCTTCGGCCGCGTTCGGCCCGGTGGTTCACCGGGCCGTAACCGGCCAGCGGCACGAATGGGTAACGGCACCGCGGAACCCCGTTCCCAGGAGTTTCTACGCGCGTTAATGTGCGCCGAACCGAGCGCCCGCTGCGGGGCTTTGGAGAATGGGGAACTTCAGATGCGTCGGATTTCGAGACTGACCCGCGTCGCGGTGGGGGTCGCGTCGCTCGCACTCGCCGCCACGGCCTGCGGAGGCACCAGCAGCGAGAGCGACAGCGGCGACGACGGCACGAAGAGCGACAAGGGCCTCGCCATCGCGTACGACATCGGCGGCAAGGGCGACCAGTCCTTCAACGACGCCGC
>NZ_WWHX01000909.1 GCF_009862125.1 Streptomyces sp. SID5910
CGGGCGGCGAGATCGACGGCGCCTGCTACCGCGCCACCGTGCTGGCCGGCGTCACCACCGACATGCCGGCCTGGCGCGAGGAGATCTTCGGCCCGGTCGCCCCGGTGCTCTCCTTCGCCACGCTGGAGGAGGCCGCGCGGATCGTGGACGACTGCGAGTACGGGCTGTCCGTCGGCATCCTCGGCGACGTCGGCACGGCGATGAAGCTCGCCGACCGGATCGACTCCGGCAAGATCCACATCAACGAGCAGACCGTGGGCGACGAACCCAACGCCCCCTTCGGCGGCGTCAAGGCCTCCGGCACCGGCTCCCGTTTCGGAGGCGCTGCCGCCAACGTCGAGGCGTTCACCGAGACCCAGTGGGTCACGGTCCGCCCGGACATCGCCGACTACCCGTTCTGAGCCCCTCCCCGCACCTCCCCGCTCCTCCCCGTCCGCTCGCCCGCCTTCCGTCCCCTGGGGGGAATGTCACCATGGCTTCCGCCACCACGTCCGACGCGCCGGCCCGCACCGGCACCGCCGGCGACAGCAGATGGACCGTGCTCCTGTGCTGGATCACCGTCCTGCTCGAGGGCTACGACCTCGTCGTCCTCGGCGCGATCATCCCCACCCTGCTCAAGACCCACCACCTCGGCATGACCGCGGCCGACGCGACCACCGTCGCGACGCTCTCCCTGGTGGGCGTGGCCATCGGCGCGGTCTGCGTCGGCCCGCTCGCCGACCGGCTGGGACGCCGCCGGCTGCTCATCGGCTCGGTGGTGGTGTTCTCGGTCTTCACCCTCGTCGTGCCGCTGGCGAACTCGGTGGCCATGTTCGCCGCGCTGCGCCTCGCCGCCGGTCTGGGCCTCGGCGCCTGCATGCCCGTCTCGCTGACGATGATGGCCGAGCACATGCCGGCCGCCCGCCGGGCGCGGGCCAGCACCCTGACGATGACCGGCTACCACACCGGCGCCGTCATCACCTCGCTGCTGGCCCTCCAGGTCACCGACGACTGGGAGGTCCTGTTCTACGTGCTCGGCGTCGTCGGTCTCGTCGTCGCCGCCGTCCAGTGGTTCAAGCTGCCGGAGTCGGAGACCTTCGTCCGGGCCAGGCGGGACGGGGCGCGGCGGGTGCCGTTCACGGAGCTGCTGAAGCCGGCGTACCTGCGCGCGGGCATCGGCATCTGGGTCGCCTCGTTCATGGGGCTGCTGCTGGTGTACGGGCTCAACACCTGGCTGCCGAAGCTGATGAACGACGCCGGCTACCCCGTCCCCACGGCCGTCACCCAGCTTCTCGTGCTCAACGTCGGCGGCGTCGTCGGCCTGGTCCTCGGCGGGTGGGTCGCCGACCGGCGGGGCATCAAGGGCACCACGATGGGCTGGTTCGCGGTGTCGGTGCTCATGCTCGCCTGTCTGAGCGTCAGGATGGAGAGCGACCTACTGCTCAACACGGTCGTCTTCCTCACCGGTGTGTTCGTCTTCTCCGCGCAGGTGCTCGTCTACGCCTACGTGACGTACTTCTACCCGGCCTCGGTGCGCGGCACGGCGCTCGGTTCGGCGTCCGGCATCGGCCGGATCGGTTCGATCGTCGGACCCTCGATCACGGGCGCCCTGGTCTCCTCGGGGATCGGCCACCCGTGGGGCTTCTACTTCTTCGCCGCGGTCGCGGTCTGCGGCTTCCTGGCCGTACTGACCCTGCCGGCCCGGACGCGGAGCGAGGGGGCGGAAGCGACCGCCGTCTGACGGCGAACGGCACGTGAGAAGGGAGCAGTCGGGCGAGGTGGCCCGCTGCTCCCGACGTGCTTGTCCGACGGACCGGCGCTCAGTCGGTGTCGACGTCCTCGCGCAGGATCTTGCCGTTCGTGGCGTCGACGTCGACCGTCGTCTTGTTCCAGTTGTTGGTGTCCACGACGTCGACGGACCACATGACCTGCTGGTTGTCGTTCTCGTCGAGCCCGACGGCGGTGACGGTGCCCTTGGCCTTGCCGGTGGCGGCCTTCACGGCCTGCTGCGGGGTCTGGGTGGCCTTGCCCAGCCGGTCGGCCATCTCCTTCTTGTCGTCCGCGTCCTGGTCCGAGTCGACCTGGCTGCGGAAGACCTTGCCGCTGACCGCGTCGATGTCGACGCGGTGCACGGTGCCGTCGGAGGCGGCGACCTTGGCCTCCCACTCGGGGGCGCCGGCGCTGGGCGCGGGGTTCGGGGTGCTCGGCATCGGCGAGCCCGTGGGGGACGCGGTCGCCTCGGCGGAGGTCTTCTTCAGTTCGAGGTCGACCAGCTTGCTGCCGGACACCTCCTTGACGGCGGTGTCGGCGGCCTTGTCCCAGGTCACCTTGGCCATCGGGACCAGGGCCTTGCGCTCGGCCTGGTCCTCGTTCATGGAGGCCGAGGGGGAAGCGGAGGAGGCGGCGGGGGACGAGGCGGTGTCGGTCGGGGAAGCGGTGCCGGTGGGGGAATCCGTCGGTGCCGCTTCGGCGACACTCGAGCGTGTCGTATCGGCATTGGTACAGGCCGTCATCAGCAGTACGGAACTGCCCAGGGCACACAGCACGGCCATCGAACGCATGGGGGGAAGTCGTCGCGCAGAGCTCATGCCCCTCTCCGTAACCGTTTGGCCCTGTTGTCATACCGGTTCGGGAGGGAAAGCACCTGAATGGCGGGATGGTCCGGTTCACCGGGCGGGAACGAACTCCGCCCGGTCGGTGCCCGTCCCGGTGGCCGGTGAGGTGGCCGGTGAGCACGGGGCCACGGCGGGTGTGCGGGGGCCCTCCAGCCACTCGCGGTAGACGGCGGACTGGCGGGCCGCCTCCCAGTAGGCCTCCTCCAGCGCGGGGTAGACCGCGTCCAGTTCGGCCCGGGTGCGCGCGGCCAGCAGCAGGCGCACGCCGAGGGGGTCGCCGTGCAGGGGCCGCACGGCCATGTCGGGGCGGGACTGGGAGCTGGGCTGGCAGACGGTGACGACTTCGCCGGTCGCGACGAGGGACGCGGCGGTGTGGTAGTCGCCGTGCAGGACGCGCGGGTCGAGGCCGACGGCGCGCAGCATGCGGTGCACGCCGTCCCATTCGCCGTCGACGGTGGGGTCGACCATCCACCGGTCGTCGGCGAGGTCGGTGACGTGGACGACGGGGCGGGCGGCCGCCGGGTGGTCGGCGGGCAGCATGACGAACTGCGGTTCGCGCTCGACCAGGACCCGCAGCCGCAGGCCCTCCGGGACGTGCAGCGGGCAGCCCTCCACCTCGTGCACGAAGGCGACGTCGAGCTGTCCTTCGCCGACCCGGCGCAGCAGCGCGTTGGCGGAGACGTCCATCTGGAGCGTGGGTTCCAGGCCGGGGCGTCTGAGCCGGCGCAGCCAGCCGGCGAGGGCCCGGCTCGCGGTGGAGCCGACGCGCAGCCGGCTGTCCCCGCCGGCCGCGGCGGAGCGGGCCTCGCGGACGAGGGTGCACATGTCGGCCAGCAGGGGCCGGGCCCGGCCGAGGACGGTGCGGCCGAGCGGGGTGGGGCGGCAGCCGCTGCGTTCGCGGACGAACAGCGCGCCGCCCAGGGCCTGTTCGATGCGGGTCAACTGTGTGCTCAACGTGGGCTGGGCGACGCCCAGTTGGCGTGCCGCCCGGTGCAGGCTGCCGGCGTCGGCGATGGCGCACAGCGCGCGAAGGTGCCTCACCTCGAGCTCCATGCAGGGAGCGTAGAGCGGAACAGTTGGTTGCGCCAGGTGAACAAAACACGGCGGATCAGGGCGAGTTCTGCACTCCGGCCGAAGCTGGGTGATAGCCCGGACCTATCGCCTGTTGCCATCATCACAGCGGGCTCATGGGCGCCCCACACTCACCGGTGACGACTTCTCCCCACTCCCCCACACAAGGAGTCATCGATGCGCATCACCCTGCCCCTGCTGTCCACCGCGGTCGGTCTCGGCCTGACGGCCGCCGTGCTCGGCTCCGGCCCGGCCGCGACGGCCGCCGCTCCCCAGCCCCAGGCCCCCGTGGCACAGGCCGGTTACGCGCCTTCGGCCGGCTCGGGCGAGGACGCCCGCGCCAACCAGGCGTTCTTCGAGGCGGTCGTCAAGTCCGTCGCCGAGAAGCGGGCGGCCAACCCGTCCTCGACGGCCGCCGTCACCGTCTACTACAGCACCTCCAACGCGCCCAGCTTCCGCACCCAGATATCCCGCAGCGCCCAGATCTGGAACGGCTCGGTGGCCAACGTGCGCCTCCAGGAGAGAAGCTCCGGCGCGGACTTCGCGTACTACGAGGGCAACGACTCGCGCGGCTCGTACGCCTCCACGAACGGTCACGGCAGCGGGTACATCTTCCTCGACTACACGCAGAACCGGCAGTACGACTCGACCCGCGTGACCGCCCACGAGACGGGGCACGTGCTCGGTCTGCCGGACCACTACAGCGGCCCGTGCAGCGAGTTGATGTCGGGCGGCGGCCCCGGCACGTCCTGCACCAACGCGTACCCGAACTCCGCCGAGCGCAGCCGGGTCAACCAGCTGTGGGCGAACGGGTTCGCGGCCGCCCTGGACAAGGCGCTGGAGAAGAGCGGTCAGCGCTGAGCACCGGGTGAACGGTAGGTGAGCACAGTCGCGGGGACGGCCGGAGCGGGCCGTCCCCGCGCACGTGTGCCCAAGCCGCTTGCGAGAGCCCCGAGGGGGTACCCGACGCCCACTCACGACTACTTGGGCGAAGGAGCCGTACGTGGAGGGCAACAGGCTCGGCGATCTGGAACCCGGCACACGGCAGCGCGCGCAGTTGCGCAGCCGTGTCGCCGACATCTCGTGGACGGCGTTGTGCGTGGTGCTCGCGCTGTGGGCGGTCTGGAGCGCCGTCGGTGTGGCACGGGGCGCGACGGCGTGGGCGTACTGCGCCGTGGCCTGGGTGCTGCTGGCGACCGCGCTGGCCCTGCGCGCGGCGGCGGTACGGCGCAGGAACTCGGTGTAGCCGCCGGTGCTGCCGCTCAGGCCCGTGCGGGGGCGGGCAGTGCGTCGAGTACGGCGCGGTGGACGGCCCGTGCCAGCCGGGCGCCCCACTCGGAGCGGGGGCCGGCGAACGCGTGGACCTCGGTACCGGGGCGCGGCGCGTGGGCGGCGACGCACACGGCGTCGGTCGGGGTGCCGGAGCAGTCGAGGCCGGCTTCGAGGAGTGCCTGCACCTTGGCCTCGGTCGCCGTGATGACCGCGTTGACCAGCGCGGCGTCACTCAGGGCCACCGGCAGCGCGGCGAGGATGTTGATGGTGCCCGGCCCGGGTGCCCCCGTGCCGCCCGCCTGCGGTGCGGCCGCCCAGCCGCGTACGGAGACGCCCGCGGTGACCACGGCCTCCGTGCCGCCGTCCCGCGCGCGGCCGGGGTCGCGGACGTCGGCGGCGGTCATCAGACCCATGCCCCGGCCCTCGGCCCCCGCGGCGAGCGCCAGGTCGGCGAGGTGCCGCGCGGGGTCGGTGCGCCGATAGCCGTGCGCCACCTGGGCGTTGAGGACCCACGCGCAGTCGGCGATGCCGCCGCCGAGCACGGCGCTGCCGGCCATCCGCCAGCCCGGTCCGGGCCGCCACAGCAGGGCGTGCAGCCGTTCGCCGTCCTCCACGCGGGTCAGGCGCTCCAGGCCGAGCAGCCGGGGCCCGGTTCGGGGGGTGGGGAGGAGGGCGGGCACCGGTCGGGGCTCCTTGCCGGTTCGGGGCGGGAGGGACCGGACGATCGTACGCGGCGGCGCCGCGGGAGCCCGCGGGGCCCTTCGGCGGCACGGTCGCGTCCCGTGTCCCGTCCGGCACCCGGTGCCGTGGCGCGGTCACGCCGGGGACGCTCCGCCGGCCCCGTCGCGGTCGCCGCGCATTGCGGACCGGGTCCGGGGCACTTTCACTGAAGGCACTTCGCCATCAGGCGTCAGATCGGAGGCCACGATGCTGTCCCACACCCTGGAGCACGGAGTCCTCGTCATCACGGTGGATCAGGATCCGGGGATCGACGGGCGGGCCGCGCTGTCCACGCACATCACCCATCTCGTCGACGCCCATCAGCCGGCTCCGGTCGTCATCGTCCTGACCGAGGAGGCCTCCAGTGGCGCCGCGGTCAGTGCCGTGCTCCGGGCCCACCAGTGGTGCGGCCGCCTCGGTGTCCTGATGAGCGTCGTCACCCACAACGCGCCGGTCCGGCGGCTGCTGGAGGACAACGCCGACACGACCGGCCCCCGGCTGGTCGTGCACGCCCGGATCGACACGGCCATAACGACGGCCTTCACCGCAGCGGCCTAACGCGGTCCCGGAATGTGCGGGCCGGCGACGCGGCCCGCCGACCGGCACCCGGTGCCGCCGGCCGGCGAGGCCCCGGCGCGGTGCTACTGCTGTCCGAGCCAGAGGTCGGGGCCGAAGACCTCGTAGTGGACGGCCTCGGCGGGCACCCCGCGGCGCAGCAGGCCGCCGCGGACGGCGCGCATGAAGGGCACCGAGCCGCACAGGTAGACCGTGACCCCCTCGGGCAGGTCCAGGCTCTCGACGTCGACGAATCCGGCGGATGCCTCCGGAGCCCGGTCGCCGGGCTCCTCGTACCAGAGGTGGAGCCGGGCGTCCGGGAGCGCGGCCACCAGGTCGAGCTGCTCCTGCCGGTGGGCGTGGTCGGCGGGGGTGCGGTCGGCGTGGACGACGGTGACCGGGCGGCGGGTGCCGGTGGCGGCCAGGTGGTCCAGCATGGCCAGCATGGGGGTGACGCCGATTCCGGCGGAGACCAGCAGCAGCGGGCCGTCGCCGTCGGCCAGCGCGAGGTCGCCGAACGGCTCGGAGACGGTGAGCACATCGCCCTTGCGCGCGGTGGCGTGGAGCCAGGACGACACCTCGCCGTCCGGCTGTCCGGCGCCCTGGACGCGCTTGACGGTGATCCGCCGCTCCGAGCGGCCGGGCGCGGCGGAGAGACTGTACTGGCGGATCTGGTGCGAGCCGTCGGGCAGTTCGGACCGGACGCTGACGTACTGGCCGGGGCGGAACGGCCGCGCGGGGCGGTCGTCGGCCGGGCGCAGCGTGAAGGAGACGGCGTCGGGGGTC
Organism: Streptomyces sp. SID5910; assembly: GCF_009862125.1. GTDB lineage: Bacteria > Actinomycetota > Actinomycetes > Streptomycetales > Streptomycetaceae > Streptomyces. Next base: position 6,999 of record NZ_WWHX01000909.1, read on the forward strand.
TCCTCATGCCGCTCGACGATCTCCATGCGGCGCCAGACCTGTCCCTCGACGACCTCGGACTCCTGGTAGAGGCGGGCCTCGATGGCGATGAGCGCGTTGGCCATCAGCCAGTAGACCTCGTCCCAGGCCGCGGCGACCTCCGGGGTGACCGCGTCGCCGAGGACCTCCACGATCGCCGCGAACAGGTGACGGTGGACGATCTTGTACTGGTCGGAGGTGATGCCGAGAGAGGCGTGCTTGTGCGCGATCCGGGACAGCATCGCGTCGGGGCGGGCGTCGGGACGCTCCAGCAGCATCCCGGCGAACGCCGCTATGGACCCGGCCAGTGCCTTCTGCTGCTCTCCGCTGGCCTGGTTGCCCCGGTTGAACAGGTCCCGCAGCAGCTCCGGGTGGGCGGCGAAGAGCTTCCGGTAGAACAGCTCGGTGATGTCACCGATGGCTGCTCCGACCGCGGGAAGGGTGGCCCGGACCACGGGGACGGACTGTTCGGAGAGCACAGCGACTCCTAATTGGTAGATGATTTTCGTGTTTTGAGTCAGGCGTCGGCGCGAGTCTCCCCGCCCGCTCGTCAGCCGGGCGGGCGCACCGTCAGCCCGACCAGGACCGGGCCGGTCGGCGAGGCCACCAGGTCGGCGACGGTCAGCGGGTCGAGCGTGCTGTAGAACGCCTCCTGCGCGGCGCGCAGGGCACCTCGCAGCCGGCATGCCCCGCGCAGCGGGCACGGGTTCTCACCCTCGCAGGCGACGACCTCGCCGTCCCCCTCCAGCTCCCGGACCAGCCAGCCGACCGAGGCGTGCCGCCCCAGGTCGGTCAGTGTCAGTCCACCGCCACGGCCGCGCCGTGCCTCCACCACACCGAGGCGCTGGAGCCGGGTGATGGCCTTCGCGGCGTGCGTGTACGGCACGCCGACGGTCTCGGCCACCTCGCGGGTCGCCAGGGGGTCGTCGCCGTCCTTCAGGACCGCCAGGCGCATCACGGAACGCAGCGCCAGGTCGGTGAATTTCGTCAGCCGCACAAGCAGGACCCTAGCAAATACGCATGTTAGATTCGTCTTTACCTGCGGCTGGAGCCCTGTGGAGTGCGTCACTTGACGGGCCGTGCCGGAACGGCCGCCCAACGGGGTGGCGGGCGGCCGCGGTTGGACACGGCGGACGGTGACATCCGATGGCAGCGGAAGACGGCGGCTCCCCCGCTCCGGACGGCTCCTCGGCCGAGGGGGTTCCTCTCCCCCGCGTCCTGTGCGACACCGCGGAGCTCCTGGCGCACGCCGGCGAGGCGGAGGCCGGCGCCCTGTGGCGGCTCGCGGAGCCGGGGCGGCAGCTGGACGCCAACGTGGTCCGCGTCCCCGCGTCCGGGCGGGTCGGCACGCACACCGAGCCCGATCTCGACGTCCTGCTGCTCGTCCTCGACGGGTCGGCCACCCTCGTGTGCACCGACGGCGACCGCCCGCTGCGGCCGGGGCTGCTGACGTGGCTGCCGCACGGTTCGACGCGTGCCGTCCAGGCCGGGCCCGACGGGGTCGCCTATCTGACGGTCCACCGGCGCCGGCCGGGGCTGCGGATCCAGCCGCCGGGTGCCGCCGACCGGCTCCGTCCCGGCGGCGCCTGAGCGGCGGCCCGGTCAGCCGGCGGTCGCGGCCAGGCTCAGGCGTCCGTCCCGCACCTCGGTGACACGGTCGGCCGCGGCCAGCTGGGCGTGGTCGTGGGTGACCAGCACGGTGGCGGTGCCCCGTTCGTGGGTGAGGCGGGTGATCAGGCGGATGACGGCGGCGCCCCGCTCGTGGTCGAGGGCGCTGGTGGGTTCGTCGACCAGCAGCACCCCGGGGTCGTTCATCAGGGCCCGGGCGATGTTGACGCGCTGACGCTGGCCGCCGGACAGCTGGTGGGGCCGGCGGCCGGCCTGGTCCGCGAGGCCGACGGCGCCGAGGAGTTCCAGCGCCCGGTCCCGGGCGGCGCGGTGGCCGCGGCCGTCGATGTGGGCCATCACCTGGAGCTGCTCGGCCGCCGTGAGGGACGGCAGCAGGTTGGGCTGCTGGAAGACGATGCCGATGCGGCGCCGGCGCAGGTCGGCCAGTTCACCGCGGCTCATCCCCGTGGTGTCGGCGCCGTCGACGGTGACCGTGCCGGCGTCGGGGGTGATGAGGGTCGCGGCGACGGCCAGCAGGCTGGACTTGCCGGACCCGGAGGGGCCGACGACGGCGGTGACGCTGCCGCGCGGCACGTCCAGGGTGACGCGGTCGAGGGCGGTGAGACGGCCGTCGCCGTCGGGATAGGTCAGCGTGACGTCGGTCAGGTGCAGGCTCATCGGGCGCTCCCCAGGGCGGTCAGCGGGTCGACGGAGGTGATGCGGCGGACGGCGAGCGCCGCCCCGAGACCGCCGAGCAGGATCATCACGGCGGCCGGGACGAGGACGGTGGCGGGCGCCAGGTCGAACGGCACCGCACCGGAGACCGCGGCACCGGTCGCGACGGCGGCGGCGGTGCCGACGAGGGTGCCGCCGGCCAGGAGGATCCCGGCCTGCCCGAGGGCGTCGCGCAGCAGTCCGGCGGTGGTGGCGCCCAGGGCCTTCAGGACGGCGATGTCGGCGCTGCGCTGGATCGTCCACACGGTGAAGAAGGCACCGACGACCAGGGCGGAGATGGCGAACAGGAAGCCGCGCATCAGTTGCAGGGAGCCGTTCTCGGAGGGGTAGGAGCCGATCGCGGCCAGGGAGTCGTCCTTGGTGACGGTCTCGGTGCCGGCCGCCCGGTCCGTGGCCGCGAGGTCCGCGCCGGGGCCGGTGTCCAGGGCGATCACCGTCGCGAAGGGGCCGCCGGCGGTGCCGGTGGGCGGGGCGATCGCCTGCCAGGTCCCGAGGCTCGTCCACACCACCGGGGTGTGGCTGAAGGACGCGTCGCCCTCGGCGGCGGCCACGGTGAGCCGCCGGCCGGCGACGGTGACGGTGCCGCCCGCGCGGACGCCCAGTTCCTCGGCGGCGGCGGTGGACAGCACCGCCGTACGGTCGTCGAGGCGGTCGCCGGCGGGTGCGAGGGGCGAGCCGGGCCGGACGCCGAAGACGGACACGCCGGTGCTCCGGTCGCCGGCGTCGGCGCGGGTGGTGGTGATGCCGAGCGGCTCGGCGCCGCGGACACCGGGGGCGCCGGCCCACCGGCGCCACTGGGCCTCGGTGACGGCGGAGTCGGCGTACGACAGGTCCTGGCCGCCGCCCGGCGCGGCGAACGCGATCCGGTCGGCGGGCAGGGACGTCACGGCGGAGACGTTCTCCCGGGCCAGGCCCGCGGTCAGTCCGGACAGCAGTCCGACCAGCAGGGTGATCAGTACGACGACGGTTCCCATCAGGGCGAACCGGCCCTTGGCGAACGTCAGGTCTCTCAAGGCGACAAACACGTCTTCGCCCGGCCTTTCGAAGCGGCGTGGTGGAGGAGGGAAGGGGGGTGCCGCCGTGGCTCGGCGACGTCCTCCACCGTCGCCGTCGGGGGGCCGGTCGGGCATCGGCCCTGGGCGGGCACTTCGCGGGCCGAAGGGTGCGGGCCGGCCTCTCACTTTCGGCAGATGCCCGGCCCGCCGGGAGGTCCGTAGGCTGGGACGAT
>NZ_WWHX01000910.1 GCF_009862125.1 Streptomyces sp. SID5910
GAAGGCGCCGGACTCGTGGCCGCGCAGACCGCCGTCCCCGCACGTCTCGAACACGGTCGTCCCCTCGAAGCGGCCGGTGTCGCCGCTCGCGAGGTCCCGCACCGACCGCTCGGTGCGCCACCGCCCCGCCAGGTACGCCAGTACGTCGGGTACTGGCCAGAACTCGCCCATCGCGTGCCGCTCTCCGTCCCACGCATCGCTGCGCGACCCATTGACGCGCATCCGCCCTCCCTGTGTTCAGCGCTCCTTGCGGCGCCCGAACCAGCCCCGGCCCCCGCGCGGCTGAGGCGCAGGCGCCTGCTGAGGTGCTGCCGCCGGCCCGGCGAACGGCGGCAGGCCCTTGAACCGCTCGTCCAGCGTGACCGTCGGCGTGATCCGGTCCAGCACGGCCCGGACCAGGGTCAGCGGGTGGTCGGGGAAGTGCGCGTCCCAGGACGCGTCGTCGGCCACGTGATACGGCAGCCCGCCGGCCACGTCGGGGGCATAGGGGTGGGGCCGGAAGTAATCGGCCGGCCCCACCCGCGCCATCACCGAGGCCTCCCGTATCCCGGTCGTCGCCCCCTCCGCCGCCTGCACCTTCAGCACCGTGCTGCACGCGGCCCTCGGCACCGTCCACGACCCGAGGAACACCTGCCCGTGCCCGTTCGGCCGCGGCACCTTGATCAGCTGCCGCACCGCCGGCACCCCGTCCACCGCGCCGTCCAGCGCCTCGATCAACGCACCGCCCGCCCCCGCCACACCGTGCGCGAGACCGGCCCGCAGCGGCCCGGACGCGTCGAGCGGGGCGGGAAGGTCGGGGACGAGGGGAAAGAAGTGCACCGACAGCACCGCCCCGTGCGCATCGGTCCACACCCCCGGCTCGCGCTCGGTGAAGCCGGTCAGGTCCATGCCGGTGATCGGAGTCATGCCGCTCATCATCGCGGACCCGCGCGTGGGTCCGGCCGGGCACCGGCCTGCCCACCGTAGACCGCGAGGCCGCGTTGCATAAAACTGCATGGATACGTATAGTCATGCCATCAAGGATGGAGGACGTCATGGCGGTACGTGCGGCGGTGGCCGGAGCCAGTGGGTATGCGGGCGGAGAGCTGCTGCGTCTGCTTCTCGCGCACCCCGATATCGAGATCGGCGCCCTGACCGGCAACTCCAACGCCGGGCAGCGGCTCGGCGCCTTGCAGCCGCATCTGCTGCCGCTGGCCGACCGCGTCCTGGAGGCGACGACGCCCGAGGTGCTCGCCGGGCACGACGTCGTGTTCCTCGCGCTGCCGCACGGGCAGTCCGCCGCCGTCGCCGAGCAGCTCGGGCCGGACGTGCTCGTCGTGGACATGGGCGCCGACTTCCGGCTGAAGGACGCCGCCGACTGGGAGACGTTCTACGGTTCCCCGCACGCCGGCACCTGGCCCTACGGCCTCCCCGAGCTGCCGGGCTGCCGCGCCGCGCTGGAGGGGTCCAGGCGCATCGCGGTGCCCGGTTGCTACCCCACCGCCGTGTCCCTGGCGCTCTTCCCGGCCTACGCCGCATCCCTCGCCGAGCCCGAGGCCGTGATCGTCGCCGCCTCCGGCACCTCCGGCGCGGGCAAGGCGGCCAAGCCCCACCTGCTGGGCAGCGAGGTCATGGGCTCCATGTCGCCGTACGGCGTCGGCGGCGGCCACCGGCACACCCCCGAGATGATCCAGAACCTCGGCGCGGTCGCCGGCGAGCCGGTCTCCGTGTCCTTCACGCCGACCCTCGCGCCGATGCCCCGCGGCATCCTCGCCACGTGCAGCGCCAAGGCGAAGACCGGCGTCACCGCCGAGGCCGTCCGCGCCGCCTACGAGAAGGCCTTCGCCGACGAGCCCTTCGTGCACCTGCTGCCCGAGGGGCAGTGGCCCGCGACCGCCTCCGTGTACGGCTCGAACGCCGTCCAGGTGCAGGTCGCGTACGACGCCGCCGCGGGCCGGATCATCGCCATCGGCGCCATCGACAACCTGGCCAAGGGCACCGCGGGCGGTGCCGTCCAGAGCATGAACATCGCCCTGGGTCTCGACGAGACCACCGGACTGACGACGATCGGAGTTGCGCCGTGAGTGTGACGGCAGCAAAGGGATTCACGGCGGCGGGCATCGCCGCCGGGATCAAGGAGAACGGCAACCCCGACCTGGCCCTCGTGGTCAACACCGGCCCCCGACGCGCCGCCGCGGGCGTCTTCACCTCCAACCGCGTCAAGGCCGCGCCGGTCCTGTGGTCCGAGCAGGTCCTCAGGAGCGGGCAGGTGTCGGCCGTCGTCCTCAATTCCGGTGGCGCCAACGCCTGCACCGGCCCCAAGGGCTTCCAGGACACCCACGCCACCGCCGAGAAGGCCGCCGAGGTGCTCGGCACCGGTGCCGGCGAGGTCGCCGTCTGCTCCACCGGGCTCATCGGCGTCCTGCTCCCCATGGACAAGCTGCTCCCCGGCGTCGAGACCGCCGCCGGTCAGCTCTCCGAGCACGGCGGCGAGAAGGCCGCCATCGCCATCAAGACCACCGACACCGTGCACAAGACGTCCGTCGTCACCAAGGCCGGCTGGACCGTCGGCGGCATGGCCAAGGGCGCCGGCATGCTCGCCCCGGGCCTCGCCACCATGCTCGTCGTCCTCACCACCGACGCCGACCTGGACGCCGGGACGCTGGACCGGGCCCTGCGCGCCGCCACCCGCGTCACCTTCGACCGCGTCGACTCCGACGGCTGCATGTCCACCAACGACACCGTGCTGCTGCTCGCCTCCGGCGCCTCGGGGATCACCCCCGAGTACGCCGAGTTCGCCGAGGCCGTCCGCACCGTCTGCGACGACCTCGGCCAGCAGCTCATCCGGGACGCCGAGGGCGCCAGCAAGGACATCAAGGTCGAGGTCGTGAACGCCGCGACCGAGGACGACGCCGTCCAGGTGGGCCGCACCATCGCCCGCAACAACCTCCTCAAGTGCGCCCTCCACGGCGAGGACCCCAACTGGGGCCGGGTGCTCTCCGCGATCGGCACGACCTCCGCCGCCTTCGAGCCCGACCGGCTCAACGTCGCCATCAACGGCGTCTGGGTCTGCAAGAACGGCGGCGTCGGCGAGGACCGCGAGCTGGTCGACATGCGCTACCGCGAGATCCACGTCGTCGCCGACCTCGCCGCCGGCGACGCCACGGCCACCATCTGGACCAACGACCTCACCGCCGACTACGTCCACGAGAACAGCGCGTACTCCTCATGAGCACCACGCGGAAGCACACCGCCCTCCCGAAGGCGCAGATCCTCATCGAGGCGCTGCCGTGGCTGGTCCGCCACAACGGCAAGACCGTCGTCATCAAGTTCGGCGGCAACGCCATGATCGACGAGGAACTGAAGGCCGCGTTCGCCCAGGACGTCGTCTTCCTGCACCACGCCGGCCTCAAGCCGGTCGTCGTGCACGGCGGCGGCCCCCAGATCAGCGCCGCCCTCGACAAGCACGGCATCGTCAGCGAGTTCAAGGCCGGCCTGCGCGTCACCACCGAGGACGCCATGGACGTCGTACGGATGGTGCTGGCCGGGCAGGTCCAGCGCGAGCTGGTCGGGCTGCTCAACCAGCACGGCCCGCTCGCCGTCGGCCTCACCGGCGAGGACGCGCACACCATCACCGCCACCAAGCACCAGCCCGAGATCGAGGGGCAGCTCGTCGACATCGGGCGGGTCGGCGAGATCACCGACATCGACACCGGCGCCATCGAGGCCCTGCTCGCCGACGGCCGCATCCCGGTCGTCTCCTCGATCGCCCGTTCCCAGGACGACGGACATGTCTACAACGTCAATGCTGATACGGCGGCTGCGGCACTCGCTGCGGCGCTCGGCGCCGAGACTCTCATGGTCCTCACCGACGTCGAGGGCCTCTACGAGGACTGGCCGGACTCCGACGAGGTGATCAGCCGCCTCACCGCCTCCCAGCTGGAGAAACTGCTGCCCGAGCTGTCCAGCGGCATGGTGCCGAAGATGGAGGGCTGCCTGCACGCCGTACGGGGCGGCGTCACCACCGCCCGCGTCATCGACGGCCGGGTCCAGCACTCGATCCTGCTGGAGATCTTCACCGACGAGGGGATCGGCACGATGGTCGTGCCGGACGAACAGGGGGAGTCGTGAGCAACGAGGAACTGACCGCCCGGTGGCAGGGCGCGCTGATGAACAACTACGGCACGCCCCGCCTGCCCCTGGTCCGCGGCGAGGGCTGCCGGCTCTGGGACGCCGACGGCACCGAGTACCTCGACTTCGTCGGCGGCATCGCCGTCAACGCGCTCGGCCACGCCCACCCGGCGGTCGTCGACGCGGTGAGCCGGCAGATCGCCTCCCTCGGCCACGTCTCCAACCTCTTCGTCGCCGAGCCGCCCGTCGCCCTCGCCGAGCGGCTGCTCCAGCACTTCGGCCGCGACGGCAAGGTGTTCTTCTGCAACTCCGGCGCCGAGGCCAACGAGGGCGCCTTCAAGATCGGCCGGCTGACCGGGCGGCCGCACATGGTCGCCACCGACGGCGGCTTCCACGGCCGCACCATGGGCGCGCTGGCGCTGACCGGGCAGCCCGGCAAGCAGAAGCCGTTCCTGCCGCTGCCCGGCGACGTCACGCACGTGCCCTACGGCGACGCCCAGGCCCTGGCCGCGGCGGTCACCGAGGAGACCGCCCTGGTGATCATCGAGCCGATCCAGGGCGAGAACGGCGTCGTCGTGCCGCCCCCGGGCTACCTGAAGGCCGCCCGCGCCATCACCGCCGCGACCGGCGCGCTGCTCGTCCTGGACGAGGTGCAGACCGGCATCGGCCGCACCGGGCACTGGTTCGAGTACCAGGCCCACGAAGGCGTCCTGCCCGACGTCGTCACCCTCGCCAAGGGCCTCGGCGGCGGACTCCCGCTGGGCGCGACGGTCGCCTTCGGACGCGCCGCCGAACTGCTCCAGCCCGGTCAGCACGGTACGACCTTCGGCGGCAACCCGGTCGCCTGCGCCGCCGGTACCGCCGTTCTCGACACCATCGCGGGCGAGGGGCTGCTGGACAACGTCAAGCGGCAGAGCGAGGCGCTGCGCGGCGGAATCGAGGGCCTGGGCCATCCGCTGGTCGCCCACGTCCGGGGCGCCGGACTGCTCCTGGGTATCGTGCTCACCGAGCCACTGGCACCCCAGGTGCAGCAGGCGGCTCAGGAGGCCGGGATCCTGGTGAACGCGCCCGCACCCGATGTCGTACGGCTGATGCCCGCGCTGAATCTCGGCGACGACGTGGTGGAGGCGTTCCTCGGGGCGCTGCCCGGCATCCTTGACCAGGCCCACGAGGCCCACGGGGACGGACGATCCGGAGAATGAGACGACGATGAGCCAGGCGCAGGAGCACGAGCAGACCAACGGGCCTGCCGTACCGCAGACCCGCACCGCACGTCACCGCCGGATCGTGGACATCCTCAACCGGCAGGCGGTGCGTTCGCAGAGCCAGCTGGCGAAGGTGCTCGCCGACGACGGGCTGACCGTCACGCAGGCGACGCTCTCCCGGGACCTGGACGAGCTGAACGCGGTGAAGATCCGCAACACCGACGGCGACCTCATCTACGCGGTGCCCAGCGAGGGCGGTTTCCGCACCCCGCGGGCGCCGCTCGGGGAGTCGGCGAAGGAGGAGCGGATGCGGAGGCTCTCCGCGGAGCTGCTGATCTCCGCGGAGGCGTCGGCGAACCTCGTGGTCCTGCGGACCCCTCCGGGGGCGGCGCAGTTCCTCGCCTCGGCGATCGACCAGGCGGAGCTGCACGACATCCTGGGCACGATCGCGGGTGACGACACGCTGCTGCTGATCAGCAGGGAGGCGACGGGGGGGCAGGCGCTGGCGGACCACTTGCTGCGGCTGGCTCAGAACGGCCACTGAGCGCTGCGCGGCTTGTGCCGGTGGCGTGCCGCGGGTCGTGGGGGGCTGGTCGCGCAGTTCCCCGCACCTCACCCCACTCAGCTGCGGGCAGTCGTGCCGCTGGGGCGGCAC
>NZ_WWHX01000911.1 GCF_009862125.1 Streptomyces sp. SID5910
TAGCCGCAGCTCGATGCCGAGCGCCTCGAAGTCGACGTCGAAGGCGGAGCCCTCGGCCGTGCCGAGCAGGACGGCCTTGGACAGCGGGGGGCGGTCGTAGGGCTGGTGGGGTTCGGCGCCGATCAGCGTCACGGTGCCGGTGAAGCCCTGTTCGCGCAGGGCGACCGCGGTCTGCACGCCCGCCATGCCCGCACCGACGACGACCACGCGGCGTTCCGCGTCCGCTCCCCGCTCCTGCGTCTGCTCGTTCACCTGATCACCTTAGACACCCGGTAAATCGCCGGTCAGTCCTCGTGCGCGGTGATCTCCTCCACAACGCTCGTCCCGCTGCCCTCGCGCGACTCCCATTCCCAGGTCTCCTCCAGGCGCACCCGCCCGTCGGGCAGGTCGACGACCGTCGACACGCAGTGCCCCGACGACGTGCCGCCGTCGGTCCCGAGCTGCACGTACCGGAAGTCGAGCCGGTCGCCCGCGCGCGTGCCCACCAGCCGGCCGCGGACGACGTCGCCGCCCGCGTACTCGGCCCAGACCACGCCGTCCTCCTCGTGGTAGGCGAAGCGGGTGCGGGTGCCCACCTGCCCGGGGGCCTGGTCGGCGACCGGGGCGAGGAGGAGACCGTCGAGCGAACGGGCCACGGTGGAGGCTCCCTTACGAGTTCGGCGCGCCGCGGGCTAGGGTGGCCAACGTAAAGCACTCGCGGGAGCCCGGACGCACCGGGCTGAGAGGGAGGCTGGCGGCCTCCGACCGTACGAACCTGATCCGGGTCATGCCGGCGAAGGGAGGGGCTGGACGCCCATGTCGTCCCCATCGATCACACCATCCGTGCCACCCCGTACGCAGGACGTCCTCGTCGTGGGCGGCGGGATCATCGGCCTCGTCACGGCCTGGCGGTCCGCGCAGCGCGGGCTCGCCACGGCCCTCGTCGACCCCGAGCCGGGCGGCGGGGCCGCCCAGGTGGCCGCCGGAATGCTGGCCGCCGTCACGGAGCTGCACTACGGCGAGCAGACGCTGCTCGCGCTGAACCTCGCCTCGGCCCGCCGCTATCCGGAGTTCGCCGCCGAGCTGACCGACGCCACGGGCCACGACCTCGGCTACCGCCGCTGCGGCACCCTGGCCGTCGCCCTGGACGCCGACGACCGCGCCCACCTGCGGGAACTGCACGCGCTCCAGGAGCGCTCGGGCCTGGAGTCCGAGTGGCTGTCGGGGCGCGAGTGCCGACGCCTGGAGCCGATGCTCGCGCCGGGCGTGCGCGGGGGGCTGCGGGTGGACGGCGACCACCAGATCGACCCCCGGCGCCTGGCCGGCGCGCTGGTGACCGCGTGCGAGCGCGCGGGCGTCGTCTTCCACCGGGTGTGGGCCGACCGGCTCACCGTCGCCGGGGACCGGGCGACCGGCGTCGTCACCGCCGACGGCACCGTGCTGGAGGCCGGGCAGGTCGTGCTGGCCGGGGGCAGCCTCAGCGGGCGCCTCGCGGGCGTGCCGGACGCCGTACTGGCGCCGGTGCGGCCGGTGAAGGGGCAGGTGCTGCGCCTGACCATGCCGCGGGCGCACGGGCCGCTGCTGAGCCGCACGGTGCGGGCCGTGGTGCGCGGCAACCCGCTCTACCTGGTGCCCCGGGAGAGCGGCGAGCTGGTCGTCGGCGCCACCAGCGAGGAGCTGGGCTGGGACACGACGGTGACCGCGGGCGGCGTCTACGAGCTGCTGCGCGACGCCCACGAGCTGGTACCGGGCATCACCGAGCTGCCCCTCACGGAGACCCGCGCGGGCCTGCGCCCCGGCTCCCCGGACAACGCCCCGCTGCTCGGCCCGACCGCGCTGGAGGGGCTGCTGCTGGCCACCGGGCACCACCGCAACGGCGTGCTGCTGACCCCGGTCACCGGCGACGTCATGGCGCACGCCCTGACCACCGGGGAGCTCCCGGAGGAGGGGCGTCCCTTCACCCCCCGGCGCTTCGGCGCGGGCGCCGGCGCCGCGTTCGCGGAGGGGACCGGCGCGGAACAGGGCCCAACCGAACAGACCCTCCTCACGGAGCAGACCGTATGAACATCTCCGTCAACGGGGAGCCGCGCGAGGTGGCTCCCGGCACCGCCCTGGACGCCCTGGTGGGCACGCTCACCACGGCGCCGTCCGGCGTGGCCGCCGCCCTGAACGAGACCGTCGTCCCGCGCACGCGGTGGTCCGCCACCGCCCTGTCCGACGGCGACCGCGTCGAAGTCCTCACCGCCGTCCAAGGAGGCTGAACCATGGCCGACGATCCCTTCGTCCTCGGCGGTACGACATACACGTCCCGCCTGATCATGGGCACCGGCGGGGCGCCCAGCCTCGATGTGCTGGAGCGCTCCCTGGTGGCGTCCGGCACGCAGCTGACGACCGTCGCGATGCGCCGCGTGAACGCCTCCGTGCACGGGTCCGTGCTGTCGGTGCTGGAGAAGCTCGGCATCGGCGTCCTGCCGAACACGGCGGGCTGTTTCACCGCCGGGGAGGCGGTGCTCACCGCCCGGCTCGCGCGCGAGGCGCTCGGCACGGACCTGGTGAAGCTTGAGGTCATCGCCGACGAGCGCACCCTGCTGCCGGACCCGATCGAGTTGCTGGACGCGGCGGAGACACTGGTCGACGACGGGTTCACGGTGCTGCCGTACACGAACGACGACCCGGTCCTCGCGCGGAAGCTGGAGGACGTCGGGTGTGCGGCGGTCATGCCGCTGGGGTCGCCGATCGGGTCCGGGCTCGGGATCCGCAACCCGCACAACTTCCAGCTGATCGTGGAGCACGCGCGCGTGCCGGTGATCCTGGACGCGGGGGCCGGTACGGCGTCGGACGTGGCGTTGGCGATGGAGCTGGGGTGTGCGGGTGTGATGCTCGCCTCGGCGGTGACGCGGGCGCAGGAGCCGGTTCTCATGGCCGAGGGCATGCGGCACGCGGTGGAGGCGGGGCGGTTGGCTCGGCGGGCCGGGCGGATTCCTCGGCGGCACTTCGCCGAGGCGTCTTCTCCTGCGGAGGGCTTGGCTGTGCTGGATCCGGAGCGGCCCGCTTTCTAGGCGCCGGGCGCTGCGGCAGGGGGTGGGTGCGCAGCCCGGCGTTGCGGGGTGCCGCTGCGCCCACCCG
>NZ_WWHX01000912.1 GCF_009862125.1 Streptomyces sp. SID5910
TGATCGCGCCGAGGACGCTGACGCCGATGGTGCCGCCCATGCTGCGGAAGAAGGACAGCACGGAGGTCGCGGCGCCGAGGTCGGCGGCGGCGACGTCGTTCTGCGCGGCCAGGACCAGGTTCTGCATCAGCATGCCGACGCCGACGCCCAGCACCGCCATGTAGAGGCTCAGCAGACCGAAGGAGGTCTCGGCGTCGATCGTGGACAGCAGGGCGAGGCCGACGGACATGACGACCGCGCCCGCCACCAGGTACCGCTTCCACTTGCCGGTCCGGCTGATCACCTGGCCGGCGACGGTGGAGGACACCAGCAGACCGAGGATCATGGGCAGGCTCATCAGACCGGCGACGGTCGGCGACTTGCCCAAGGAGACCTGGAAGTACTGGGAGAGGAAGACGGTCCCGCCGAACATGGCGACACCGACCAGGAGGCTGGCGACGGTCGTCAGTGTCACCGTGCGGTTGCGGAAGATGTCGAGCGGGATGACCGGCTCGGCGGTACGCGCCTCGACGAGGACCGCCGCGACCAGCAGCAGCACGCCACCGCCCACGAGGGCGCCGCTCTGCCAGGAGGCCCACGCGAACTCGTTGCCGGCCAGCGACACCCAGATCAGCAGCGCGCAGACACCGGCGACGATCAGGAAGGCGCCGAGCCAGTCGATCCGCACCTGGCGGCGCGTGGTCGGCAGCCTCAGCGTGCGCTGGAGCAGCGCGATGGCGAGCAGCGCGAACGGCACGCCGATGAAGAAGCACCAGCGCCAGCCCAGCCACGAGGTGTCGACCAGCACACCGCCGACCAGCGGACCGGCCACCGTGCCCACGGCGAAGACGGCACCGAAGATGCCGGCGTACTTGCCCAGTTGGCGCGGCGGGATGACGGAGGCCATCACGACCTGCGCGAGGGCCGTCAGACCGCCCGCGCCGATGCCCTGCACGACCCGGCTGAAGATCAGCAGGCCGACGCCGTGCGAGAAGCCGGCCAGCAGCGAGCCGGCCACGAACATGCTCAGCGACAGCTGGAGCAGCAGCTTCTTGTTGAAGAGGTCGGACAGCTTGCCCCACAGCGGCACCGTCGCCGTCATGGCCAGCAGTTCCGCCGTGACGACCCAGGTGTACGAGGACTGGCTGGCGCCCAGGTCGGCGATGATCGTGGGCAGCGCATTGGAGACGACGGTGCCGGCCAGGATCGCGACGAACATGCCGGCCATCAACCCGGACATGGCCTGGAGTATCTGCCGGTGGGTCATGGAGGTGGGAGGCGCGTCGTCGGGCGCCTGAGGTGCGGTCACGGCATCTCTTTCGGGTGATGGAGGGGTGGGTGTCGCGATCGGTCCGCGCCGCGACTACGCGCCGGGTGCCGGAAGGCCGGCGGCGAGGAGGGCGAACACCTCGTGGAACACGTCCAGGAAGGCGGCCTCCTGCTGGTGGGCGGACCAGTGGTCGACGCTGGTGCGCACCGCGGCGGTGGCCACGGTGGCCAGCAGTCGCGGGTAGAGGCCGGGGTCCGCGGGCCGTTCCCCGTCGCCGGGGGCGCCGCGCAGACGTGCGGCGATGGCGTCGGCCAGGTCGGCCTCCGCCGCCATGTGCGCCCCGACGCCGCGCGCCAGCAGGTGCGGCGAGGCGTGCAGCACCTCGGCGTGCAGCCGCCACAGCTCGTGCTGCTGCTCCGCCTCGGCGAGTTCCGCGGCCATCGCCTCGCGCAGGGCCTCCAGCGGTGAGCGCCCGGCCGGGGCGTCGAGCACGGCGCGCCGCATGCGCGCGCCCGCGTCCGCGTCGAGGACGACGAAGGCGTCCTCGCGGGTGTCGAAGTAGTTGAAGAAGGTCCGCACGGACACGCCGGCCGCGGCGCTGATCGCCTCGACGGTGACCTTGTCCGCCCCGTGCTCGGCGGCGAGCCGCACCGCGGCCTCGGTGAGAGCGGCACGTGTGGCCCGCTTCTTCCGCTCCCGCAGACCGCCCCCGGCGGCACCCTTCTCCGACATAAGTTGCATGGTATGCAAACATGCACGCCCTGCAAAATTCATTTCGCGCGGTACCATACCCGCAGGGGTATGCGGAGGAGGACGCGTGGAACTCGACATGTCGGCCGAGGAGCTGAAGTCGGCGCTCAACCGGCTGCGGCGTGCCCAGGGGCAGCTCGCCGGAGTCATCCGGATGATCGAGGAGGGGCGCGACTGCGAGGACGTCGTCACCCAGCTCGCCGCCGTCTCCCGCGCCCTGGACCGGGCCGGCTTCTCGATCATCGCCACGGGGCTCCAGCAGTGCATGACCAGTGACGACCCGGAGATCCGGGACTCCGCGCAGATGCGCGCCCGCCTGGAGAAGCTCTTCCTCTCCCTGGCCTGACACACAACTCCGGTGTGCCCCGCCGAAGTTGGGGTACGCGACGCGAAGCACGGCCGCCACCGGGGTCGGCGCCGATGACGGCCGTGCGGCCCCTCTCGCCGTAGCTGCGGGCAATCGTGGCAGCGCGTGCCCCTTCCGGCCGCCGCCGTAGCTGCGGGCAGTCGTGGCAGCGCGCGCCCCCTCCGGCTGCCGCCGTAGCTGCGGGCAATCGTGCCGCTGGGGCGGCACGGGT
>NZ_WWHX01000913.1 GCF_009862125.1 Streptomyces sp. SID5910
GACCCCGGCGCCGACCGGGACGACGCCGAGCGGGCGCTGCTCGCCCTGCCCGGCCTGGACGCCCGTACGGCCGCCGCCGTCCGCGCCCGCGCCCTCGGCGACCCCGACGTCGCCCCGCCCGGCACCGCCCTGCCCGACACCTGGCGCCCCTGGCGCTCGTACGCTGTGAACCACCTGCGCGCAGCAGGAGAGTGGGAGCACGACCGATGACCACCACGACCACCGCCACCGCCACGTACTGGACCGAGCTCGACAGCCCCGTCGGCACGCTCCTGCTCACCGCGGCCCCGGACGGGGCGCTCACCTCGCTGTCCGTGCCCGGGCAGAAGGGCGGCCGCAGCGTCCAGGACGGCTGGCGGCACGACCCCGGACCGTTCCGGGAGGCCGAGGCGCAGCTCGCCGCCTACTTCGCCGGGGAGCTGTCGGAGTTCCGGCTGCCGCTGCGCGCCGAGGGCACCGCCTTCCGCGAGCGCGTGTGGGCCGCCCTGGACGCCGTGCCCTACGGGGCGACCACGACGTACGGCGCGATCGCCGCGCGCATCGGCGCATCCCGCCCCGCGGTGCGCGCCGTCGGCGGCGCGATCGGCGCCAACCCGCTGCTGATCCTGCGCCCCTGCCACCGCGTGATCGGCTCCGACGGTTCCCTGACCGGTTACGCGGGCGGCCTGGAACGCAAGACCCGGCTGCTCGGCCTGGAGGGCGTGCGGATCTAGCCGGCCAGCACCGCGCCGAGCCACGCGCCGGTCACCAGGAGGCAGGCGAACAGCTCCGTCAGCACGCTCGCGCCGCCCGAGCGCATCGCCGTCCGCAGGGCCGCCATCGCCTCGCCGTGCCGGCCCAGACGCAGGCGTTCGGCCAGGTAGATGCCGCCCATGAAGCCCGGGACCGCCCCGATCACCGGGATCAGCACGAAGCCGAGGAACGCCCCGGCGCCCGCGTACGCCGTCATGCGGTGGGTGACCTCGTCCGAGCGCGGCGAGCGGGGCGGCAGCGTCCAGCGCACCGCCCGGGACACGAGCAGCACGGCCGTCGCGCCCACCAGGACGAACCACGACACGGGCTGCGGATCCTTCAGCGACCACCACAGGACCCCGGCCCACACCAGCCAGGAGCCCGGCATGCCGGGCAGCAGCACGCCGCACAGTCCGAGCAGGATGACCAGGCCCGACAGCAGGAGGTCCCACGCTCCCATCTGTCCAGGGTGCAGGAGGAGCGGGCGGTCCGCAGATCTCGGCGTCAGCGGGCCCGCGACACCCAGTCCCGCTCGTACGCGTGCCAGCCGAGCTGGAGCCGGGTCGTCACCCCGGTCAGCTCCATCAGCCGCTTGACCCGGCGCTGCACCGTCCGCAGCCCGAGGTCGAGCTGCTTGGCGACGCTCGCGTCCGTCAGGCCGGCCAGCAGCAGGGAGAGTATCTCCAGGTCGGTGCCGTCGGGCCCGTCCGGCTCCTGCTCCGTCACGCCCGACGCGCCGAGCCGCAGGGGCAGCGCGTCCCGCCACACCGCGTCGAACAGGCCCGACAGCAGCTCCAGCAGCCCGCTGGCGTGCACGACCAGCGCGGCCGGTTCCGCGGAGTGCGCGGTGAGCGGCACCAGGGCGAGCGACCGGTCGGCGATCACCAGCTTCGTCGGCACCCGGTCCACCACCCGCACCTGCTCGTCGCGGCCCAGCGCCGCGGTCAGCTCGGTGATGCCGGTCGGCATGTCCAGCACCGACCGCTCGACCACCACCCGGTAGCGGACGCCGCGTTCGGCGGCCTGCTCCTCCGCGTCGTTCTCCATGCCGGTGACGGCGACCGGCTTGCCGGTGACCAGCGCGCACACCTCCTCGGCGGCGCCCAGCTGGAGCTGGAGGAAGCGGCGCGCGACCGCCGCCGCGCCGATCACCACCTCGACCAGGTCGTGCACCGCCGGTTCGCCCGCCGTCGCCCGGTACTCCTCGGCCAGCAGCGCCGCCGCCAGTTCCGCCTTCTCCAGTTCGTGCCGCTGCTGGGTGAGCAGCGCGCCCAGCGCCACCCCCGGCGGCGCGGCGACCCAGCGGCCGGGCCGGGCCGAGGACTGGGCCGCCAGACCGTTCTGTTCCAGCCGCCGCAGCGCGCGCTCCGTGTCCTGCTCGCCGAGCGCCAGCCGCCGCGCCAGATCGGGCACGTCGGCCGCCCCCACGGACACCAGCGCCCGGTAGGCCGACTCGTGCGTGTCCTCCAGCCCCAGCACTCCCAGCATCAGGCGCCGCCCCTCCCCGAAGATCACCAGCATTCCGCGGTGTCCGCGCGTGGCGGAAAACAGCCACGGCACAAACCCGCCTCGGCACATCATCGCCGTACGGTCGGGCACTCTGCCAAGGTGGCGTCGCCGGGCGGTTCTCCCGTGGGGGGTGGGACCGCTCGGCCACCCCACTCGCCCCACCGTTCGACCCCGTCACTCGAACACGCGGTCCGGCGCGTGACGGCCCGGCGGATTTTGTGGATGCCCCGTTTCCATCCGGCCCGCGCGGTGGACAATCAGGAGCATGAGCCAGCAGGGGGGAAGGCCCACCGGTCCCGAGGACGACTGGTGGGGGCAGCTGTACGACGACTCCACCGACGACACCGGCCCCACGGCCGCGCCCGATTCCCTGGACGACCGGTTCGCCTCGGCGGCGGACACGGTGGGCGGCGCGGACGACGCCCCGGCGGACCGGCCTCCGCCGGAGGGGCGGCCCCCGTGGTGGACGACGCCCGAGCCGCCGCCCTTCCCGGGGCAGCGCGGTGCCCGCGGGCAGCACGGCGTCCCGGGCCCGCGTCCGGGCGAGGCGCAGGCGCCGCCTCCGACCGACGGCCCCCGCCCCACGGTGCCACCGGAGGATCCGCCCGCCGCGGAGACCCCGCCCGGCACCGGCCCGGACGCGCAGCCCCCGCGGGCTGCGGTGCCGCGGGCCCCCTGGGAGCCGCCGTCCGGTGAGCCCGGTGGGCCGGTGACCTTCCCGCCCGCCGCTGGGCGGAGGACCCCGGCGGGACCGCCCGCCCGGCCGATACCCCCCGACCCCGCCCCACCGGCGTCCCCACCGGCCTCCGCGCCGTCCGCCCC
>NZ_WWHX01000914.1 GCF_009862125.1 Streptomyces sp. SID5910
CGCTCCCGCATGCCGGTCAGACCGTGCCCCGTGCCGGGCCCGGGGGCCGCGTCGGAGCCGGCCTCCGGGCGGGCGGCCGGCGCGGGACCGTCGTCGCGGACGCGCAGGGTGAGCAGCCGGTCGGCGCCGTAGTCGACCTCCACCACCGTACGGGCACCGGGCGCGTGCTTGCGCGCGTTGGTCAGTGCCTCCTGGGCGATCCGGTAGGCGGACAGTTCCCACGCGGCGGGCAGGGGCACCCGGTCACCGGTGATCCTCAGTTCGGCCGCGCCGCCCACCGCCCGGTGCTGCTCGACCAGTTCGGCGAGGTGGCCGAGGGTGGGCTGGGGGGCGGTGAGCGCCGTGTCGCTGCGCGAGGTGCGCAGGACGCCGAGCAGGCGGCGCAGTTCGCCCATGGAGGAGCGGGCGGTGGCGGCGATCTGCTGGAAGCCGTCGCGGGCCTCGGGGGTGAGGCCCGGGGTGGTGTAGGTGGCGCTCTCGGCCTGGACGGCGATCATCGACACCGAGTGCGAGACGATGTCGTGCAGTTCACGGGCGATGGCCGCCCGCTCGGCCTCGGCGGCCTGCTGCCGTTCCATCGCGATCAGCTTGGCCTGGGACAGGCTCCTCTCCTCGCGGGTCTCCTCCCGGGAGCGCACCGCGTCGCCCATCATCACCGCCCCGAAGACGACCACGGTCAGCAGGAACGACTCGGCGAACAGGCTGAGTGAGCCCTTCTCCCACAACGCGGGCACCGGAAGCTCCATGCGCGACCAGGTGTTGATGTGCACCAGGTTCACGCACAGGGCTCCGAGCGCGCCGCCGGCGACGGTCACGGCGGGGTGCAGCACCCGGTTGCGGCCGAGCGAGTAGCAGCCGATCAGCCCGCTCGCCACGATCGAGAGGTACAGGTTGACGTCCCCGGCGAACCCCAGGAGGCCGGCGGCGACGGTGAGCACCGCGACGGGCGGGAAGGACCTGCGCCACATCAGCGAGGCGGAGGACACCAGCACCCCGACGGTGGTCGTCGGGGACCCGGGGATGGCGAGCAGTTCCGCGACGGCCCCGGCGGTCAGGGCGCCGCCGGTGACCCAGGGGTAGGCGGGTGCGGCGATCCGGTCGCGGATCCACCGTTGCGGCGGCGTACGCATACGCCCATGATCCCGGCCGGCCCGGGACGGCGCGTCACCGCACGGGTGGAGTTCGCGGGCGGATGTCGTACCACGGGTCGACTGCCGGGTGCGGAGCCTCGGTTGACGCCGTGCGGGCCGCGGATTCCTAGCGTCGAGGGACATGTGGAGGATTCTTCGGGAACAGGCCGCGACCTGCGTCTTCGGGCGGGTGGAGCGGTATGTGTGGGCCGGGTTCGCGGTCGGCGCGGTGGGCCTCGCGGTGGTGTCCGGGCTCGGGCCGCACCGGGTGTGGGGCGCGGTGGCGGGGGCGGCGTACGCGGCGGCCGCGGTCCTGGCGTCCGGTGCCCGGCCGCGTCGCGTGGCCCGTGCGGTGGCCGTGCTGGGGGCGGTCGTGGTGCCGCTCGTGGGGCTGGTGGCGGCGGGGCTCGGGCAGTCGGAGGTCGCGGTCGTCGAGCGGTCGGGGCGGCTGCTGCTCACCACCGGCAGCCCGTACCTCACCGACCCCGCGGCGGTCACCGACTTCAACCCCTACCTGCCCGGCATGGCGCTCTTCGGCGTGCTGCCCGGGGATCCCCGCTGGTGGCTGGGCGGCGCGTGCGTGGCGGCCCTGGCCGGCGCCGGGCTGCACCGGGCCCCGCTGCTCGCGTGCCCGCTGATCGCGCTGCCCCTCGCGGTGGGCGGGGTCGACCTGCCGGTGGCCGCCCTGATGTGCCTCGGCCTCGCGCTCGCCGGCCAAGGGCGTCCTGGGCGCGCCGGTTTGGC
>NZ_WWHX01000093.1 GCF_009862125.1 Streptomyces sp. SID5910
ACCCGTGCCGCCCCAGCGGCACGATTGCCCGCAGCTACGGCCTCGGGTGGGGGACCGGCACAATGGGGTTTATGGTCTCCACGCATCGCCCCGGGTTCGCTCCCACCGTCGGGTTCGATCTCGACATGACGTTGATCGACTCACGGCCCGGTATTCGCGCCTGTTATCTGGCGCTGTCCGAGCGGACCGGGACGTATGTCGATGCCGACCTGGCCGTCACGCGGCTCGGGCCGCCGCTGGTGGAGGAGCTGGCGAACTGGTTCCCCGCCGACGAGGTCGCGGCCACCGCCGATCTGTACCGGGCGATGTATCCGGGGTACGCCGTCACCGCCACGACCGCGCTGCCCGGCGCCCGGGAGGCGGTCGAGGCGGTGCGGGAGGCCGGCGGCCGGGCCGTGGTCGTCACCGCCAAGTACGAGCCGAACGCCAAGCTGCACCTGGAGCACCTCGGCATCGAGCCGGACGCGGTGATCGGCGACCTGTGGGCCGAGCAGAAGGCCGTGGCGCTGCGCGAGCACGGCGCGGACGTGTACGTCGGCGACCACCTCGGCGACATCCGCGGCGCACGCGCGGCGGACGCCCTGTCCGTCGCCGTGGCCAGCGGACCGTGCAGCGCGGAAGACCTGCGCGCGGCCGGTGCCGACGTGGTCCTCGCCGACCTGACGGAATTCCCGGAATGGCTCGCGGGCTACCGCGACGGGCTCGCCGCCGCACGCGCCTGACGCCGCCCCGCGGCGACCGACCGGAGCACCCCCGCACCGGAGATCAGGAAGCCCACTCCCATCAGCATGCTCAGCCCGAACATGTAGGTGGGAAAGGGCGTCGTGTCCAGAAACAGTGGGGCCACCGTGACCAGTGTGGCCACGGCGCCGACGAAGAAGACGATCGCACCGGCGCGGATCAGTCGGTCACCGGGCGCGGCGGAATTCGTTTGGGTTTGTTCACGCACTCGACCAGGGTAGTTCCCAGCCCGAGGGAACGACCGGGGGACGTCTTGTCACCGGCCTCATGAGCATTAGCCTGGGTATCGGCGGGTCCCACGACCCGCCCGAGTGCTATCAAGAGCAGTTTTCCGACGAGTACGAGGACGAGGACAGACGTGCCTACCGGCAAGGTCAAGTGGTTCAACAGTGAGAAGGGCTTCGGCTTTCTCTCCCGTGACGACGGCGGTGACGTCTTCGTCCATTCCTCGGTCCTCCCCGCCGGAGTCGAGACGCTGAAGCCGGGCCAGCGCGTGGAGTTCGGCGTCGTCGCCGGTCAGCGCGGTGACCAGGCCCTGTCCCTGACCCTGCTGGAGCCGGCCCCGTCGGTCGCCGCCGCGCAGCGCAAGAAGCCCGACGAACTCGCCTCCATCGTCCAGGACCTGACGACGCTCCTGGAGAACATCACCCCGATGCTGGAGCGGGGCCGCTACCCCGAGAAGACCGCCGGCAAGAAGATCGCCGGACTGCTCCGCGCGGTCGCCGACCAGCTCGACGTCTGACCCGCCGCGGCAGTCCTACGGGAACGCCAGCGCGTCCGGGCCGAGGGCCGGCACCAGTCCCTCGGCCGCCGCGCGGGTCAGCAGACCCCGGATCGCCGCGTAGCCGTCCTCGCCCAGGTCGGCCGTGAACTCGTTGACGTACAGCCCGATGTGCTGGTCGGCGACGGCCGGGTCCATCTCCTGAGCGTGCTCCATCACGTAGGGCCGGGACGCCTCCGGGTCGTCCCAGGCCGCGCGGACCGAGGCGCGCACGGACTCGGCGAGCCGGGTCAGCGTCTCCTCGCCCAGCGACCGCCTGGCGATGATCGCGCCGAGCGGGATCGGCAGCCCGGTGGTGTGCTCCCAGTGCTCGCCCATGTCGGCGAGCTTGTGCAGCCCGTAGTTCCGGTACGTGAAGCGCGCCTCGTGGATCACGAGACCCGCGTCGACCTTCCCGTCCCGCACGGCCGGCATGATCTCGTGGAACGGCATGACGACGATCTCGCCGACCCCGCCGGGCACGGTGTCCGCCGCCCAGAGACGGAACAGCAGGTACGCCGTCGACGTCTCGCTCGGCACCGCGACGGTGCGGCCGCGCAGATCGGCGTCGGCCTCCCGGGTCAGCACCAGCGGCCCGCAGCCCCGGCCCAGCGCGCCGCCGCACGGCAGCAGGGCGTACTCGCCGAGGACGTACGGCAGCACCGCGTACGACACCTTCAGCACGTCGAATTCGCCGCGCTCGGCCATGCCGTTGGTGATGTCGATGTCGGCGAACGTCACGTCGAGGGCGGGGGCGCCGGGGACGCGGCCGTGGGCCAGGGCGTCGAAGACGAACGTGTCGTTCGGGCAGGGCGAGTACGCGATGTGCAGGGGCTCAGTCGTCATGTGGGTTCCAACTCGTGAGGACGGGTGCGAGCTTCCCGAAGGCGTCGGTGAGGGCCGTGAGCGCGTCGCCGATGCGCCACGCGGCGCGGTCGCGGGGGCCGACCGGGTTGGAGACCGCGCGCAGTTCCAGCACGGGCACCCCGTGCGCGGCGGCGGCCTCGGCGACGCCGAAGCCCTCCATGGCCTCGGCGAGGGCACGCGGGTGGCGGGCGCGCAGCAGCGCGGCGCGTTCGGCGGTGCCGGTGACGGTGGAGCCGGTCAGGACGGTGCCGGGGCGGGCGCCGGTCGCGTCGGCGACGGCGGTGACGAGCCCGGCGGGCGGGCGGTGGGTGACGGTGCCGAAGCCGAGCTCGGTCACCGGCAGGAAGCCGTCGGCGGTCTCGGCGCCCAGGTCGGCGGCGGTGATCTCGTCGGCGACGACTAGGGAGCCGACGGGCGCGCCGGGCGCGAAGCCGCCGCCGATGCCGGCCGAGACGACCAGGCCGTACGAGGCGCCGTCCAGGGCCGCGGCGGTCAGGGCGGCGGCGGTGGAGGCGGCGGCGAGGGCGGGGCCGACACCGGCCGCCAGCAGGTCCGGGCCA
>NZ_WWHX01000915.1 GCF_009862125.1 Streptomyces sp. SID5910
GCCGCGCTCGTAGCGGGCGGCCATCGCCATGCCCACCGCGTTGGCGACGCCCTGGCCGAGCGGTCCCGTGGTGGTCTCCACGCCCGCGGTGTGCCCGTACTCCGGATGGCCCGGCGTCTTCGAGCCCTGCGTGCGGAACGCCTTGAGGTCGTCCAGCTCCAGCTCGTACCCGGCGAGGTACAGCTGGGTGTAGAGGGTCAGCGAGGTGTGGCCGGGGGACAGGACGAAGCGGTCACGGCCGGTCCACTCCGGGTCCGCGGGGTCATGACGCATCACCTTCTGAAAGATCGTGTACGCCGCCGGGGCGAGGGCCATGGCCGTGCCCGGGTGGCCGTTGCCCACCTTCTGCACGGCATCGGCCGCCAGAACGCGGGCGGTGTCGACGGCACGCCGGTCGAGTTCGGTCCATTCGAAGCTGTCCGTTGTCTGCGTGCTCATCTTCAAGAAATCCTCGATCGGAGCGAAGTACCTGGTCTGACGCGTTCAAACTTAAAAGTCTGACTTTTGAGAGTGAAGGTCGTGGTGTGCCAGCCTGTGGTGAAACTGGGACACGGCCCGGCGTCATGGCGCACGGGCGGCACGGCGCGAGAAGGACATGGCGGACGAACACACCCAACACGGCGACGGCGATGGCGGCGACGGGATCAGAACCTTCCCCTTCCCGGTCGATCTCAGCCTCCTCGGCGTCGGCATGCAGGTCGGCCCCATGGGCACCGGCCGCACCTGGCGTGCGCATGCCCCGCTGCACCGCGTACACCGCATCGACTTCCACGTCGTCATGCTCTTCACCGGCGGACCGGTCCGTCACATGATCGACTTCGCCGAGTACGAGGCGACGGCCGGCGATCTGCTGTGGATCCGTCCCGGCCAGGTCCACCGCTTCTCGCCCGACAGCGAGTACCGCGGAACGGTGCTGACCATGCAGCCCGGCTTCCTGCCCCGCGCCACCGTGGAGGCCACCGGTCTCTACCGCTACGACCTGCCGCCCCTGCTCCGCCCCGACGAGGCCCGGCTCGCCGCGCTGACCGCCTCGCTCGACCAGCTGCGACGCGAGTACGAGGACGCCACCACCCTCCCGCTCAGCCTGCACACCGCCGTACTGCGCCACACGCTCACCGCGTTCCTGCTGCGCCTCGCGCATCTCGCGGCCGGCGCGGCGCGGGAGGCGCGGCAGGGGTGCGGGCAGGCGGACGCGCCGGGGGACACCACCTTCACGCTCTTCCGGAACGCGGTCGAACGGGACTTCGCCACCAACCACAGCGTCAGCGCCTACGCCGACGCGCTCGGTTACTCCCGCCGCACCCTCGTCCGCGCGGTGCGCGCCGCGACCGGCGAGACGCCCAAGGGCTTCATCGACAAGCGGGTGGTGCTGGAGGCCAAGCGGCTCCTCGCGCACACCGACCTGCCGATCGCCCGGGTCGGTGCGGCGGTCGGCTTCCCGGACGCGGCCAACTTCTCCAAGTTCTTCCACCAACACACGGACCAGACCCCGGCGACATTCCGCGCGGAGCTGCGCTGAGAGGTGGCGGAGTACCGGGCGAGCCGTAGCTGCGGGCAGTCGTGCCCGCCACGCCCCCCACTTAGCTGCGGGCAGTCGTGCCGCTGGGGCGGCAC
>NZ_WWHX01000916.1 GCF_009862125.1 Streptomyces sp. SID5910
TGCACGCTCACCGAGAACAAGCTGCGCCTCACCCGGGTCGCGGGCACCGACGGCACCGTCCGCAAGGCGGGCGACCCGGACGCCGCCGGCACCGTACGGGTCGCCGCCCGCGCCTGCCCCCGGCTGAACGGCGACGGCGCCCGCCCCACCCACGCCACCGACGAGGCCGTCCTCGACGCCGCCGGGCCCGACCCCGAGTGGACGCAGGACGAGGGCCTGCCCTTCGAGACCTCCCGCGGCTACGCCGCCGCCGTCGGCCGGGACGGGGACGGCACGCCGGTGCTGGTGGTCAAGGGCGCCCCCGAGACCGTGCTGCCCGCCTGCGCCGGCCCGCCGTCGCACGCCTCCGAGGCGGCGCACGACCTGGCCCGTGCCGGGCTGCGCATCATCGCGGTGGCGAGCAGGCCGCTCGGGAAGGGGGAGCGGGCGGCCGACGTACTCGAACAGCCGCTGTCCGGGCTGGAGTTCACCGGGCTCCTCGCGCTGGCCGACGTGGCGCGCGAGACGTCCCCGGCGCTGGTGCGCGGGCTGCGCGAGGCGGGCGTACGGCCCGTGGTCCTGACCGGCGACCATCCGGGGACCGCCCGCGCCATCGCCGTCGACCTGGGCTGGCCCGAGGACGCGGTCGTGGTCACCGGGGACGAGCTGGCCGCGGCCGACCGCAGGGCGCGCTCCCGGATGCTGCGCGACGCGGACGTGGTGGCCCGGGTGGCGCCGGAGCAGAAGCTCCAGGTCGTGGAGTCGCTGCGGGACGCCGGGCGGGTCGTCGGCATGGTCGGCGACGGCGCGAACGACGCCGCGGCGATCCGTGCCGCCGACATCGGCGTCGGCATCAGCGCCCGCGGCTCGGCCGCCGCGCGCAACGCCGCGGACCTGGTCGTCACGGGCGACGACCTGCTGGTGCTGGTGGAGGCGGTGCGGGAGGGCCGGGCGCTGTGGCACAGCGTCGCCGACGCCATCGCCATCCTGATCGGCGGCAACGCGGGCGAGGTCGGCTTCGGCATCCTCGGCACGGTGCTGGGGGGCGCCGCCCCGCTGTCCACCCGCCAGATGCTGCTGGTCAACCTGTTCACCGACCTGTTCCCGGCGATGGCCGTGGCGGTGACGGAGACGGGGGACGCGGAGCAGGAGAAGGACGACGCGGGCGCGCCGCTCGGTACGGCGGTGCTGGGTGCGCCGCTGATCCGGCAGATCCGGCACCGGGCGCTGACGACGGCACTGGGGGCGACGGCGGCGTGGCTGTTCGGCCGCTTCACGCCGGGCACGGCGCGGCGTTCGACGACGATGGCGCTGTGCGCGGTGGTGGGTACGCAGCTGGCGCAGACGCTCGCGGACCGGCGGGGGAGCCGGCTGGTGCAGGTGACGTCCGTCGGTTCTGCGGCGGCGCTGGTGCTGCTGGTGCAGACGCCGGGGGCGAGTCAGCTGTTCGGCTGTACGCCGCTGGGGCCGGTCGCGTGGGCGGGGGTGGCCGCGGCGATCGCGCTGGCGCTGGCGGGGCAGCGGGCGCTGCCGCGGGTGGAGGAGGCGGTGGTGAGGTATTGGCCAAAGGTGGCGGAGGCGTTGCCTTCGGTGTGAGGGGCGGGGTGTCGGGGGTTGTGTGTCGGGTGCGGGGTGTCGGGGGCTGGTCGCGCAGTTCCCCGCGCCCCT
>NZ_WWHX01000917.1 GCF_009862125.1 Streptomyces sp. SID5910
GGTTCGCCGGCGGCCCGACGGGGACGTACGACGCCCCGACCGAGCGCGCGGTGAGCGGCTTCCAGCGCAAGCGCGGACTGCCCCGGACAGGCCGCACCGACACCGTCACCTGGCAGCGGCTGGTGGCGATGACGCGCGAGCCGGGCAAGTGGCAGCTGTACGCGATGGGCGGGCAGCCGGCCGCCGCACCCGACCCGCGCTGTCTGACCGGGCGGGTGCTGTGCATCAGCAAGTCGAGCCGGACGCTGCGCTGGATGGTCGACGGGCGGACGCTGTCGACGCTGGCGGTGCGGTTCGGCTCCCAGTACACGCCGACCCGGGAGGGCGTCTTCCACGTCTACTGGAAGTCCCGCCACCACTGGTCGACGCTCTACCACGCGCCGATGCCGTACGCGATGTTCTTCAGCGGCGGCCAGGCGGTGCACTACTCCTACGACTTCGCCGCCCGCGGCTACGCGGGGGCCTCGCACGGGTGCGTCAACGTGCGGGACGAGGGCGCGATCGCCGACCTGTACGCACGGGTGCGCAACGGCGACAAGGTCGTCGTCTACCGGTGAGACGGCGAGGTGGCGGATGGGGCGCGGGCGGGACCGGGGGAACGTGTCCCGCCCGCGCCGAGGTGCACGAGCCGTAGGTACGGGGGGAACCCCGGCTCAGTGCGGAAAGCCGATGACCAGTCGGCTCACTCAGTACTGCGCCCGGGCCGCCGAAAGTGTCACACCCACGGCGGAAGAATTTCCGTCCGGCCGCGAAGACGCAGGTCAGGCGGTCTTGCCAAGTCGTGGAACGTCCTGTGGGTCGTGCTGCGGGAGCCGGCCCGGCAGGGGCAGGAGGCTCGTGGGCGCGCCCGTGGTGTGGGCGGGCCGCAGCGCCGGGGTGCCGTGGGCGCGGGGGGTTGTGCGGGGGCCGTCGTCCTCGTCCCCGTCGTCGTCGCCCCGCTTCCCGTCGCCCTGCTCGTCGTCGTCGCCGCTCCGGTCCTTGCCGCCCTTGTCGCCCCGGTCGCCCTTGTCGCTCTTGCCGCCCTTGTCCGTCCTGTCGCCGTCGCCGCCGGTGCCCTTGCGGGGCCGGCCGTCGCCCGCCGAACCGCCGAGGGCGCCCTCCACGGCCTCCCCGGCGCCGGTCCGGTCCCGGCTCGCGGCATTCGGGTCGGCGAGGACGCTGCGGCAGTACGCCTCCACCCGTGCGCTGCCGCCGGCCGCCTCCCTCAGCGCGCGCCGGCGGGCGTCGTCGAGTGTCTTGCCGGCGCTCACGTCATGGCAGTACGCGG
Source organism: Streptomyces sp. SID5910 (assembly GCF_009862125.1). Lineage (GTDB taxonomy): Bacteria > Actinomycetota > Actinomycetes > Streptomycetales > Streptomycetaceae > Streptomyces. Next base: position 1,268 of record NZ_WWHX01000917.1, read on the forward strand.
CGAGTTCGCGCCGGCGTCCGTCCGCGCCGTCAGCGCCGTGCGTCGCCCGGTCGTCGCCGGGGTCGCGGTCGCCTGCCGTGCCGCCGCGCGCCTCGTCGCGGGTGGTGCCGTCGCCGGAGGGGCCGGGTGTGGCGCCGTCGGGCGTGGACCCGTCCCGCAGG
>NZ_WWHX01000918.1 GCF_009862125.1 Streptomyces sp. SID5910
TGAGGGCCGCGCGGCGGCGGTGCCGGGCGACGCGTTCGCGGTTGCCGCAGATCTCGCTGGAGCACCAGCGTCTGCGGCGGCCGCGGGAGGTGTCGACGTACACGATGGGGCAGTTGTCGCCCGCGCACTGGCGCAGGCTCGCCCGTGCGACGGGGTCGGTGAGCAGTTCCACGGCGTCCCGGGCGAGCGCGGCGAGCAGCGCGGCGCACTCCGGAGGGGCCGTCAGCTCCCGTACCAGCGCGCCGTCCTCGCCGCGTACCGCGCGGGGCGCGGGGGGTGCGGCGCGAGCGAGGTCGTTGACGCGGGCGAGCGCGAGGTCGTAGGAGCCGCCGGGGGCCGGGCCGGGGGCGCGGAGGGCGCGGGCGCGCACCAGGCGGGCGGTCTGGCAGCGCAGTTCGCGGAAGCCGGCCAGCCAGGAGCCGTCGGCGTGGGCCAGGGGTGTGCCCGGCGGGACGATGCCGGAGCCGGTGATCCAGGCGCGCAACGCCGCGACGGAGTCGAGCCGTTCGACGGGGTGGGTGGTGGCGAGGAGGTCCAGACAGACCCGCCCGGTGTCGAACCGCAGCTCGTACGGGTCTGTCACCGTACCCAGTGCCATGTTCCTGTCACCGCCTAGGGAAGGGGAGCAGGTGGACCGCTCCCTCTACAGTGCCTGCCCGCTCCCGTGCCCGGAACCCCTCGTACCGCCCGTGCCTGGACGCTCGCGCATGCGCCCGCGCGTCCGGGCCATGTCCGTCGCGTGCGGGCGTGCGTTGACTGGACGCATGGCAGACGGAGTGCGGTCGATGGACGGGGCGGGGACCGGCGGCGGACGGCGGTCGCGGGCCACTACGGGGGTGCTGGTCGCGGCGACGGTCGCCGCGGGGCTGATGGCGGGGACGTTCTACGTCTTCGCCTGCGCGGTGATGCCGGCGCTGGCGCGCAGTGACGACCGGGTGTACGTGGACGTGATGCGGGACGTCAACGACGTGATCCAGAACCCGGTGTTCCTGCTGGTCTTCATGGCGGCGCCGGTGCTCGCGGGGGTGGCGGCGTGGCGGCTGCGGGGCTCGCCGGGGCGCCGGTGGGCGTGGGCGGGCGCGGTGGCGGCCGTGGCGGCCTTCCTGGTGACGGTGGCGTGCAACGTCCCGCTCAACGACGGGCTGGCGGGGGCGGGCGACCCGGCGGTGCTGCGGGAACGGTTCGAGGACCCGTGGGTCGCGTGGAACGTCGTCCGGACGCTGCTGTCTTCAGCGGCCCTGACGTGCCTGTCCGCTGCCGCGGTGACGCGGGCCCGCGCCGGCCGCGCTGGCGACTTTCCGCCGCCCGCCTGAGGGGGCGTCGAGTCACGTTCTCGCGTGCGCCGGCCCTCCGGGGGCGCCGCAGGGGCGACACCGGCGCCGGGGCCGGAACGGGTGCCGCTGCGCCCACCCGTGCCGCCCC
>NZ_WWHX01000919.1 GCF_009862125.1 Streptomyces sp. SID5910
ACCCGCGCCTCCGCCAGCTCCCAAGGCCCGGCCACCTCCCGCGCCTCCGCCGTCACCGAAGACCCGGTCACCGCCCGCACCCCCACCCACGGCCGCACCGTCACCACCCGGGCCGGCGCAGCAGCTCCCGCTCGCCACCTCTCCGAACCCCCCGTTCACGTCAGCGCCCCCAGCGCCATGGGAACGCCTCGCGGCACCCCCGTGCGCAGTTGCAGCGCGAGTGCGACGTCCCTCGCGTCGGGGCGGTCGTGGCCGACGAGGTCCGCGACCGTCCAGGCGACGCGCAGGACCCGGTCGAGGCCCCGCGCGGTGAGCACGCCCCGTTCGAGGCAGCGCTCGGCGTCCTCCAGGGCGCCGGGCGCGGCGTACCAGCGGCTGCGCAGCTCCCGTCCGGGCACCTCGCTGTTGGAGCGCCACGGGGTGCCGACGAACCGGTCGGCGGCCCGTTCGCGCGCCCCCCGTACCCGGTCGGCGACCGTCGCGGTGGAGTCCCCCCGGGCACCCTCCCCCGCGAGCTCCCTGCGTGTGACCCGGTCCACCTCGACGCGGAGGTCGACGCGGTCGAGCAGCGGGCCGGACAGCCTGGCCTGGTAGCGGCGGATCGACGCGGGCGAGCACTCGCACAGGTCGTCCTTCTGCGAGAAGCGCCCGCACGGACAGGGGTTGGCGGCCAGCACCATCAGGAAGCGCGCCGGGAACCGCACCACGCCCGCACTGCGCGCGATGACGACGTGCCCGGCCTCCAGCGGCTGGCGCAGCGCGTCGAGGGCATGGCTGCTGAACTCGGGGGTCTCGTCCAGGAAGAGAACGCCCCGGTGTGCGAGGGACACGGCACCGGGCCGTGCCACGCCGGGCCCGCCGCCGACGAGGGCCTGCATCGTGGCGGAGTGGTGCGGCGCGCAGTAGGGGGCGACGTCGATGAGGGGTTTGCCAGGCGGCAGCAGGCCCGCCACCGAGTGCACCGCGGTGACCTCCAGGGACTCCGCCCGGCCCAGCCGGGGCAGGATCGCGGGCAGCCGCTCGGCGAGCATGGTCTTGCCTGCGCCGGGCGGCCCCTCCAGGAACAGGTGGTGTCCACCGGCCGCGGCGACCTCCACGGCCGTACGCGCCGAGGTCTGGCCGACGACGTCGGCGAGATCATGGCCCTGGTCGTACTGGGCGGCGCCCATGCTGTGCATGCCCGTGGCCGCGCCGGTGCCGGGCATGCGCAGGCCGGCCATGAGCGGGTCGGGCCCGCCCTGCCGGTCCTGCTCCTCCTCCGGCACGGGTTCGTCGGCGAGGACGGCGATCAGCTGGCGCAGGCTGCGCACGCCGAGGACGGACACGCCGGGCACCAGGGACGCCTCGGCGGCGGCGCACTCGGGCACGACCACCTGCTCGTACCCGGCCTCCGCCGCGGCCAGCACCGCCGGCAGGATGCCCCGCACCGGCCGCACCCGTCCGTCGAGGCCCAGCTCGCCGATCATCAGGATGTCGGCCAGCACGCGCGGGTCGATCCGCTCGGCGGCACCGAGCACGGCTGCGGCCACCGCGAGATCGAAGCCTGATGAAAGACAGTAATAAAGCCGCAGGTGGACGGCCTGCGGCTTCCGGGTCGCGCGTCGGGTCTAACTGGCGCCGGGCCAGTTCTGGACCCAGCCTTTCTTGCGGACCATGCCACGCATCTCGGTCAGGAGATCGCCGATCACCTGCGCAGGTACCTTGCGCCGGTCGGCGAGCCAGGTGACCGCGCCCTCCTGCTCGACCGCGATGAAGGCCCTCCCGCCGGGGAGACCGTCGCGCAGCTCGATGTCGATTCGCACATCGCCGGGTTCAGAACTGTCCGCCACGGGTACATGCGCGTCACTCGGTTTGCCGCGTGACTCCGTGTTCTCCCCGTCCGCCATCGCAATGCCTCCCCAGGTACAACCACGCGCACATTCGTTCTAGTGTTCGAACATGCATGCGGAATGATCCGTTTGCGCCCCCCAGGCGGATCACCACCGTGCCATACCGATCAGGCTGTGACCAGAGCGAATCACTGAGTAATAGAAAGTCGTACTAATCGTCCGAGTTGCCCTGGCCAGGGCTATTACGCTGCGCACGCCTCCGCGCCATCACCTCAGCGATCTCCGCCAGCTCCTGGCGGTCCTTCTCGTTCATCTCCTCCGCCCGCGCCACGATAAGCCGGGTCGTACGGTCCCCACTCCAGACCACCGAGGCATCACCGGCCGGGTCGTAGCCGAAGAACTGACGAGTGGCTGCGGCCTGAAGGACCGCGAGCGGAATCTGATAGCCGGCAGCGAGCGCCCGGAGCCGCTCCTCCTTGGGAGGGTCGACCGACTCGCCTCGCTCGACCTTGGAGAGCCAGCCGAACTTGGCCTGCTCGCCGCTCCTCTGCGGGTCAATGCAGCGCTCCGCCATGTCCCGCAGGCTCACGCCAAGCTCGGTACGCCGCTCCCGTAGGAGATCACTGAAGTCCGTTCGCCGCCCTTGCTCTGCCATGGCGTGCATTGTGCCCTCTCACCTCTGTCCGTGACGCCTGATGTCTACGTTACGCCTGGCGATCATCGAGAAAAACGCAGGTCAGAGGGCACAACCGTTTGCCCCCCGACACAAAGTGTCTACGGAAACAGGGCGCGCGCGCCATCCCCCGCGGGCGTGATGACTCATTTTTGACTGCCTGTGCGTTTACGTAGACAAGACGTCTACGCATGTGTACTGTCGTCCTTGTTCACGGAAACGCACACAGCGTCTACGGAGGTGAAACACATGCGCGCTCAGCAGAACCCCATGGTCCTCGTAAGCCCTGAGCTGCTGGTCCTGCTCATGAAGCGCGACGGCGACGGCCAGCCCGTCAGCGTCCGCGACCTCGCCGACGCGGCCAACTGCCACCCCTCAAAGATCGACGCGCTGCGCAACGGACGGCGTAAGACCTCGCTCTACGACGAGGCCGTGGCAATTGCCAGACGGCTTGGAGTCGACCTCCTCGTCCTCTGGCAGCACACCGGCCGCACTGTCCAGGCGCCGGCCGAGCCGCCCTTTCACATGGCGGCGGTGCCCGCGTGACCCGCGCTGAGGCCGCTCGAATCCTTGGCCCGGCCGTCATTGAGGCCGCCCGCCGAGAGGTGGATGCGGCGCCGCCGCTCCGCGTGGAGCAGCGCGAGCAGCTGCGGGCGACGTTCGCCTCGGCCCGCGCGATCCGCTCGGTGAGGCCGGCCGCGCAGGCCGCCTGACCCCATCAACGCCGAAGGCCCGCCCGCTGCTTACCCGGCCACGGACGGACCCCGACTCGGCGACCACACCAACCATCGAAGGAAGGTCACCTTGAAGACCCAGCCTATCCCGCAGCTCGGTCCCGCGACCGCGCTGGTGCAGCTCCTCACGGAGCACCCCGAACTGCCCGCCACCGAGTGGTCGATGAGCTCGGTGATGCCGGAGCTGCGTGGCTTCGTGTACGGCGCGGGCATGCAGGCGCTGGCCGAGTACGCCGCGGTGCTCGGTGGCACCATCCGGGCGGCGGAGAACACGTACGTGGACCAGCGGCAGGAGGTGCGGGCGCACCGGTTGTCGTCGGTGTGGCGGGACGTGCCGGTGGTCATCACCGTGTCGCTGCCGGTGGCCGCTGAGGCGGTGGCGGCATGAGCGCCCCGCTGGTGGTCAACACCAAGGACGGCGCCTGCTGGACGCGTCGCACGGTGACGGAGGGCGGGATCGCCCTGTACGCGCTGGCCGACGTCTGCTCGTGCCCCGAGTTCGTGATGGCGACGCTCGACGAGCTGGCCGGCCGCGGGATCGTCGGGTCGGCGGATGTGCTGCCGATGCCGGTGGACCCGGGGCCCGTCGTTCGGCCGATCGCGCTGCACGAGGCTCAGCTCGACGCCCTCGCCGCCTCGGGGAACCGCGCGGTGAACGACTTGGTGCACGAGGACCTGTGTGCCTGTGACGCGTGGCCGGCCAAGTGCCTGTCGTCGGGTGGGTACTTCCAGGGCTACTGGGACTGGGGCTACCTGGAGACGGCGATCCCGGCGGTGCTCGGCTTGTGGGAGTCGATGCGCGGCGGGGACCGGGTCACCGAGTTGGAGGCCGCGCGGGGCACCGTCTACCGCGCCGAGCACCCGGACTCCGGAATCATCCTCGGCCACTACAGCACCATCGACGCGGCTCACGAGCATTGCGTGACGCTGGCCCGCCGTGAGGGTGCCACGGGCCTCATCAGCTGGGTCCCCGAGGACAGCGACCCGTGGAGCCCCGAGGAGCTGACGTTCTTCGACGTCGAGTACTGCGACGGCGATGACGTGCCCACCCAGAACTGCACGGGCTACGTAGTGACGCCCCTGGAGGTCCCCTCCGAGTACGACGCGGAGGCCGACGAGTGAACGTCCTCCTGTGGCTGATCTGGGCCACCGCCGTCGGTCTCGTGTGGGTCGGCTTCTGCGCGAGCGACCTCCCCTCCCTCCTCTCCCACCTGATCCACCGCCACCACGGAGGTGCTCGGTGAACGAACAGACCACCGCGACCGGCCACCTCGACGCCGACGGCAACGAGTTCCAGGCCGACGCCCACTACCTCGACAGCTACGGCGACACCTGGAAGTACCTCGGCGGCATCGACGAGTTCCTCCACGTCAAGCGCGGCGATGAGGAGACCCCGCAGACGGGCCCGAGCATCGTCCGCCACTGCGAGGACGCCACCGCCGTCGCCCGTGACTTCGGCCCCATGACGAAGGTGACGGAGGTCGCCCGATGAACCGCATCCGCTTGTACCTGCACCGCATCTTCCGGCGGCCGGCCGTGACCGGGCCCGCGCGGATCTACGTCCGCCGGATTCCGACCGGCGTGATGCTCGACCTGGAGCACGTGCTTGCCGCGGCGCTGACGACGATCGCGGACGACGGGGAGTTGCTCGCGCTGCTGCTTCAGTACGCGGACGACCGGGCTGCGTCCGCCGGGCACGACGGGTACGCGCCGGAGTCGCTGCTGCTGGAGCAGCTGCTCGCGGCGGTCGGGTTCGAGGTGCCGGTGTACGGCGACGCGGTGGCCGCGCTCGCGGACCGTCTGCGGGCGCTGGCCCCGGCTGCTCCGGTGGCGTCGATTCCGGCGCAGCGCCGCGAGGGTGGTGCTGCCGCATGAGCGCCCGCGACGACCTGTACCTGTTCGCGATGGTCGGCAAGGTCCACGAGGACGGCAACCGCGCGATGGCGCAGCGCAAGCTCGACGCCTACCGTGCCGAGATCCTCGCCGAGGCCAAGGTCGAGACCGTCGACTGGCTGGCGAAAAAGGCCCGCGAGTACCGCACCACCGGCAGCAAGCAGCACGCCCTCCAGGCCGAGGCGATCGAGACGCTCGCCTCCAAGGTCGACCGAGGCGCCGTCCGTGCCTTCCTCGGCACCGGCCACTACCGCGACGCCATCGACGAACACCGCGCCGAGATCCGCCGCGAGATCCTCGGCGACGACCTCAACCCCTCCACCCTCGTCCTCGACGCGCAGGCATACCGAGCCCTCGTGACCGCGATCGAGGCCACCATGGCCGACCCCAACCGCTGGGACGGCGACGAGGATGAGGGCACGATCCTCGCCCGGTACGTCGAGTGGCTCGCCGCCGGACAGCCCGGAGAGGACGAGGACGCCCCGCCCGCGACGCTGGCGGCGGACACCACCCGCCGCGCCCACCTCCTCCACGCCATCAGCGCGGGCGGCCGGTGGAAGTCCGGCTCCGTCGCCCGCTGGTACGAGGGCAACGGCTACACCGGGCTCGGCGTCCGCGCCGCCCGCCACGACCTCGCGGTCCTCCGCGACTCCGGCGCCCTCGTGCAGCACGACGACAAGGGCGTGCGCTGGTTCAGCGTCGCCCGGTCGGGAGGCGGCCGTGGCTGAACTCTCCACCCGCCGCGAGTACCTGTACGCCGCCGTCCGCGAGCACGGCCGCCCCGTCACCACGGGCCTGGCCGAGCAGCTCATGGCCGGCAGTCCCTGGCCCACCGCCCGCCGGAACACGACGCGGAAGACGCTGCGGAGCCTCGCCCGCGCCGGACTCCTCGCCGTCAGCCCGGGCCCCGACGGCCGCATCACGTACCACCTCGCCACCCAGCACACGGGGGACCGATGATCACCGTCACCGACCTGCGGGAGCACGTCCTCACCGCAGCCGAAAAGTACGACCTGCCGCTCAGCGTGAAGCAGGCCGACACCCTCACCAACCACCTCGCGATCTACGCCAACCGCGGCCAGTCCCGCCAGGTCCACCTCACCGACGCCGAGTTCGGCGCGCTCGTCGGCCTCGCCTCCGGAGAGGACGCCAAGGAAACCGGACGACGCATCTGCCGCACCGAGCACACCATCAAGTCCCACCGCCGGGCGCTCTACAAGAAGCTCGGCGCGAAGTCCGGGCCTCACGCAGTGCTCCTCGCGATCGGCCTCGGCCTGCTCCACGCGCCGAAGCCGCGGACGGAGGCCGACGCCCGATGACGACGACGACCGCGCAGGCTGGGGCCACCACGGCCCCGGCCGCCGGCCGCCGGGTCACCCCGACCGGCCGACTCATCCTTCCCGCCGACGCTGACCGCGAACAGTGGCTCACCGCCCGCCGCTCTGGCATCGGTTCCAGCGACATCGCCGCCATCCTCGGCATCAGCCGCTACGGCAACGCCCTCTCCGTGTGGCACGACAAGACCGGTGGCCTGCCGCTGGAGTCCGACGACTCCGAACCCGCCCTCTGGGGCCGCGCGTTCGAGGAGACCGTCGCCCGCGAATGGGCCCGCCGCAACAGGTCGGTGGTCCGCCGCGTCGGCCTCGTCCAGAACACCGACCGGCCGTGGCAGATGTGCACCCTCGACCGACGCGTCCTGAAGTGCCCGCTCGCGGAGGCCGACGAGCGCTGCGCGGTAGAGATCAAGTGCCGCGACAAGATGAAGGCCTCTGCGTTCCGCGCCGGCGTCGCTGACGACGTCCTGGTGCAGACGCTGTGGCAGGCCGACGTGTGCGGCTTCGACCACGTCCACGCCGCCGTCCTCATCGGCGGCAACGACTACCGGCAGTACGTCATCCGCGTGAAGGACCACGCCCAGCTCGTCGCCGACCTGCGGGCCGCGGGCGAACTCGCCTGGCAGCAGATCACCGAGCGGCGCCCGCCGGTCCTCGCGCAGGACGCCGACCCGGACGTCCTCCTCGACCTGTACGGCCGACTCCACCCGGAGCGCGACGGGACCGTGGATATCACCCGGGACGTCGACACGCAGGAGGCCGTCGAGGAGTACCTCGACGCGCACCAGGACGTCGTCGCCGCCGAGCGCCGGAAGAAGGCCGCGAAGGTCCGGATCCTCGCCGGGCTCGGCGACGCCGAGGCCGCCACGGTCCTCGACAAGCCGTACTTCTCCCTCGACGAGACGACCCGCGAGCACTGCGACGTGAAGCGGCTCGCCGAGCGCTGGCCCGACGCCTACGCCGACTGCGTCGAGGACCGCGTGTCCCGGCGCCTGACCATTCCCCGCTCTGTCCGTGAGGAGCACGCCGTATGACCACGATCGCTGAGCGGGCCGCCGCTGCTGCCGGCCGCGCCGACACCGACGCGGGCCCGGCCGAGGACGCGCCGCCCGCCGACGAGTACAACCCCCCGCCGGACCCGATGGCCGACTACGAGCCCGGCGAAGACGACCCCGACCAGGTCCCTGTCGGCGTCGCCTGGCTCCGCGTCCGCCGCGACATCCGCGCCATCAGCAAGGACCAGCAGTACAACCAGGCGGGCACCCGCTTCAACTTCCGTGGCGTCGACACCGTCGTCAACGTCTTCGGACCGGTCACGCTGAAGCACGGCGTGAACGTCCTGTCCTCCAAGGTCGAGGCCAGCTACGGGGAGAAGACCACCGCCAAGGGCACCAAGATGCGGGAGTGCTCCGTCCTCGTCACCTGGACGATCATGGGGCCGATGGGTGACACGCTCACCCTCCAGACGATGGGCGAGGCCCTCGACACCGCCGACAAGGCCACGACCAAGGCGCAGTCCGTCGCGCTGCGGACGCTGCTCCTCGGCTTCGGCCTCACCCCGACCCATGACAAGGACCCCGACGCCGACCGCATCGAGCGCGGCAACGACGCCCCGGCCCGCTCGGCGGAGTCGTACCGCGACGAGATCCTCAACCCGAAGACGTCCCCGGGCCGGTTGCAGCAGATCAGCTACGAGCTGTCCAACCTACGGATGCTCGGTGCGAAGGTCGCCAACGAGACGGGTAAGCAGGAAACGCTCGACGCTCTCGGCCGGCGGATCTACGGCGAGCGCACCGGCGGTGGCCAGTGAGCGCCCCGTGGCACGTGCAGCGCATGGCCGCCCTGGACTTCGAGTCGTCCGGCAAGGACCCGGAGACGGCCCGCATCGTCTCCTGCGCCCTCATCCTCGTCGGCGGCAGCCTGGCCACCGACACCCGCACCTGGCTCGTCAACCCCGGCATCGCCCAGGAGCCCGGCGCGATCGCCGTGCACAAGCTGACCGACGAGCACCTCGCCGAGCACGGCACCCCGGCCGAGCAGGCCGTGCCGGAGATCGCGAAGTCCGTCGCTGAGGTTGTGGCCGGCGGCGTGCCGCTGGTCGGACACAACCTCGGCGGCTACGACCTCAATCTCCTCGACCGGGAGTGCCGCCGCCACCTCGGCGACAGCCTCGAAGGCATCGTCCGGCAGCCGCTGACCCGGGTCATCGACACCATGACCCTCGACCGGCACGCCGCCCCCTACCGCAAGCGGGTGTCGGAGACGCAGGGCCCGTACCAGATGCGGACCACCGCCGAAACGTACGGCCTGCCGTGGGACGAGGCGGCTGCGCACGGCGCCGAGTACGACGCCCTCCAGTCGGCGCGCGCCGCCTACCGCATCGGGGCGATCGCGCACACCCGGCCGGAGGACCGGCCCGCGTGGGTGCACCAGCTGCGGAACCGGCGCGGACCGTACGACCGGTTCAACGACTTGGCGTTCGTGGACGTCGAGGAGCTGCACCGCCGCCAGGTGGTGTGGGCGCGCGAGGACGCGGCCTCGTACCAGGCGTGGCTGCGGAACCCGGCGAAGGCCGGTGAGAAGCACGACCCGAAGGCCGTCATCGACGGGACGTGGCCGCTGCGTCTGGTCCCGGCTGAGAGCTCGGAGGACCAGTGATGTTCGGACTCATCACCCGCCGCCGCTTCGAGCGGGAGACCGCCGGCCTCCGCGCGAAGATCACGGTTGCTATCGAGCAGCGCGACAACGCGCGCGCCGAACGGGACGCGTTCCGAGCTGTGGCACGGGCCAGCGCCCGCCAGTTCGCTGAGGCCGACGCCGCCAACCGGCGTCTGGTCGGCCGGGTCGAGGAACTCGGCAAGCGGAACAGCGCGCTGACCGAGTCGGACCCGGAGTACGCGGCCGACCTGGAGCGTCGCCTGGACCGGGCCCTGCGCGCCTGCGCCCGCTGGATGAACGCGACGTGGGCCGCGACCCGCCGCGCCGACCGGTTGCAGAACCGCCTGGACGACGCCGTGGGCATGCCGCACGGCGGCCACATCCGGGACAGCGGACCGTGGCAGCCCGGCTTCGAGCGGCCGACCCCGGGGGCCACGTCGTGAGCAGCTTCGCCTACGCCATGACCGGCGCCGCCTGCACCGTCGGCGCCGGGGCCAGCCTCATCTACCGGGCACTGCTCCCGACCGGCCGGCACCGCGCCACCCGCCCCGCCGCCGAGGAGCAGTTGCTCCGCCCGGTCGAGGCCCTCGACGCCTTCGAGGCGTACTGCCCGGCCGAAGACCGGCCCACCCTCCAGCTCCACCTCCGCCTCGGCGGCTCGGTCTGCACCGAATGCCGCCTGCCCGACACCACCCGAGAGGAGGCCCCCAGTGTCTGAACTCACCGACGCCGAACTCGACCAGCTCATCGACGCCATCGGCCTCAAGCGGCCCCGCAGCGGCAGTCAGCTCAAGCCCATCGCCCACGGCACCTACAAGGGTGCCCGCCAGCACTACTACCGCCGAGAGCCCCTGTGCGAGCCGTGCCGCTTGGCGCAGAACACCTACCAGAACGAGAAGTACCGGCAGCGGAAGCAGGCCGAGGGCTACCTGACTGAGCAGCAGTGGCAGGCACGCCAGGACGGCGGCGCCCAGTGAGCACCCTCTTCGACGTCACCACCGAGGCGCCGGCCGCCACCACGGCGGTCGGGCCCCGGCCACCACTCCTCATCGCCCTCGACGCCGCCACCACCGTCACCGGCGTCGCGGGCATCGGCTGGACCGACTACGTCCACGCCCCCGCCAAGAACCTTCACGAGCGCTTCGCCCGACAGCTCGACGGCTGCGCCTCCTTCTACCGGAACGCCGACTACGTCGTCCTCGAAGGCCCCGCCTACTCCAAGAACAACACCGGCGCCGACGCCCTCGCCGCCATGCGGTGGATGATCCGCCAGGACCTCTGGAAGCGCGGCATCCCCTACGCCGTCATCAACCCCCAGGCACGCAACGAGTACGCCACCGGCAAGAAGCGGCCCGTCCCGGCCGGCGTCCCGAAGAACAAGCGGTACGAGGTCGGCAAGGGCATGGTCCGCGACGCCGTCCACGAGCGGTACGGGCTGCTGACCGAGGGCAAGCACCGCTACGACCAGAGCGACGCGTACATCCTCCTGGCTCTCGGTCTCCACTCCCTCGGCCACGTCTTGGCTGAGGTGCCGAAGGCGTGGGCGGAGTCGGCGCTGCGCGGGGTGGAGTGGCACAACCTCCCGGCGGTGGCCCGATGATGAAGAACCCCAGCACCGCCACCCACCGGCCCGCCACCCGGCGGCGCCGCTTCCGCCACGACGAGTACACCGCCGTCGACCTCTTCAGCGGCTTCGGCGGCCTCACCGAGGGCATCCGCCGCGCCGGATTCACCACGATCATGGCCGCGAACCACAACGCCTACAAGGTCCAGGTCCACGAGGCCAACCACCCCGACGCCGAACACTGGATCGCCGACCTGGTCAACCCCGAGGCCGCGGACTACCACTCCGCCCGCGACCTCCCCCGGGCCGACCTCCTCGCCGCCGGCGTGAGCTGCGTCAACCACAGCCAGGCCAACACGATCAAGGCGTACGAGCAGGGCGGGACCCTGTTCGACCTGGAGGACCCCGACTACGAGGCCCGCGTCACCCGCTCCGAACGCGACCGCGCCACGGCCAACTGCGTCCTGCACTACGCCGCCAAGCACCACCCCTGGCTGATCCTCATCGAGTGCACGACCGGCCTCCAATCGTGGGGCCCGGCCATCCCCGGCCGCCCAAAGATCGGCGACGGCAGCACCTACCGGTGGTGGCTCAAACAGTTCGACCTGCTCGGCTACGACGGCGCGGTCTGCTTCTTCAACTCCCAGTTCTTCGGCGTCCCGCAATCGAGGAACCGCGGCTACTGGGTGTTCTGGGACAAGTCCCTGCCCGCCCCGGACCTGGAGCACCGGCCGGTCTCCCGCTGCCACCGCTGCGACAAGGACGTCGAAGCCGTGTGGACCTGGCGCACCGGCATCCCAGCGTCCGGGCTGGTGGAGTACGGCAAGCAGTACGACTACCGCTGCCCCTCCTGCCGCCGCCAGGTCGTGCCGCCGATGACGCCGTCACTGGCCGCCCTCGACCTGACCGACCTCGGCGTTCGCATCGGCGACAAGCCGGTCAAGACGTTCAAGGACGGCTTCGTCGGCCCGCTCGCTCGGTCGACGATGGCCCGGGCCGAACGCTGCCGCCAGCGCTTCGCTGACTTCCCCGCCGTGTTCATGCCCGCGAAGGGCGTGCACGGCATCGAGAAGCACCCGTGGCAGCCGCTGGCGACGCAGACCAGCCAGCAGGAGACGTCGATCCTGTCGACCGGCGCGCTCATGGCGGCCGCGGGGAACACCTTCGAGCGGCCCGGGTCCGACTGCCGTAGCCGCGGCTTCGATCAGCCGCTGTGGGCCCAGACCGCCACGAACACCACGGGGCTGATCACTCCGCCGGTGGCGCTGGCCGTGGACAACTACCAGGGCGCCCCGCGCAGCGGCCACGAGCCGCTGCCCACCCAGGTCGGGTCGGAGACCCTCGCCGTCGTGTCGTCCGGCGTCGTCCCGTACCGGAAGCACACCGTGCCCACGATGCACACCGAGGCGATGCCCGCCTTCACCTCGGACCAGATCCCCGGCCTGCTCACGGCCGCCGGCTGGTACAAGCAGAACGGCACCAGCCCCGGCCACGGGACCGCACCGCACCCGCTGACCGACCCGCTCGGCACCATCACCGCCGCCGACACCACCGCGCTGCTCACCGCGCAGTGGCAGGCCGCGCTCGCCGACCTCCCGCTGGAGGAATGCTACTTCCGCATGATGCGGGAGTACGAGATCGGCCGCGGCTGCGGCTTCGACGTGAACTTCGGTGACTACCGCGGCACCTTCAAGGTCTGGGGCACCGCCCGCAACCAGGTCGACGGGTTCGGCAACGCCGTCTCGCCGCAGGTCGGGGAGTGGATCGGTGAGCGGCTCCGCGCCAGCCTCCACCGCGCGGAGGTGGCGGCCTGATGTCCACCTACGTCGCCCGCCGAGAAAAGGCCGCCCGCCTCCGCCGCCTCCGCGGCATCCCCGGCTGCACCCCCACCGAACCCGTCCTCCAGCACATCCACACCCTGAAGAAACACGGCTGGACCAACCCCGAGATCGCCGACACAGCCGGCGTCGACCGCCGCACCATCCACAACATCATCCACAGTGCCGTCGCCAACGTGCACCAGCGCACCGCCCGCTCGATCCTCGCGCTCCGCCCCGACGACGTACCCAACCGCGTCCCCGCCGTCGGCACCCGCCGTCGCCTCGAAGCCCTCGCCGTCATGGGCTGGCCCATGGCGCACGTCGCCGAAGAGGCCGGGATCCGCGGCACACAGGTCACGGAGATCGTCGTCGGCCGCCGCAAGCGGATCCCCCGCGGGCAGGCCGAAGCCGTCGACCGGATCTTCCGCGAGCGGGCGCTGAAGCCCGGCCCGTCGAAGCGGACCCGCACCATCGCCGCGCAGAACGGCTGGGTGTCGGCGCTCGCCTGGGACGACATCGACGACCCCGACGAGAAGCCCCGCGGCCTGCCGAGGCGGCGCCGCGTACGGAAGCAGGCCGCGACGTGACCGGCTGGCTCGGCGACCTCCAGATCCGCCGCACCGACTGGGACCAGACCCCCATCGCCGACTTCCTGTGCACGGCCTGCGGCACCCACCGCCGCATCGCCGGCCGCGAGAAGGTCACCGACTTCCTCCGCGACAACCCCACCACAGCCCACCGGGCCGTCTGCCGCCCGACGAAACGAGGAGCAGCCGCATGAGCGACTCCGACACCGCCCGTGAACCGCCCCGGGACGTGATCGCAACGCCCGACTGGCCGCCCGTCCGAATCCCCGGGCACCCCGGCTGGTGGCGGCACTGCATCAACGGCCGGCAGGTCGACCTCCAGACCCGAGACCCGCAGCACCACATCCAGAAAGGCACCACCCAGCGATGACCGCGAACACCGAGACCGGCGAGATCCAGCAGGCCCCCGTCGCCGCCTTCCTCGCCTCCCACCTCAACGGCCGCACCGAAGAGGAACTCTCCGCCGAGTTCCACACCCTCCTCGACGCCGTCCGCACCCACGGCAAGAAGGGGTCGATGGTCATCACCATCGTCGTCGAACCGCCTGCCAACGGCGTCGACAGCGCGCCCCTGCCCATCGGCGTCGAGTCCGCGGTCAAGGCCCCCAAGCCCACCCCGGTCAAGTCCCTCTACTTCCTCGACGACGAGGGCCTCCCGGTCCGCGAGGACCCCCGCCAGATGGCCATCGAGTTCCGCAATGCCCCCTCCACCGACACCTTCAAGGACGCCTGACCATGACGACCACCGACACCAACGTGCCCGCCGTCGCCGCCCTCGCCCAACAGGCCCTCGCCCCCAAGCAGGTCGAGCCCGGCAGCATCTACCTCGTCGCCACCGCCGACGGCCGCGTCCAGACCGTCGACCTCACCGGCCCTGACCACACCGGGGTCCTCAGCCGCAAGACCGGCACCACCACCGTCCGCGACGCCCAGTCCTTCCTCACCTACTGGGACAAGCACCACGACGACAACTCCGAGGTCTACGCCGACAGCGACCGCCTCACCGTCACCGCCGTCCTCGACGCCCACACCCCCGGCACCGCCCGCTGGGGAGGCCACCGCCTCCACCTCGCCCTCCGCGAGACCACCGCCTGGAAGCAGTGGCTGCACCTCGACGGCCAGCTCCTCGACCAGGAGACGTTCGCCGAGTTCCTGGAGGACCACCTCCCTGAGCTCCTGGAGCCGTCCGCCGCGGACATGCTGGAGATCGCCCAGTCCTTCCAGGCCGCACAGAAGGTCGACTTCCAGTCCGCCACCCGACTCTCCTCCGGGCAGCGGCAGTTCCAGTACGTCGAGACCGCCACCACCAAGGCCGGGCAGAAGGGCCAGCTCACCGTCCCCGAGACCTTCACCATCGGCCTCGTGCCGTTCGACGGCAGCGACGGCTACCGGCTCACCGCCCGCCTCCGCTACCGCATCGGGCAGAACGGGCTCCGCCTCGGCTACAAGCTGGAGCGGCCCGACGAGATCCGGACGACCGCCTTCGCGGACGTCGTCAAGGCCATCGGCGAGCAGATCGACACGGCGGTCATGAACGGGACCGCGGCCTGATGGCCGGCCGTAGTCGGGGCGGCGCCGACTCCCGCTGCCCCGGCTGCGGCCAGCCCCTCCTCACCCAGTGGGTGGGTGACACCGCCGCTGTCCGCGCGACCGTCACCCTCCCGCCGGCCGACGCCCAACTGCCCTACGGCGAGGCGCTGAAGGACCGGACACCGAACGACCTCGTCTGGTGCCTGCCCCGCCTCCCCTACCGGGCCCCGAGGCTCCGCTGGACCCACGGCCGCCACCCGCCGGACTGCCCCCACCAGCACCTCACCACCCACAAGTGCCCGCGCCAACCGCTCTTCTGAGGAGACCGCCCCGTGGACAACGTCCGCCGCATCCCGCACCCCTCGGCGGATCAGGACGGCCTCACACGCACAGCCCCCCACGACGCCGAGGCCGAGGACTACGTCGCCGGCGTCATCATGAACGACCGCGCCGCCTACCTGGAATGCGCGCGGCTCATCACCCGCGAGGACATCTACCAGCCCGGCCACCGCGCCATCTGGGACGCCGTCACCGGCATGGTTGCCGAGAACAAGCAGCTCCACCCCGTCACCGTCCGCGCCGAGCTGGAGAAGCTGAAGCGGCTCCGCGAAGTCGCCGGCGGCGACCTCATCCTCCGCCTCGGCTACGAGACCGTCCCCGGCGTCATGGCGCCCGCGTTCGCCGAACGCATCGCCGACGTCGCCCGCATCCGACGACACGACGAGTACGCCAACAAGGTCAAGGCCGCCATCCTCGCCGGGGCCACCGCCGAGGAACTCGACAAGCTCACCGACAGCCACCGCCAGCAGGAAGAACGCCGCACCACCGCCGGCCAGGGCCCCTCCCACCTGACCGCCGCGTTCCTCGACTGGAACGAGCACTTCGCCACCGACTTCGGCAACGTCCAGCTCCTGCCCGGCCAACTCATGGCGCCCGGCCAGCAGATCACCGTCGTCGGCGACGGCAAGGCCGGCAAGAGCCTCCTCGTCCAGGAGTGGCTGTGGCGCATGGCCAGCGGCCAGTCCTTCCTCGGCGACCGCCCCCAGGCCCCCATCTCGGTGCTGTACGTGGACGCCGAGAACGGCCACGCCGACATCCAGGAACGGTTCCTGTCGTACGGCGCCGGGCCCGGCCGTATGGGCCTGCTCACCTACGCCAGCTTCCCTCCGATCCGCCCCCTCGACACCGCAGGCGGCGGCACCGACCTCCTCGCCATGGTCGGCGATGCCGAAGCCCAAGTCGTCTGCCTCGACACCGTCTCCCGGTTCATCTCCGGTCCCGAGAACGACGCCGACACCTGGCTGAGCCTCTACCGGCACACCCTGCTGCCGCTCAAGCGCGCCGGCATCGCCTCCATCCGTCTCGACCACATGGGCAAGGACGGCGAACGCGGCGCTCGCGGCTCCTCCGCCAAGACCCAGGACGTCGACCACGTCTGGGAGCTCCGCGCCCACGGCGGCGGCACCCTCACCCTCAAGCGCACCCACACCCGCACCGGCATCGGACCTGACTCCTTCGTCCTGCTGCGCCAGGCCCGCAGAGACGGCAACCACTACCTGCCCGGCGCCACCCGCCACGTCCTCATGGAGCACGAGCAGATCGAACCCGCCGAGGGCTCCGTCGACTGGCTCATCGCCCAGATCGACCGCCTGGGACTTCCCGACGACGCCGGCAACCCCCGCACGAAGGCGGCCCTCGCGAACGCCAACATCCCCGCCCGCAAGGAGAAGATCGAGGCCGCCGTCCGAGCCAGGAAAAACAGGACAAACAGGGTTCCCCGCGAGGTTCCCCCGACCCTCCCCGAAACAGGTTCCCCGGGGGAATCCCCAAACGATCAAGGGGGAACCGCAAAACCCCAGGTCAAACATTCCCCGGGAACCCCGGGGGAACCCACGGGGAACCCAGGTTCCCCACCCCCTCCCCCCTCTAACAAGAGGGGGGTGGGGGAAGGGGAAGCCGCCACGCAGGCTCCAGAAGCCACAGAAACCCCCCTCTGCACCGTCTGCGAAACCCCCCTCACCGGCTACCGCCGAGACCGCGGATACGACACCCACCTCGGATGCGACCCCGAAACCGGCAGCCACCCCGACAGACCCGACCACGGACACCAGACGGACGAACACCACGGCGCCGCCTGACCGCGGTCATCCGGTTACACCCAGACCCGCACACAAACGACCACCACCCAACACGCCCACCACAGGAGCGAACATGACCGACCAGCCCACCACCTACCGCCTCACCCCGCGCGGCCTCGACCTGTTCGTCCGCGCCCTCGTCAACGAGGTCGACTACGACATCCACAAGGGCTACGAGTGCGGCGAGGAAGACGGCCTCGACCACTACCCCGAGCTGGTCGCCGAGGCCGCCAAGATGCTCAACGCGATCACGGCCGAGGAGCCGGCCGCTGAGGAGGTCATCCCGGCCGCGCCCGGTCGCCGGGTGCAGTGCGGTGACTGCGGCGCCGTCGGCGGCGTGAACCGCGGCGAGGACGGGCGGGCGTACCTGTACCCGTCCGGGCAGATCGGCCACTGACCGCAGGCCGGCCGCCCCGCAGTCGAGTTGCGGGGCGGCCGGTGCCCCGAGTCCACCACACCCACCAGGAGAACCCGATGACCGACCAGACCACCGCCGACCGTGGCCCGGAGTACACGCCCTGCGGATGCGGGCACATTGAGCCGGAGCATGAGCCGAACGGCGGTGAGTGCTACTCGTGCGACTGCGCGACGTACCGTCCCGCCTCGGCTGTGCCGCTGCCGCCCGCCGACCAGACCGCGCTCCGTGACCGCATCGCCGAGGCGCTCATCGCCTGGACGTACCGCGGCAAGGGCCCCGAGCACGGCGGCATCCTGGAGACCGTGCGCGCGAACGCGTACAGCCGCGCCGACGCGGTGCTGGCCGTCCTGCCCGCGACCACCGACCGGGCCGCCGTCCGGGCCGCTGCCTTCCGCGACGCAGCCAACGGTGCGCACCTGAACGTCCACTCGTCGGCTGCCGAGGGCGTGCGGCGCTGGCTGCTCGCTCTCGCCGACGCCGAGCTGCGGCGCGTGGCCGCCGAGACGGCAGCCGCCGAGACGCAGGCCACCACGCTCAGCCCCACCGAGCGCACCATGCTCGACTACGCCCTCAACCAGGCGCAGCTGCGGATGTGGGACACGGGCAAGTACACCGCCGAGGAGCAGGCCGCCCTCGTCTCGCTGCGCCGCCTGACCACCGAGCAGCCCGCCGCCAAGTGCTCGTGCGGTGTGCTCCGTACCGGCCTCGGCCGTCACCTCCCCGAGTGCCCCAACGGGCCCGCCGCCGGGGCGCGGCAGGACGGGGCGCAGCCGTCGTGATCGCCGAAGCCCTCGACACCCTCATCACCCTCGGCTGGACGTTCCTCGCCTGGCTACTCATCCTCGCCGCCGCCACAACCGCCGCCCTGTACACGGTCGCCGTCACCCTCATCGCCACCGTGCGGGCCGTCAGACGGGCCTCACGCGCCCTCTTGCGCCTCGCACGCACCCGGCGCCGCCCGCGCCCCTCCTGGGCCCTCACACGCCGAGCCGCCCGCACCCTCACCCGCTACAACGAAGCCGCCTAACCACCGCCCCGGCCACCACGGCCGGGGCCCCACCCCGAAAGGCACCCGGTGACCCCAGCCCAGCGCACCGCCCGCGCCTGCCGCATCGCCGCCACCATCCCAGCCGCCAGCGCCGCCTACTCCGCCACCCACCACCCCCTCCTCGCCCTGCCCGGACTCCTCGCCGCCGGCATCTTCCTCACCGTCGCCGCCTCCTACACCCACGAAGACCACCGCCAGCAGGCCCGGCACACGCAGCTGGAGGACGCGGCCGACGCCGACGCCGTACTCCTCCCGCCACCAAACCCCCGCGAGCAGCTCGACACCGGCTGCTGCGAACGCTGGTGGACGTCGTGCGGCTGGCAGCACGACGAGACGTGCCCGATGCGCGACCACCGGAGCGTGGTGTGACCGGGCCGAGCAGCACGCCCCGGGGCGAGCACAAGCCGCGTCCCGGGGCCGCGTGGGAGACCCGGCTGGTGCGCGTCGAGCAGCTGGTGGACGACGAAACGCCCGCCCCCCGACCGAACCGAACCACCCGACGCGCCGCCGCGCGCGCCACACGGAGGACCCGATGACCGACCAGAAGCGACGCGCTCGTGCCTTCAACGCTGTCGGCCCCGCGCTCTCAGCCCACGACCAGTGGCTCCCCCTCAGCGTCCGTCAGGCCGTGGCTGACGCAGTCCTCGCCGCGCTCGACGAGCCCGCCCCGGCAGCGACCGAAACGACCGACCTGGAGACCACCGTCCGCGTCGTCTCCGCCCTGCACCGGTCCGCCGAGGACACCGTCA
The DNA here is from genome assembly GCF_009862125.1 of Streptomyces sp. SID5910. Taxonomy (GTDB): domain Bacteria; phylum Actinomycetota; class Actinomycetes; order Streptomycetales; family Streptomycetaceae; genus Streptomyces. Next base: position 18,975 of record NZ_WWHX01000919.1, read on the forward strand.
CCCGCGTCATCACCCTCCACGAGCAGTGGGTCGCGGCCGGACCGCCCCCGCTTGGCGCGCCCCTCGCCCGCTGGTGGGACGGCCGCCTTGCCGAACTCCACGACGCCATCCAGCCGCCCGCCCGCGAGCAGCGGGAGCGCCCCACTCACCCCGACGGCACCCCGTACCGGCACCACGAGATCAAGGCCGAGGGCTGGGAGCACTGCGACGGCTGCCGCCTCTGGGGTCAGTGGTGGACCGCCGGGACCCCGCACCAGTGCACGAACGACCGCGTCCAGCCCGCCGACCAGACCACGGAGAAGTGACCATGCTCGGACAGAACTTCGACGACCTCGGCCGAGAGATCAGCCACCACGCCAAGTACCACCGGCCCAAGTTCTACCGCTACCGCATCGCCGACGACCTCTCCGGCAAGCCGCGCGCCACGTGGAACCGGTACGAGAACCAGTTCAGCCGCGTCACGATCGGCCTCGCCGTCATCGTCGGCCGCTACGCGTACTGCGTGAAGTGGGCCAACGCGGAGATCGACTTCTGCTGACCTACGACGAAGGGGCGCGCCTACTCGACCTCCCCAGGCCAGGCACGCCCCATCCGGTGGCCATCACGATACGCCGCCCCACCAGCACCATGGAGCCCCGATGACCACCACCGCCACCCACCTCCGCTCGATCGCGATCCACTGGAGCGACCTCCGCGAAGCCATCGCCGCACCCGCCCTCCACGACGGCTTCGGCGCCGGACTCCGCGGCTACCTCGCCCGCCTCGACCAGGCCGACGCCGAGCAACTGGAGTACGAACGCCACCAGGCCGCCCACCTCCGCGCCCTGGAGCGGGACCCGATGCAGCTCGGCGACCGGCCCACCCCGGTCCGGCTCCACATCCTCGACACGATGCGCGCCGTCGAGGCCGCCCTCATCCACTGCGCCGACGACAT